>DASPWX010000214.1:0-11585 GCA_035637615.1 Bathyarchaeia archaeon | reverse complement strand
TCGTTGTTGTGGAGGGCGGTCACCGCGAGCAGGGCAGCGACGTCCGCGGCGAGCTCCCGCTTGGAGAGGCTGCCGGTGCCGAACCACGCGCTCGAGGAGACGTCGACCGCGAGGTAGATGTTGAGCTCGCGCTCCTCGCGGTACTTCTTGATGTACGGCGTGTTCATCCGTGCCGTGACGTTCCAGTCGATGCTGCGGATGTCGTCGCCGGGCTCGTACTCGCGCACCTCCTCGAAATCGAGCCCCGATCCGCGGAACACGCTGCGGTACGTCCCCATGAGGGCCTCGTCAGCGAGGATCCGCGCCTTGATCTCGATCTGCTTGACCACGCGGAGGACCTCCGGTGGGACGTGCCCTTGCCGCGGCGCCGTCGCGGCGGTCACTACGGAACCGCTACGTTGTCGAGGACGCGACCGATGACGATCTCGGGTGTGATCTCCTCCGCCTCGGCCTCGTAGGTGACGATGAGCCGGTGTCGCATGACGTCGAGGGCGACCGCCTTGATGTCGTCGGGCAGAACGTAGTCGCGGCCATCGAGGAACGCGTGTGCGCGCGCAGCCAACGAAACGTAGATCGTCGCCCGAGGCGAAACCCCGTACGCGATGAGCGGCTTGAGGTCTGCGAGCTTCGGGCCTTGGGGGTCGCGGGTCGCGAAGACCACACGGACCACGTAGTCCTTGATCGCATCGTCCATGTGGACCAGGCGGACGGCCGCGCGGGCGTCGAGGATGGCCGCGGAGGTCGCCAGCCTCCGCGGGATCGCGGGCTCCTCGATCGTGTTCCGATCCATGATCACCCGCTCCTGGTCTGGCGACGGATAGCCGATGACGACCTTCATCATGAAACGGTCGACCTGCGCTTCGGGCAGGCGGTACGTGCCCTCGTGCTCGATCGGGTTCTGGGTCGCGAGAACCGTGAAGAGCTCGGAGAGCGGATGCGTCTGCCCGCCGATCGACACCTGGCGTTCCTGCATCGCTTCGAGGAGTGCGCTCTGCACTTTGGGGGGCGCGCGGTTGATCTCGTCGGCGAGCAAGAGATCGGTGAAGATCGGGCCCAGGCGGGGGCTGAAGCTCTGGGTCGAGGGGTTGTAGATCATCGTCCCGTTCAGGTCGGCCGGTAGCAGGTCCGGCGTGAACTGGATGCGCTTGAAATCGGCGTCGATCGTGTCGGCGAGGGTCTTCACGGCAAGAGACTTGGCGAGCCCGGGAACCCCTTCGACGAGCAGGTGGCCGCCGCAGAGCATGCCCATGAGGAGGCGATTGACCAGGTAGTCCTGGCCGACGATCACCTTGTGGATCTCGTGAAGCACCGGCGCGATGAAGTCGCCGCGCCGCAGCACAGAGTCGCTGGCCGTCGGGGCGCGGAAGGGCGTCGCCACCTACGACACACTAGAGGCTGAAGGCGCGATTGGTTCGGTCTAGGGCGTGGCGGTCGGTGCGGGACTGGGCGTGGTCGGAGCGGACGTCGTCGGAGCCTCCGGGGTTGCGCTCGGGGACGCGGGCGCCGGGCTGCCGGCCGGGCTCGGCGAGCTCTCGGTCCGGTCCGCTGGGTCGGCCTCGTTGTCCTGCGTGCGCTTGGTCATGACGTCGTGCAGGTACTGCTGGAGGTCGGCGTACTGATCGAGGATGCGCCCCAGCCGCGCGGCGGCCTCGTCGCTCGAGAGCTGATCGATCGACTTCAGCGACGCGAAGTACCGCAGCTCTTTGTCGAGGTCCTTTACGAGGCTCTTCACCTCGTCCGGAACATCCGCCTTGAGATCATCGACCGGGATGACGTACTGGATCGCACGCGCGACCGTGATGCAGCGCGTGCAGCCGACGTTCGAGGCGATCGCGATGTTCTCCGGGTGAACGTTCTTCGCGCCGCGCTGGTAGAAGACGACCTGGATCGCGACCGCGATCGTCTGGCAGTCGGTGCACTTGCCCTGTGCGAGGGCGAGGTTCCTCGGCCCGATGTCGTCGCCCTTGAGCCGATACATCCTGACGCTGGCACGCGCCATGAATCGCTTGTCCTCGCCGTTCTGCAGTCGGACCTCGTTGCTCGGCGCACCTTCGGGGAACTCCTCGAGGATCACGCCGGCGTCGAAGTCAGGCTTCGGTGTGGCCGTCGCGCCCGCCGCAGCCGGGCTCGGGCTTGCGCTTCCGCCGGGGGCGCTCGTCCCGTCGCAGGCCAGGGCGGCTACGAACAGGATCGCGGCGGTGACCGCCCAGCCGAGACGCCACCCGCTCACGGAGTCGAGCTCGGTGCTGGAGTGGTGGCAGGCGTCGGCGCGACCGTCGCGGGTGGCGGCGTCGAGAATGGGGTGACCGTCGAGCTGCTCGGCACCTCGCTCGGGGAGCTCGCGGGGGCCCCGCTCGGCGAAGCTCCCGGAGCGGTCGACGGCGCCGGCGGGTTCTCGCGGAGTGCGGGCGGGACGATCGCATCGGCGGCCGGCAGAGCGTCGCCCAGGGTTCCGCGTGCGGTGTCGGGTATTGGCGTGAAATTCGTCGTCGCGGTCGCATAGAGCGGACCGGGGGCTCCATTCGGGAGCGTCGGCGCCCACAGGATCGCGAGGAGCCCGAGGATCGCGAGGCCGGCGAACGACGATGCGACCCGCTTCGCCGGCGAGCCCCGGCCCCACCGCCACAGCCCGACAAAGACCCGCTTGAGCACGGTGAACACCAGAACCCCGAGGCCGAGGACCTGGAGCGCGAGGATCAGGATCTGAACGACGGCCGCGGCGACGGCGACGCCGTCACCGCGCGAGAGTCCCTCCCCCGCGGTGGTGGCAAGCTTCGACGCCGAATCGAGAGCGGTCGCGAAGACCGTGGGGAACGTCTTTATCGCGAGGAACAGGAGAAGCGCGATGAGCGGGACGACGACGATCGTGTAGACGATGAATACGGTCTTCGCCCAGGGCTTGAGATCAGGGATCTCGCCTTCTCGCTTCCCGACGAGCGAGCGGAGGAATGCGCCCATCTCGCTGAAGAAATCGGGGATGCCGGTGAGATCGGCAAGGATCCAGTAACCGTCCATGCGGACGAACGGCAGCATCTGGTACACGATCTCGAGATCGATGAGAGCCATCACGATGAGCAGGAACTCGGCATGGGTGATCGCGTACAGCCCGAGCACGCCGAGCGAGAAGATCAGGTTGAAGTAGAACCCGCCGAGCGACGTCCGGAGCTTTCCGCCGCGCCCGAGGCGGTACGCATCGGTGATGTCCGTGTAGAAGACGGGATAGACGAGGTAAAGGCCGGCGCCCATTGCGCGCACGGTGCCGCCTCCGTGGCGAAGGCCCGCGCCGTGGCCGATCTCGTGGAAAGCGGCGGAGAGCACGAATGCCACGAACAGGATGAGGATCAGTCCGGGCGAATAGAGGACGTCGTGGACGCTTCGGCCTACTCCGTGAACGAGGTAAAGCCACGCGTGCGCGGCCAGGGATGCCAGAAGCACCGCCACGAGCACCGGCGGGAAATACAGGACGCTGAAGAATCCAGTGATGGCGTTCGTCGCCGCGGGCGGGATCACAGCCATCTTGAGCTGCACCTGCATCGGTGAGCGCGCGGCCTGCTCTCGTGCCGACGGCACGAGGACGCCGTCCGCTCCCGCCACGAGGCCGAGAGGTACGAGCTTCGCCAGCAGGGCGCGGACGTTATCGGCGGTGACTTGCCGGAAGGCCTTGGTCGAGACGCCCTTGGCGATCTCATCGAGGCTGCGCTTTCCGTCGACGTGCGCGAGGGTCAGGAGCAGTAGCTCGGACAGCTGTATGAACTGGCCATCGCGCTCGACGAGGAACTGTTTTCCTTTGAAGGCGCCGTCCTTCATCTGTCCGGCGAAATGCAGGTTCGGCGCGGGCTTGGGAGGATCCGAAATACCCGCGACTTGTGGATGGCGGGCCCGGTCTGGGCCCGCCATCGCTTTGTGCTGACGTACGGCGGTAGCCAAACGGCTCCGCTAAATGCTCTGGTTGATCGGCGCGTACTGGGTGGCCTGGGCGATCGCGATGGAACCATCGGAGAGGACGTTCAACGCGAGCGCCGCGTTGATCGGGGCCGCGACGTTGGCGCTGACGAGCGACATCGCGTCGCGCTCGGGCAGCGCCGCCGCTGACTCCTTGTCCATGTCCTTGCTCGAAAGCTCACGCCGATCGAACGTTTTCTTGTCGAGCTCCTTGCCGCAGTCCGCGCACACGCTGCGGACCTCGATACGGTCGTGCTCGTGTCCAGTCTCGGTGGACTTCTCAAGCTCAGCTGACTTGGCCATGAATCACTAACTCCTTTCTTTCGCCTGTCTAAGCGGTCGGCGGGGTGATACCGGTGCTCTGGTCGATAGGCGTGGTCTGTTGCGCAACGGCCGCAGCGATCGAACCGTCGGAGAGCACGTTCAACGCGGCCGCGAGATTGATCGGGATGGCAAGGTTCGCGTTCACGAGCGACATCGCATCCCGCTCGGGGAGGGCGGCCGCCGACTCCTTGTCGACGTCCTTCTTCGCGAGCTGGCGCCTGTCGAACTCACCGCGTCCGAGCTCCTCACCGCAGCTCGTGCAGGTGCTCGTGACCTCGATCCTGGAATGTTGGTGCTCGTTGCCCATGACAGCCTCCTTCGCGCCCGATGTGATTTTTCAGGGCGCGAGGGGTAACGGTTGCATCATCCGTGCGCGTACGAACACTCGTGTGCAACGAGAAGATGACGATGCTCGCCCGACGGACAAGCGTTGCCGCATTCGCTCGCGTTGTAACGAGGCTGCCGCGGATCCGACGCGTGGCTCGACGGACGATGACTTCGCTCGGCCGTTTTGTGACGACCTAGTTGCGCCGCGACGCGAGCTGATTCCGCCATGCGGGCGTCGGATTGAGCCGAGGCTAAAGCGCTTGCACGCTTTCCTGTGAAGGGCCTATGAATCGCGCTCGAAGTGGCCGATTCGTTCGCCGGCCGCCCCCGCGGCGGTACTCGCGGACGCGACGCTCCGATCGATCAGTCCGCCGTTGCGACCGCCCTCGCCCACGCCTTTTCTCCGCGGGTCGAGCGCGAAGCCCGTCGCGTTCTCGACACCGCGGCGGATCTCACGCGCCTCAAGATCGTCCGAGCGTTGATGGAAACGCCGCTCGCCGCAAGCGATCTCGCTCGAGTAGTCGCGCGCAGCCCGGCGGCTACCAGTCAGCACATTCGCGTGCTTCGCGAATTGGGCGCGGTGACGGCCACCCGGAGTGGAAACGTCATCCGATACCGCATGTCGCGCGAGCCCAGCGCCGAGGTCCTCGAGGCGATCGCGCGCTCGTTCGACCTGATCGCAAAGTGAGATTGACCTCGCTCTAGTCTCGCGCCGTGCGGCGGTTCTGGTTCGGCCTCTGGTACTGGATGCCCAGGCGGCCTCCCTGGGACACGGGGATCACGCCCCCCGAGGTCGAGCGTTTCGTCGCCTCACATCCGCCGGGGCGGGCGATCGATCTCGGGTGCGGGACGGGCACGAACGCGGTGTATCTGGCGCGGCACGGCTGGTCTTCCGTCGGCGTGGACTTCGCCGGGCGCGCGATCGCGAAGGCGCGCCGGCGAGCGCACGACGCGGGCGTCTCCTGCACGTTCGTTGTCGGTGATGTTGCGGCGCTCGCGGTGCCGGGGACGTTCGACCTCGCGCTTGATATCGGATGCTTGCACTCGATTCCCGCGGGCGGTCGCGCCGCGTATGCAACCGGGCTTGCGCGGGTGGTGCGCCCGGGCGGGACGTACTTGCTGTATGCGTTCGCGCCCGGCGGTCAGGCCGTGGGTCTTAATGCGGAGGATGTGCGCGCGACGTTCGCCGACGCCTTTGACCTTGTCGACGTCGAGGAAGGCAAGGGACGGCCGTCCGCGTGGTACACCCTCGTGAGGCGGTAGCCTTTACGGCATGACCCCGTAGCTCAGCGGATAGAGCAGCAGCCTTCGAAGCTGTTGGCGAGAGTTCGATTCTCTCCGGGGTCGCCGATCTAGTACGCGAGTGCCGACCGCCCGTCCTATTTGACCGACTTCGACGTGTCGGCACGCTCGCCTTCATGCGAGCGTGCACGAAATGCGGCGAACTGAAGCCACTTGATGCTTTTCCGCCGGTGCGGCGTGGCGAGCCGAAGCTGCAGACGTGGTGTCGTGAGTGCTTCGCCGAAGCCAACGCGCGGAATTATCGGAAGAACCATGAACGTGAACGAGCTCGAATCTACAGATACGTCACGGAGCGGCGCGCGGAGGTGGGCCAGAAGATCATCGACTACCTTCGAGAGCATCCGTGCGTGGATTGCGGCGAGCGAGACATCGTCGTCCTCGAGTTTGATCACATCGGCGACAAGGTTGCCGACGTCTCCGCATATGCCGGAGGTGGGCGCACGTGGGCGCGAGTCAAAGCCGAGATTGAAAAGTGCGAAGTGCGCTGCGCGAACTGCCACCGCAGGAAAACGCGCGAGCGCTCCGTCAGCGGCAGGACTACCGCCGTTGAGGCTCAGGGTCCACGAGAGGCTATTGCGCCCCCGGTTCAACTACGCCTAGACGCAACGCTCGGAATACGAACTTGTCGCGTCTGCGGCGAAACCAAGCCCCTCGTCGAGTTCCCATATAGGTCACTGACGCGCCAGACGCGACAGTGGATTTGCCTTCTGTGCCAGCGTGCTTACACCAACGAGTGGTACTCGCGCAACAGGAAGCGGCAGATCGCGAAGGCCAGAGAGCGCAGCCGTCACGCGACGGCTGAACTGAAGAATCGGGTGCGTGAGTACCTCCTGGGTCATCCGTGTGTGGACTGCGGCGAATCCGACCTCGGAGTCTTGGACTTCGACCACCTCCGTGACAAGAAGGCGAACGTCAGCACACTCGTCCAGTCGGGCGTCTCATGGGAGTCCTTAGCGCAGGAGATTGCCAAGTGCGAGGTGCGATGCGCGAATTGCCATCGACGACGCACTGCGAGGACCCGCGGCTACTATCGGACACTCTCGACAATCGCTAGAATCGATGAACTGGCCCGGTAGCTCAGTGGATAGAGCGCTTGCCTACGAAGCAAGTTGTCGCGCGTTCGAGTCGCGCCCGGGTCACAGTAGTAGTCAACTAGGAAGCAACAGCAACACGCGATCCAGGCCCCTCACATCCCCATCAAACTCCGTCGGCAGAATGAACGCGCGCATCCCCGCGCGCTCCGCGCCTCGATCGACCTCGTGGTCCCCGACCATGAGCGTCTCATTCGGCTTCACGCCGAGTGACTTCGCGGCCGCCAGGAAGATGGCCGGACTCGGCTTCTCCGCTCCCACCTCAAACGAGTGCGTGTAGGAATCGACGAGCCCATCGAGACCGTGCTTCGCGAAGACCGGGCGCAGATCCGCCGGGACGTTGCTGACCACTCCGACGCGCAACCCACGCCCGCGCACCGCTTCGAGCGTCGCGCGCGTGTCGGCGTAGGGGACCCACGAGTGCGGATCCATCACCCGGTCGTACAGAGCACGCGATACCCCCGGGACCACGCGGTCGAGCCGCGCGAAGAGGTCCATCCAGACGCGACGATGAGCCTCGGGCGAAAGGTCTCGCCCCTTCGCGATTTCCTCCGGCGTCTTCCCCACGGCCCAGATCTCGTCCCACATTTGTCGCGCCCGCTCGTCCGAAACGGTGACGCCCGACGATCGCGCGAACGAAACGATGACCTCCGGCGCATGCGGCGCATGGAAGAGCGTGTCGCCCCAATCGAAGAGGACCGCGCGCAGCGGCGCGGCTACCGCCGGAGCCACTCGTGCTCTGGGTCGAAGGTCACGCACCAGCGCCGTACCGGGCCGGCCATGACATTCAGGTAGTACAGCTCGTATCCCGGCGCCGCGGATACGGTGTGGAACCCGCGCGGCACCAGGACGAGGTCGCCGTCGCGCACGGACACCGTCTCGTCGAGCGTACGGTCCGCCGTGTACACGCGCTGGAGCGCGAAGCCGCGCGTATCTCGCAGTCGGTGGTAATACGTTTCCTCGAGCTGCGTCTCGCTGGGTGGGTCATCGGTATCGTGCTTGTGCGGCGGGTAACTCGACCAGTTCCCCGCGGGCGTGACGACTTCCGTCACGAGCAGCGACTCAGCGGCGGCGTCCTCCATGAGGATGTGATGAATCGTGCGCTCCATGTTTCCCATGCCTCGGACCTCGCGTCGCGTGTCCGACGGTCGGATGTGCCGCGCGGCCTCGCCGCGTTCGGCGGGCGACGACCCGATCGCGATCTCGACATCGCCCGAATGGGCGGCGATCTCGACGGTCACGCCCGGAGGCGCATAGACCGCGTGCGGCGGACCGTCGAATGGCGACGCCCGCTCTCCGACGTGCGGCCACCCGACCTCACCGATGCGCACCGCGCACCGGCCCGCGATCACGACGATGCACGCCTCCGAACCCTCGGTCTCCAGCTCGAACCGGCCGCCGTTTGGGATGCGAAGGGCGTTGAAGCTCACGTAGCGCCAGCCCGCCGACTTCGGGCTGACGGACACGCCGCCGTCCTGACCACGCACGAGCAACGAGCTCACAGGTAGCGCCGCTGCTTCTGCTTCGCCTTCTCGTAGCTCTTGCGCGCGTCGCGTACACCCGCGGCCTCCGATGTCGCCGCGACCGGGACTTCCCACCAGCTCTCGTAGCTTGGAACCGATTCGTAGCGGTCGACCGCGATGTGGATCACGACCGTCCGGTCGATCTTCTTCGCGGCGGCGAGCGCGTCGCGCAATTCGGACATCGTACGAGCGCGAATGACGTGCGCGCCGAGGCTCTCGGCATTCGCCGCGAGATCGACCGGCAGATACGGCGCGGGATCACGCTCGCTGTCGAGGCCGCGCGCCCCGGGCTTCGACTCGCGGAACTGCGTCCCGAATCCGTCGGTCCCAAGGGATCGCGAGAGAGCGCCGATCGACGCGAAGCCGTGATTGTCGACGAGAACGACGACGAGCTTTGCCCGCTCCTGTAGCGAGGTCACGATCGCTTCGCTCAGCATGAGATAGGAGCCATCGCCGACGAGCGCGTACACCTCGCGCGCTGGATCCGAGAGCTTCACGCCGAGGGCGCCCGCGATCTCGTAGCCCATGCACGAGTAGCCGTACTCGACGTGGTATTGCTTCCGATCGCGCGCTCGCCAGAGCTTGTGCAGATCACCGGGCATCGATCCCGCGGCGCACACCACCACGTCGGTCGGCGCAGAGAATGCGTTCACCGCGCCGATGACCTCGGACTGAGCGGGCAGCGGCGAATGCGCGAGCGCGTAAAGCCGCGAGACCTCGCCGTCCCATTCCTTCGCGAGCCGGGCGCAGGTCTCGCGATACGCCGGATCCACCCGGTAGCCGATGCCGCCGAGGGCCTCGAGCGTCAACCGCGCATCCGCCGTGACGGCGATCCCGCCCTGCTTGTACACGTCGGCCTCAGCGACGTTCACGTTGACGAATCGCACGTTCGGGTCCTGAAAGACCGACTTCGATGCGGTCGTGAAATCGCTCCATCGAGTCCCGATCCCGATCACGAGGTCCGCGTCTCTTGCGACCCGGTTCGCCGCCGACGTTCCGGTCGCGCCGATCGCACCGAGCGAGGCGGGGTGATCGTACGGAAGGGATCCCTTGCCGGCCTGCGTCTCCGCGACGGGTATGCCGGTCTCATCCGCGAACCGGCGCAGCGCGTCGGACGCGCACCCGTAGATCACTCCACCGCCGGCGACGACGAGGGGACGCTTCGCCGATCGGATCGCGGCCACGGCACGCGCCAGTGCAGCGGGATCGGGCGGGCGCCGCTCCACATGCCACACACGTTTGCCGAGAAACTCGTCCGGATAGTCGTACGCCTCGGCCTGCACGTCCTGCGGCAGCGCAAGAGTGACCGCGCCGGTGTCCGCGGGACTGGTGAGCACGCGCATCGCGGCCATTGCCGCGGGCACGAGCTGTTCCGGGCGCAGGATGCGGTCCCAGTAGCGCGACACCGACTGAAAAGCATCGTTCACGCTGACGTCGCCGCGCGACGGCTGTTCGATCTGCTGGAGCACCGGGTCCGACTGACGCGAAGCGAACACGTCGCCGGGCAGGAGGAGGACCGGGAGCCGGTTCACGGTCGCGAGTGCCGCGCCGGTGATCATGTTGGTCGCGCCCGGACCGATCGACGAGGTGCAGGCGAACGTCTGGAGGCGATCCTTATGGCGCGCGTACCCGACTGCGCTGTGGACCATCGACTGTTCGTTCCGAGCCATGTGGTACGGGAGGAGGTCCGGCCACGCGAAGAGCGCCTCGCCGATGCCGGCCACGTTGCCGTGACCGAAGATGCCCCAGATCCCCGCGAAGAAGCGCTGCTCCACCCCGTCGCGCTCGACGTGTTGCGACGCGAGGAACCGCAGGAGGGCCTGCGCCATCGTCAGGCGCGTCACGCGGACACCTTGCGCGCGAGCACGGTCTCGATCTCGGCGAGCGTCGGCATCGCGTCGGCGCACGCGAGGCGCGACGCGACGATCGCCCCGGCCGCGTTCGCGGCTTCGAGCGTCCGCCGGAGCGTCCAGCCCGCGAGCAGCCCGTGACAGAGCGCTCCGCCAAACGCATCCCCCGCGCCGAGACCGTTGAGGACCGGTATCTCGACCGCCGGCACCACAACCTCTTCACGCGCGGTCCGCGCGTAGACTCCCTCGCCGCCGCGCTTGACGATCGCGATCGTGGCGCCGAAAT
Source organism: Bathyarchaeia archaeon (assembly GCA_035637615.1). Lineage (GTDB taxonomy): Bacteria > Chloroflexota > Limnocylindria > P2-11E > P2-11E > 3-1-20CM-2-70-9. The sequence goes on along the minus strand of DASPWX010000214.1, from coordinate 940 downwards.
CGAGAAGCGCCGCCGCGCCCGCGCGCGGATCGCGCGTCGCGGTCGCCATCTCCACCTCGTCGATGTTCCCGACGACGACCGTCGCCCGCTGTGCCGCCTCGCGCGCCCACCGTCGCGGATCGTCGCCGCGTCGCCAGAGGTGGTGGCGGTGATCGAGGTCGTGGATCGTGAAATCCCGCCGCCGGCGCGCGTCGAGCGCGGCGAGAGTGGCGGTGCGGCTCGGCTCATCAGATAGGCCGGTGCCGGTCGTCCAGAACAGCGGCGCCGCGGCGATCGCCTCAAGGTCGAGCTCGTCGCGCGCGATGTTCATGTCCGGCGCCTTGGGCTCGCGGTAGAAGTACACCGGGAACCGATCCGGCGGAAAGATCTCGCAGAATACGAGCGGCGTTGGGAGCGCGGCATCGATGCCGACCCAGCGCGTATCGACCCCGAACTCGGCGAGCGCGCGCCGCACGTACACGCCGAACCCGTCGTCGCCGACCTTCGTGATGACCGCCGACCGTCGTCCGAGACGCGCCGCGGCGACCGCGACGTTGGTGGGGCTGCCACCCAAGGACTTCGCGAACGTACGGACGTCCGCGAGGGTCACACCGATCTGCTCCGGGTACATGTCGACGCCGACCCGGCCCATCGTGATGACCTCGAGGCTAGCCATGCTTCCTCGCGTACGCGGCGCTCCGCACGATCCATTCCGGCGGACTCACCGCAGGCTCGCGGTCCAGCATGACGTCCTGCTCGAGCACGTACCAACCCGCATAGCCGGCTCCTCGGAGGTGCTCCAGCACATCCTGGATACGGGCTGCGCCTTCTCCAAGCGGGCGAAAGAGGCCGGCTCGGACCGCGTCGTCGTACGAGATGGTCCCCTCACGGACCTGCGCACCTAGCGGGCCGTCCACATCTTTGAGATGCACGTGCCGAACGCGAGACCCGGCGTCGCGCG
>DASPWX010000213.1:0-21806 GCA_035637615.1 Bathyarchaeia archaeon | reverse complement strand
CGAGCGGGTACATCGTCGGCCGCATCTACCGCAACGTTGACCTGCGGAAGGTGGGTTCCGGTTCCACGGGCGCGACGAACACGTTCCGCACGCTCGGCACGGGCGCCGGACTGCTCGTCGCGATTTTCGACATCCTGAAGGGCTCGCTCGCGGTGGTCTTCGCGCAGCTCGTGTTCTCCGAGGGAAGCGCCGGACGTCCCGTCGCTGAGGCCGTCGCCGCGGTGGCGGCGGTCTCCGGCCACTGCTGGCCCGTCACGCTTCGGGGGCGCGGCGGCCGCGGGGTCGCGACCGGGTTCGGTGCCCTCCTCTTCGTCGCGACGCCGGCGTGGGCCTCGGCCGTCGCCTTCTTCGCCATCGCGCTCGCGCTGACGCGCATGGTGTCGGTCAGCTCGCTTGCGACGGTCGTCGGCGCGCTGGTCGGCTACCTCCTCTTCTGTGCGACCGGGTGGCTCCACTTCAACTGGTGGACCTTTCTCTTCATCGTCGTCGCGGGCACCGTCGTCTTCATCCGCCACAAGTCGAACATCGAGCGCATCGTTCGCGGGGTCGAGCCGCGCGTCGGCACGTCATGACGGTGACCGTGCTCCAGGCTGGATCCTGGGGCACGACCCTCGCGACGATCCTCGCGCGCGACGGCGGCAAAGACGTGATCCTCTGGGCCCGAGACCCGGCGCAGGCGAAGGAGATCTCGGCGCGACGCGAGAACCGCAAATATCTCGCGGGAATTCGGGTCCCGGATCGCGTGGAGGTGACCGCCGATCTCGAGCGCGCGCTCGTCTCCGACGACCTGATCGTGGCGGCGCCGAGCCGCGGGGTCCGCGAGCTCCGCGACCGCGTCAAGCCGCTCCTCCGGGCAGGTCACCGCGTGCTTTCGGCGACAAAGGGCCTCGCGGAGGACGGCCGGCGCATGAGCCAGATCTGGGCCGAAGCGCTCGCGCCGGAGCGGATCGCGGTGCTCTCCGGCCCGAATATCAGCCGAGAGATCGCGGCCGGTCTGCCGGCGCCGACGGTCATCGCGTCGGTCGACCTGGCGACGGCGCGTCACTTCCAGGCGCTCGTCGGGACGCCGATGTTTCGCGTCTACACCAACGCCGACGTCGTGGGAGTCGAGCTCTGCGGCGCCCTCAAGAACATCATCGCGCTCGGCGCGGGGGCCGTGGACGGCATGGGGTACGGCGAGAACGCCAAGGCCGGGTTCGTTACGCGCGGCCTCGCCGAGATCGCGCGTTACGGGTTCGCCGAAGGTGCGAACCCGCTCACGGTCGCCGGCCTGGCGGGCTTCGGCGATCTCATCGCCACCTGCACGAGCAAGTTTTCACGCAACCGTATGGTCGGCGAGATGCTCGCCAAGGGCGTCCCGGTCGGCGACATCGCCCAGCGCCTGGGCGGCCAGGTCGCCGAAGGGATGTCGACGGCGGAGGCCACCTACGGCGCCGCTCTGAAGCGCGGAGTCGTCATGCCGATCACCGAGCAGACACACCTCGTGCTGAGCGAAGCCAAACCCATCCGCGACGCCATGCGGGACCTCATGGACCGCGAGCAGGGCGACGAGGTCGCGGGGCCGCTCGCGGAGATCTCCCACCTTCTTGCAACCTTCGCAGCCGCGCAAAGGGAGGTGGCGGCCACCGGCACTAGGCGAAGATAGACGGATGCTGCGTCGGCTCCGCCCCTGCCTCGCCCTTTTGGCCGCCGTCGTCTTGGCCTGTCAGGCCGGCTCGCCTCCGACAGCGGCCACGCCATCTGGGTCGGCCGGCGCGACTCGCACGCTCGCGGTGGTCGTGACCGCGACCGCCGGAGCGCCCGTGGTCGGCGCCGACGTGTGCGCGTTCACGGTCGCCGGCGCGCAGGAGCGGTGCGGCGAAACGAGCGCGGCGGGCACCGCGCGCCTCGGGCTGCGTCCCGGCGCCTATCAGGTGATCGTGACGCCGCGTGCCCCGTCGCGTCTCGCGGCCGGACGAACGTGGGCCGACGTCCTTGACGCCGACGCGACGAGGGTCGTCCAACTCGATCTGCACTCGAAGATCAGCGGCGCCATCAAGGACGAGAACGGTGGCGCCGTGGTCGATGCCGAGGTGTGCGCCCACCCCCCGTCGGCATCGGCGTCACCGACCTGTGCACGGAGCGCGGGAGAGGGAAAGTTCTCGATCGACGTCCGCTCCGACGTGTACAAGGTGGACGTCACCGGGCCGCCTGGCGGAAAGCTGCTCCCGCAGTGGGCAAGCGGACGGCTCTCCAGCGGCGACGCGGACATGGTCGACGTCCGGTCCGCGGACGCCGACGGGATCGCGGTCACGATGGTCAGGGGCGTCCTGCTCACCGGCGTGATCCGGGGCCCGAACGGTCCGGTCGAAGAAGCTCAGGTCTGCGTGCGAACGCTTGCGGCGCCGCTGCCCTGGGACTGCGAGAGATCGAAGAAGAACGGCTCGTACCTCGTCCTCGTCGAGCCCGGCCACTACTACATGTGGACCGTCCCGCCCGACAACACGCGCCTCCTCGCGCAGTGGTACCCGGGCGTGCTCGAGGGCGTCAGCACCACCGACATCAGCATGGACCGCGACCGGCAGATCGACGTCGACCTCGATCCGGGTCCCCAGCTGCGGGGAAAGGTCACGATGACGGACGGCACGCCGATCAACGGCGCTCTCGTTTGCGTCGACACTCCGTTCCCCACCGGCCGCATCTGCCGGCCGAGCTCGGGCGATGGCTCGTACGCGGTGACGACCAGGCCCCAGACGTACACCGTGCAGGTGCTCGCTCCGGTGAACAGCGATCTCATCAGCGAGTACTGGCTTGGCAAGCGCACGTGGGTGGATGCGAACGAGGTCAGCCTTGGCACCGCCGACCGCACCCTCGACCTCACCATGCGCAAAGGCATCCGCGTGACCGGAGTCATCCGCGACACGCGCGGCGTGGCCCTCGAGGGCGCGACGCTCAACTTCAACGACGACATCGGTCCCGTCGCGGCGACAGACACCGATATCAGCGGGACCTACAGCTTGGTCGTGCCGCCGGGCACCTACCAGGTCGAGGTCTTCGCGCCCTTCCGCGGCGAGCGCGGCGATCTTCTCTCGCAGCCGGCGCGCGAACTCGTGGTCAAGGACTTCGTCCGATACGACGTGGTGCTCGAGGATGCCAATCCCTAAGTCGTGCTAGAACGGAGCCGAGCACTCAACAAATGGGGGGACGACTCATGTTCTTGTCACGACTGCTGAAGCCGAGCGTTACAGCCTCCGCGCACTGCGACCTGCCGTGCGGCGTCTACGACCCGGAGCAGGCCCGCATCGAGGCGGAGTCCTGCTACAAGATCATCGAGAAGTACAACGCCTCGAGCGACGACCAGTTCAAGACCCGCGCGATCGTCATCAAGGAAGAGCGGGCGGAGCTAGCGAAGCACCACATCGACGTCCTGTGGAGCGACTACTTCAAGCCCGAGCATGTCCAGAAGTACCCCGAGATCACCGACCTCTGCTGGAAGGCGGCGAAGCAATGCTCCAAGGTGAAGGGATCGCTGGATCTCGGCGAGGCGAAGACGCTCCTCGACATGATCGACAAGATCGCTGACGTCTGGACGAAGGCAGGCGGCCCCCAGGCGACGCGCGTACAGAAGGCGGTCGCAGCCCGAGCCTAGGCTGCGTGCTCCGTCGCATCGCCGTGACGGGGCGAAGCATGGAACCTGCGCTTCTGGCCGGCGACTGGATCGTCGTGACCGGGCTCTCGCGCGGGCCGCGGGTGGGGGAGATCGTCCTGCTTCGCGACCCGCGGGAGCCGGAGCGCCTGATCCTGAAACGGGTCGCTACGGTGGCCGACGGGGCTTGCACCGTGCTCGGCGACCGTCCCGAGGACAGCACCGACAGCCGGACGTTCGGGCCGGTACCGCTCGCGAGCGTCCTCGGCCGCGCTCTCTTTCGATACGCGCCGATCGGCAGAATCGGCTGGCTTTGGTGAACCTCGTTTGTAAGATGACCCTGTGGCGATCGTGGTTTGCGCGCGGTGCGGTCAGGAGCGCGAGGGCGCAGGCAAGGTAGGGCTTCCTGGCTCGCTCGGCGCTGACATCGAGGCGCGGATCTGCGCGGAGTGCTGGAAAGAGTGGCTCAGCACGCAGATACGGGTCATCAATCACTATGGCCTGCGGCCGGCCCAGCGGGAGGATCGCGACAAGCTCTACGAGCTCACCCGTGACTTCCTGCAGCTCGGCGTCCCAGCCTCGGAGGTCTGATGGAGACGACGATCACGACGCCGGCGCCCGGCGATTCGAAAAGCACGAGCGGCGTGTACGTGTACTGCATCATCGAGTGCAGTGAGCCGCGCGACTTCGGGAAGATCGGGATCGGCGGCCGCGGCGATGATGTGTTCACGGTCCATTACCGGGATCTCGCGGCCGTCGTGAGCCGCGCGGCGCTCCAGGTCTACGACCCGACCCGTGAGAACGCGCTCACCCACGAGCACGTCAACGAGGTCGTCATGATCGACAACGGCTTTACGCCGGTGCCGATGAGCTTCGGAACGCTCTTCAAGACCGAAGAGGACACCATCGAATTCCTGAAGGACACCTACGACGCCCTCCGCGACGTGCTGCAGAAGATGAAGGACAAGCTCGAGTTCGGACTGAAGGTCAACTGGGATCGGGAGTCAGTCCTCGCGGAGATCGAGCAGGAGAACGAAGAGCTCCGGCGTCTCAAGGCCGAGATCGAATCGAATCAGCAGACCTCGACGTATTTCGCGCGGATGCAGCTCGGCCGCCTCGTGGAGCAGGCGCTCGCGGATAAAGCCGACGCGTACGTGCGCGACATATACGACGAGCTCCAGGAGGCCGCGATCGCCTCACGGTCCAACAAAGTGATCGGCGACAAGATGATCATGAATGCCGCCTTTCTGGTCGCGCGCAACAAGCAGGAGCAGTTCGACCAGAAGGTCCACGAGATCGGCAAACGCTATGAGGGAAAGCTCAGCTTCAAGTACACCGGGCCGTGGCCGCCGTACAACTTCGTGACCATCCGGCTACAGCTCGAGCGATCGGCCAGCGTGTAGCGCCGATGATCCTCTTCAAGCTCCTCGCCCTTCCGATCACCGCACCGGCGGCGGGCATCCGGTACTGCATCGACAAGGTCGTGGAGTTCGCCGAGCACGAGCTCACCGACGACGAGCCAGTTCGCGAGCAGCTCCTCGAGCTTCAGCTCGAGCTCGAAGAAGGTCGCGTCACCGAGGAGGAATACACCGAGCGGGAGACCGTGCTCCTGGCGCGCCTGCGCGAGGTCCGCGAGTACCGCAAGCAGCTGGCGCGCGAGGCCGCGGAGGCGTCCGCGCCCGCGGATGGGCAAGAGCGAAGGGTCGTCATCGAGGTGCCTGAGGAGCTCGAGTGACGAGCGAGCTCCGTTATCTCTATGCGGTCGCACGAGCGAATACGGCGGGCTCGATCGCGAAGGCGAGTCTGCGCGGCATCGAAGGCGGCCCGGTCGAAGCGATCGTCGAAGGTGCTCTTCTCGGTGTAACGAGCATCGTCCCCGCCGACGACTACGAAGAGCAGCCCCTCAACGAGCGGCTGCAGGATCTGGAGTGGCTCGCGCCGCGCGCCGCAGCGCACCAGGAGGTAAACGCCAGGCTGCTGGACCTCGCCGGTGCAGTCATCCCTCTGGCGTTCGGCGCGATCTACCGCGGCACCGACGGCGTCCGGGACCTGCTTCGCACACGCGCCAATGATTTCGCTGACCGGTTGCGCGCCGTGGATGGACGAGCCGAGTGGATCGTCTCGATCGAGCGCGAGGGATCCGATGCCGTGACTGGCGAGGCAGTTCGCGCTCTGGACGCGGATATCGCCGCCGCCGCTCCCGGGCGCGCGTTCCTCCTGCGCAAGCGTCGAGACGAGGTTGCTCGCGACGAACGACGCATGCGCGATGTGGCCGTGGCCGAGGAAGCCTGGGCGACGATCGAAGCCATCGCCGAACGCGTCTACCGCGAACCTCTGATCGAGGACCCGACCGCGGCGGCCGTCGCGCGCTTCAGCGTTCTCGCCGACCGCGATCGAGAGGTCGAGCTTGGCGACGTGGTTCGGCGGCTCGGCGCGACGGGAACGTCGGCGGGATATCGCGTGCGGCTTTCGGGTCCGTGGCCGGCATATCGCTTCGGCGGACTTCCGAGCGAGCGTGTGGCCTCTGCATGAAGGAGCTCACTGCTGACGACGCATCGCTGCTCGAGCTCGTCGACCGCCTTCTGAACAAAGGCGTCGTCTTGACCGGCGAAGCGACGATCTCCGTCGCCGGCATCGACCTCATCTATCTCGGGCTGAACGTGGTGCTCGCGGCCGCCGAGACGATCGAGAAGTCGCAGGAGCGCCGCGCATCGTGACGCTCCTCGCACACGCGATCGCGGCGGCCCCGCCTGCCCTGCTTTCCCCCGATGGCCTTCGAGGCCGGCCCCTCGCCTGGGCCGAAGCGGCTGCGGGCCTCGGCTTATGGAGCACTGAGTGGACGCCCGACATGAAGCTCGAGCGTCCGGACGCCCTCGAACATCACCGTTTGGTCGAGCGGATCTGCGCGGCGCAGCCGTGCCTGCCGGTCCGCTTCGGTACGGCCTTCGCGAACGTGGACGCCGCGCGCGCGTCACTCGACAAGCGTGCCGATGCGCTACACGCGGCGCTCACGCGGGTGAGCGGCAAGAGTGAGCTCGCGCTGACGCTCCTCTGGCTCGAGCCGCAAGTGCCGGCTGGGGCGCCGGACCCCGTAACCGCTCCTGGGCGGCGCTACATGGAGGAGCGGCGGGCGGAGCTCAACGCACGGGAAGCGAGACGGGCGCGCGCGGAATCGCTGGTCGAACGGATTGTCACCGAGCTTGCGATCGAGCGACCCCTTGTCTGGCATGAGACATGCACGAGCGCGACCGTGGCCGTGTCGCTGGCTGTCCTGGTACCGACGGAGCGCGCGCTCGAACGCAAGGCCGAGCTCGCTCGGATCGCGTCCGGATTCGGCGATGTCATCCCCGTTTTGAACGGGCCGTGGCCGCCATACACCTTCGCGAGGACCGAATGACCATCGACGCCGAGCTGGACGATCTCCGCCGCGAGGTGGAGCGGCTTCGTGGCATCCTCCCCGATCGGGTAGATGTCGATCCCGACACAGTTGAGAACGGTTTAGCCAAGCTCGTCCTCACGCTCGTCGAGTTCCTGCGACAGTTGCTCGAGCGACAAGCCGTGCGGCGCATGGAAGGAGGCACATTGAGCGACGAAGAGGTGGAGCGGATGGGCCTTGCGCTCATGCGGCTCGAAGAAAAGGTCCACGAGATGGCACGCACCTTCGGGATCGACCCGACGGAGCTGAATCTCGAGGTTGGGCCGCTGGGGAGGCTTGTATGACCATGCAGGGGAGGGGAATCGCAGTCCCGCGCGAGACGACGACGCTCGCGGATCTTCTCGATCGCGTTTTGGACAAAGGTCTCGTCGTCGCCGGAGACATTTCGGTCTCGCTCGCGAACGTGGAGCTCCTGACCATCCGCATCCGTCTGCTGGTCTGCTCGATCGACAAGGCCGAGCAGATCGGCTTGAACTGGTGGAAGTACGACCGCTCACTCACCGGACGCGACGGGGACGACCAGACGGCGATCGGCCGCTTGGAAAAGCGCATCGCGGAGCTCGAGCGCGAGCTCGAGCGATCGCGGAAGCCAGGGAGGTAAGTCATGCCAGTCGAACGTGCACCAGGCGGTTCAAGCCTCATCGATGTCCTCGACCGGATCCTCGATAAGGGCATCATCATCGACGCGTGGGTCCGGATCTCGCTCGTGGGCATCGACCTCATCACCGTCGAGGCGCGAGTGGTCGTGGCCTCGATCGACACGTATCTCCGTTACGCGGACGCCCTCGGCCTCATGCCGGCGCAGCGCGGCGGCAGTCTCGGCGCGGGGGGCGGGTCGGTCGAATCGACCACCACGCGTTCGCGTTCTTCGGAGCGCGCCTAACGGACCGATTGAACCTCCATGGCTGATGTCCTCGAGCGGGCACGTCGGCGCTCCGCGCCGCGATACGATGCGCGGGAGACGCTGGAGCCCCTGCTGGACGAGCTCATGCGGAGTCTCGGATTTGAGCGGGCCGCCGTCCTTCTCTACGACGAGGATCGCGCGGCACTTGCCGGAACCTTTGGCATCGGCGTGCCGGACGCGATCGCTCGAGAGCTCGTGATTCCGCTCGCACTATCGGACGATCCGATCGTCGCGGTGCTCCGGGGTGGCCTCGCGGAGCGGATTCGCGACGCCACCACCGATGAACGGATCTCGCCCGCGATCCGCGAGATCCTGGCCAAGGCAAAGCTCGGGCCGATCGTCGCGGCGCCGCTCCGGAGCACGACGGAGCGCAGAACGAGCGCACAGGACGGCAAGCGCAGCGCGGCAGCCGGATGGGAGCATCGCGGCGAGTGGGCTGGAGTCGTCCTTCTTTCCCGCGCGAGCGGGGTCACGCAAGACGACGTCAACGCTCTTGTTCCTTTCGCGCGGCAGGCGGAGGAAGCGCTCAGCCTGCAGCGGAATGTCGACCTCCTGCGCGAAACGGGCGAAGCCCATGCGATCGAGAAGGAGTGGCTCTGGTGGATGGTGAACGGGGTCGGAGACGCCGTCCTCGTCACGGACTCCAACAACGACATGGTCCTCCAGAACCGCCGCGCCGAGCTTCTCTTTCGGGCGAGCGACGAGGACAGCGCCGGGAAACGCCGCGCCGTCTGGATGAACAACTTCCTCTTCACGGCGGCGCTGTCGACCTGGAACCTCGAGCGGGTCGGCGCGACCACCGGCCGCGAGGTGACCCTCGTCGACCCGATCGAAGGCGAGGAGCTCATCTACGAGGTCATCACCACTCCCGCCACGAACTTCCGGGTGGGCATGCGCGGCACGGTGTCGGTCCTGAAGAACGTGACCGATATTCGGCATATCGGCGAGGAGCTGGCACGCGGCCGTGAGCGGTTGGAGAGCGCCGAGGAAGAGATCCGGATCGAGCGCGACCGGCTCGATCTCGTCCTGCGCAACGTGCCCAACCCGATCATCGTGGTCGACAACGACAATCACATCATGTCGATGAACCCCGCGGCGGAGCGGCTCTTCAAGCCGGAGTCGGCGACCGCGCGGGCGACCCACACCGCGCTCGCGAACGATGCTCGATTCACCTCCTTCCTTGCGGGTCTGCGGCTTGATCCGGCCATGTCGAAGCGGGGAGAGATCGGGCTGACCGATCCAGGAACGGACGATCGTCTCGAGATGGAAGTGAGCGCGACCGAGATCCTCGACGGACGAGGAGCGGTGATGGCGATCGTGTCGGTCATGCAGGACATAGGCCGCCTCCGCGAGCTCGAGCGCCGGCGCCTCGAGCAGGTCCTTTTCGACTCGGAAAAGCTCGCCGCGACGGGACGGCTGGCCGCATCGATCGCGCACGAGATCAACAATCCCCTTGAAGCCGTGCAGAACGCTCTGTACCTGCTGCAAAAGGAGCTCGGCGCGGACGCCAACAACCGCCAGTATCTCGACATCGCGTCGCGCGAGACGCAACGCATGTCGCGGATCCTTCGCCAGATGCTGGGCTTCTACCGCCAGCAGGAGGCTATGGCCGAGACCGATCTCAACGCTCTTGTGGAAGAGGCCGGCGGTCTCGTCATGAAGAGACTCCGCGAGCGCGGGGTACAGATCGCGAACCAGCTCGATCCCGGGCTCCCACGCATACGCGCGTCCTCCGACCAGCTGAAGCAGGTCCTGCTCAACCTCCTGCTCAATGCTGCCGACTCGATGCCCAAGGGCGGAACGATCACCGTCGCCACCCAGTCCGGCGCCGGCACCGAGACGGAGGTCTTCGGACGGGATGCCGTGCAGATCCAGGTGCGCGACACCGGCGAGGGGATCCCGGACGATCTCATCGCGCAGATCTTCGAGCCGTTCTTCTCCACGAAACCGGGGAAGGGGACCGGGCTCGGGCTCTGGGTTTCGCAGGGCATCGTGCAGAGCCACGGCGGGACGATGCGCGTGCGCAGCCGAGTGGGGCGCGGGACGACATTCATGATCACGCTGCCGATCCAGGGGCCGCCGAGCGATGCCCGAGCAGCTTAAGGTCCTCGTCGTCGACGACGAGTTGAGCGTCGTCGTCACGATCAAAGCCATCCTGCAGCTCGACGGCTACGACGTCGCCACGACGACGAGCGGGGTCCAGGCCCGCGAGATGGTCCGCGATACGGAGTACGACCTCGTCCTGACCGACCTCCGCCTCGAGGACGGCGACGGCCTCGACGTCCTCAAGGCTGTCCGCGAGCGGCACCCCGAGACGATCACGATCATGCTCACCGGATACGCGTCGCTCGAATCCGCGATCCAAGCCCTTCGAGCCGGCGCGTACGACTACCTCGTCAAGCCGAGCGAGGTCGAGGAGCTTCGCAGCACGGTGGCGCGAGGGATCGAGCGCCGGCGCCTCGGGCAGGAGCTGCGGATGCGCGTGGCCGAGCTCGAGCGGGCGAACCGCGAGATCGCGGACCTCAACTCGTCATTGCAACGGCGGATCGACGACGCGACCGCCGAGCTCAAGGAGCGATACGAGCAGCTCAAGGAGCTCGACCGTATGAAGTCGCAGTTCCTCTCGATCGCGTCACACGAGCTCAAGACGCCGATCACCGCGATGTCCGGGTTCCTCCAGGTCGCGCTCCGCAGGGTCCGCCGGCTCACGGAGGGAGCGGGGGACGCGCCGGTGGCGGAGGGACTGCGCGGGATCACCGAACAGCTCGAGGTGGTGTATCGGCAGACGACGAAGCTCGCGCGCCTCGTCGACGAGCTGCTCGATGTGTCGCGCATTCAGACCGGCCGCATCGAGTTCCGCTACGGCGATGTCGACATCGGAGAGCTGGCAAACGAGGTTGCGACGCGGATGCAGCTCACGACCACGACCCACTCGATCTCCGTCACTCGCGACTCTGCGAGCGTTGTGACGGCCGATCGCGATCATCTCGAACAGGTGCTGAACAATCTCCTCACGAACGCGATCAAGTACTCGCCGAGCGGTGGTGCAATCACGATCGACGTCCGTCCCGAAGTCGACGGCGGCGTGCGCGTGTCGGTCACCGATGAGGGGATCGGCATCCCCGAGAAGGAGCTCGACTCGATCTTCGGTCTCTTTTACCGATCGCCGGATCGTGCCGCGCGCGACGCGGCGGGCATGGGCCTCGGTCTCTACATCAGCCGGGAGATCGTCGTGCGGCATGGCGGCCGCATCTGGGCCGAGAGCGGCGGCGCCAAGGGGAGCAGACTCAACGTCACCATCCCACGCGTGCCGGCGGGGGCTACGAAGCCGGAGGTCGCGCAACCGAGCGCCGCGCGCCGGTAGACTTCAGATATCGCGAGCTTACTTTTCCGGGGTGTAGCGCAGCCTGGTAGCGCATCAGTCTGGGGGACTGGAGGTCCCGGGTTCAAATCCCGGCACCCCGACCGGTAACCAAGGAGTTGACCGAGGCGGATCTGTAGTTCCCTATTTTACGCGTCTTGGATAGCGAATTTCGTTTACAGGTTCGAACGCATGAGCTAATATCGGCACATGGAGAGTGAGGGAACGTGGCACAACCACACTCTTCAACTCGCGTGGGCCGCCGGTCTGTTCGACGGTGAAGGTTGTTCGAGCGCGCGCCCACAAAAGCGAAATGCGAACGCCCTTCGCATTCAGGCGTCGGTCAGTCAGTCGTCGCACAGTGCTGAGGTCGCCCCTTCGGTGCTCGTCCGTTTCCAGCAGACGGTCGGGGGTATGGGTTCTATTGGAGCGCCCTACTTCGACGAACGAAGTGGAACCTTCGCATATCAGTGGCGCGCGGGCAGCTACGAAGAGGCGCAGGCAGTGATCGCGCTGCTATGGGCGAATCTCGGAGCGATCAAGCGCGCCCAGGCCGCTGACGCCCTCGGTCGCTTTCGTGCGCAGTACGAGACGATCCGGCCTGTATATCGAACTCCGACGAGAGCGAGACGGCTCAGCCTGTCACTGCCGGGTCCTGCAGCCTCCGCCAAGGAGCAGCACTTGGCGTGGGCCGCGGGTCTTTTGACGGCGAAGGCTCGACCGAACTCCACACCCGACGAACTCTTGCGCGGACGTGGTTCTCTCTGCGGTCGAGAGTTTCCCAGTGCGATGCGCAAGGTGTCCCGCAGGTCTTGCAGCGATTCCAGGCTGTTGTTGGCTGTGGCCGGATCGATGGCCCGACGTCGGGGGAGGGATATCAGAATGCGTACAAGTGGGACGCGGGCGCCGACGACACGCTTCGAGTCTTGCGCATGATCTGGCCCTGGCTCGGGATTGTGAAGCGTGTGCAGGCAATCGACGCGATCAAAAGCGTCGACGCATTGCCGGTCGCGCGGCGCCATCCTTGGCGTGATGAGGCGCTCCGTTTCACCCAACTCCACGGCGAGACGTCTGGGAGTTCTTTCACGATCTAGCGGTCGCGATGCCGACGATCTCAAGCTCGTAGATCTTCACGCTCGGATTCGCGCCTGCACCAAATGCGTCGCTGCGGGCTATCTCGAGCGCGCTCGCCCCATCGTCGCGGGATCCATCCGCGACCGCATCGCGATCGTCGGCCAAGCGCCGGGCGCGGTCGAGCTGACGACCGGGCAACCCTTCAGCGGGCGCTCGGGCGCGGAGCTGCGCCGCTGGCTCGCGGAAGCGGGGATCGACGAGGATCACCTGCCGTACCGGACCGCGATCACGAAATGCTTCCCCGGAAAGTCTCCGACGGGTAGTGGCGATCGTCGCCCGTCTCCCGCCGAGATCGCGCTCTGCCGGCCATGGCTGGATGAGGAGCTCGCGCTTCTCCGACCGCGCGTGATCCTTCTTCTCGGCGGTCTCGCCATCGACCGGTTCTGGGGCAGGGTCCCGCTCGAATCCGCGGTCGGCCGTGCGCGCTTGAAAGACGGCGTCACGTATATCCCGCTCCCACATCCATCCGGTGCGTCGCGATGGTTGAACGATCCAGTGCACCGCGCGCTCCTGCGGAAAGGTCTCGCGCATCTGCGTCGCACGGCTCGCGCTCTTGACAGACAAGCAAGGGGACGGACAATGCGAGTACCGCGTCAAACGGAAGCGGCGCTTCCTTTCAGAGTCGCGCTGCCAAAGTCCGCGAACGGGAGGAGGTGATCACCAAGATGCCGAAGAAGAAGAAGGCCGCGAAGAAAAAGCACTAGACCACGTTGACTACGTGGAGCGCCGCGGGCGGGCGGCGCTGCCACATCGGTACCCCTCTCCGTTACAAAAGTCCCCCTGCTACCGCGCTGACATAACGGCGCGAGCGCCATTCCCGTTCAGTGAACAGGATGAGGTGGGATTTCGCGCGCGCTGCGCTTCTGAGCGCTCTCGTGAGCCTTCCGCTAAGCATGGCTCTCGTGGCGGTAGCCCTATCGACCACGGCCGATGCCTCGGCGACGGACATGCTTTCGCTCACAAACCAGTTTCGCTCGGCGATCGGATCTCCGACCGTCCCGGCCGATCCGCGCCTCACGCAGGCCGCACAGAACCACGCGAACTACAACAGCGCGAACGGCATCCTCGGTCACTTCGAGACCGCCGGCCTGCCGTACTACACCGGCTACTCCGCGCGCGATCGCTTGATCGCGCAGGGTTGGACCACGTCGTTCGTGAGCGAGGTCGCGACGGGCGGCTCCGAGCTCGGCGGTGTTCAGCAGCTTTGGGACGCGCCGTACCACCGGCTCGGGATGATGCATCCGAACGCGACGACGATCGGTTGGGGTCACTCCGAGCTGAGCGGTCACCAGAACAACGTCGGCGACATCGTCTACAACTTCGGGATCCGTCCGGTCGAGTTCGTCCGCTCGCCCGCGAACATGCAGACGAACATACCGACCTCGTGGAGCGGACACGAGTCTCCGAGCCCCGTCCCGTCCGGCACCTCGGGCCCTTACGGCTATCCGATCATGGTCGTCTACTCGGCCGGACAGAGCGTGCAGTTCCGCGCGGCCGAGCTCTATGGGCCGAACGGCGTGCGTCTTCCCTTCTACGTCGCGCCGCAGCAATTTGAATACGACTACCAGGTCATCGTTCCGCAGCGGCCCCTCGCGACGAACACGACCTACCACGTGCGCTTCGACATCACGGTGGCCGGCACCTGGCTCACGAACGAATGGAACTTCAGCACGGGCGCCACGATCAGCGGCGGCGGTGTCACCTCGAGCGTCCCATCCGACAACGGGCTGCACTCGGCATGGACGTCGCAGACGCAGATGCCCGCGATGCAGCCCGCGTCCACCTCGCAGGTGACGCTCCTCTTCCGGAACACCGGCACGAAGACGTGGACGAGAGGCCTCGCCGGCAGCCAGGTCGCACTCGGCGTCAATGGCGATAGCGGGGCGTTCAGCGCGCTCGGCATGAACGTCGGTTGGCCGTCTGCGAACCGCGTCGCGGTTCAGAACGAAGCCTCCGTCGGTGCGGGCGCCGTCGCCACGTTCACGTTCACGGTGAAAGCGCCGTTCAGCGCCGGGACCGTCCGGATCCCGCTGCGGCCGGTGGTCGACGGCGTCGCGTGGCTCGAAGATCAGGGCGTGTTCGTGCCCGTCACGACCGCGGTCGACTACCACAGCCGTTGGGTGTCCGAGTCCGCGTTCCCGACATTGCGCGTCGGACAGCTGAGCGGTCCGCTCTCCATCGCCTTCCGCAACGCGGGTAGCCAGTCGTGGATCCGCGGGACACTCGGTCAAGAAGCTCGTCTTGCGGTGAACCAGGACAACGCGCAGTGGGCGGCCCTCGGGGTGAATTGGATGTCAGCGAACCGCGTCGCCGCGCAGACGGAGGCCACCGTGGTCCCGGGCGGCGTGGGGACGTTCACCTTCCAGGTGCAGGCGCCGATGACGCCGGGCCTGTACGCGATCCACCTGCGGCCGGTCATCGACGCCGTCACGTGGATGGAAGATGAGGGCGTCTTCCTCTACATCACCGTCACGAACTAACTCAAGCGGCCCGGCAGAGTCCACGTCCTACCATCGTGTGATCCGAAACCGCCGCGACGGGGCAGTTCTCCCTGTCTGGGCTTAGCTATTAGCGCTCTGCCGCGAATCGGCCTATTTCGGTGGCTCGGCATTGTTTCCGTCGTCTTCGTGTTCGCAGTAGCGGTCTTCGCTTGGACGGCACCGTCAGATCAGATCGGATCCTCGTTCAGGGTCGTGACGGCGATCGTGGTGGTCGGCTATCTCATGTTCCCGCTCTTGGCGCTCCTCGCGGCGGGGCTCCTCTTGATCGCGCTCCTTCTGTTCCTCGCTCACCTTGAGGAGCGTCGTCGCCTCAGGCCCTAACTGAACACGACCTCGAACTCCTCTTTGCATCGCGGGCACCGTACGGTCGCCGCGTACGGCGGGTTCGGTGGGATGTCCAGGTGCTCACGTGTCACAAAACGCGGCCCGACGTTCTCGCCGCAGAACGGGCACGCGACCGCGTAGTGGTTGAAGGCACGCCGATCGACGGTGATCCGGCGGCGCTCGTCGATCTTCTGCATGCGGCTAGTCTAGGTGCGTGTCACCGGAGCCACGGAAGGGTCGCACGAAGATCGCGAGCGAGACGAAGACCCTCAAGGTCGGTGATGTCGCTCCGGAGTTCGTGCTTCGCTCTCACGACGGGCGCGAGATCAAGCTTTCGGCATTCCGCGGCCAGCGGGTGGTCGTCGCGTTCTTCGCGTTCGCGTTCACCAACACCTGAAACAGCGAGGCCCCCGCGCTGAACGCGCTCCAGCAGCGCTTCGCCGGTGGTAAGGCCCAGGTCGTGGGCATCCTCTGCGACTCGGTGTACACGCTGAAGGCCTGGGCCGATTCGCTGGGCGGCGTCCAGTACCCGCTCTGCTCTGACTATTGGCCGCACGGGAAGGTCACGCAGGCGTACGGCGTCTTCAACGAGGAGGTCGGCCGGCCCGAGCGCGCGATCATCGTCGTCGACGCCGAAGGGATCTGCCGCTACGTCGACGTGCATCAGCTGCGGGAAGTGCCGGATGAAGAGGAGATCGCCGACGAGCTGAAGAAGCTCACCTAGCGCGTCGGAATGAGATAGGCCTTTCCCTCGTCCGCGACGACAAAGCTGACCTCATCGCCCGGGCTCACGTTCGGGAGCGTGTCGCCGGCAACGAGGACCTGCGTTCCGCAATCGACCGCCACGATCTCGCCTGCGGTCACCACGGTGCCCTCGATCTTCGCTCCGGGCGCCACAAGGTTTCCCGACACACCGCGGCCCTTCGCTGTCGCGACGTCGCGAGCGCGGTACTCGATCGCGATGGTCACGCGGTCTCCGAGTGTGAGCCGCGACTTGCGGACCGCGCCGGTCGCGTCGCGGCCACGCATGTCCATGTGCGGCGAACCTTCGCCGACGCGCATCGTGAGAAGCACGTCGCCCCGCGTGCCGTCGAGCGCGACGACGATCCCGCGCGAGGCTCGCTGGCGCCACTTCTCGATGAACGCGAGCTGTTCGAAGTCGAGCATCAACCGTCGATACGATACTTGCGTGCCGCTCCGCTCCGTTCTTCTCGATATCGGCGACACCATCGTCGAGGGATGGCCGCCGCGCGAGCGCGTCAACGCGCTGACACGGGAGGCTCTCGTGCGCGCCTTTGGCGAGCGCGAGTGGTACGACGCCTTCGTCAGCGCGGAATTCGGCCCGCCCGAGGGCGCGGAGACGCATCGGCAGGAAACGAACCGCTGGGTCGAGGAATGGTTCATCAACAGCGGGTACGGCCTGGACGATGTACCTGTCGATCGGCTCCGACCCGCAGGCAGCGTCCCGCTCGATCTTGTTGGGCGACTCGTCCTGGGTGCTGCCGATGCGCTCCGCTGGTCAAAGAGCCGCGGTCTCGTCGTCGGGCTCGTGACGAACACCCTGTGGCGGGGCGATGAGGAGGTCTGGGAGGACCTCCGCCGCTTCGGATTGGACGACGCCGTCGATCACGTGGTCAGTTCGCACAGTGTTGGGTGGCAGAAGCCACACGAGGCCATCTTCCGGCGCGCGCTGGATCTCTCGGGAGTGCCGGCTGCGGACGCGGTGATGGTTGGGGACCGCATGGTCCAGGACGTATGGGGCGCCAAGCGACTCGGCATGCGCGCGATCTGGCGCCGCCCGCTCGCAGGGGCGCCGCAGGAAACGGTCGACGTCGAGCCCGACGCCGTCATCGACGACCTGACGGAGCTGCCGGCAGTTCTCGAGCGCTGGATGTAGCGCGCGATCCTTGTCCTGGCCCGCCGTGGGTGCTAGAAACGGATTCTTGACCCAGCAGGTCGGAAATTCGCCTCGCGCCCGCTACCGGTGTTCGCGGCTGACCTGCGTCTGTCCGTAGGCCGGTAGCGCCCGGCCGTCGACGCTCGGCGGCTCGTCGTTCCGGCCATCTCCACGAATGTCCACCGAAGATAGAAGGGGAACGACATGGCAGCTTACGCAAACGATGTGCTCGTCGAGACCGATTGGCTCGCCGACCATGCCAAGGATCCGAACGTGCGCGTGTTCGAGGTCGACGTCGACACGAGCGCGTATGACCAGGGACACGTCGCCGGCGCGGTTGGCCTCAACTGGAAGACCGACCTTCAGCAGCAGCCGGTCCGCGACCTCCTCGACAAGAAGCAGCTCGAAGGGCTGCTGTCAAAGAATGGCGTCACGCCCACGACCACGATCGTCGCGTACGGTGACAACAACAACTGGTTCGCGGCCTGGTTCTTCTGGCTTTTGAAGTACTACGGACACAAGGATGTGAAGCTCGTGAACGGCGGCCGCGCGAAATGGATCGCCGAGAAGCGTCCGCTCTCGAACGACGCGCCGAGCTATTCGAAGAGCGAGTACCGCGCCGGTACGCCCGACGCTTCGATCCGCGCGCTTCGCGACAACGTCCTCGAAAAGGTCGTGGCCGGAAACGGCACGAAGATCGTCGACGTCCGCTCCCCGAAGGAGTACGCAGGCGAGCTGCTCGCGCCGGAAAACCTCCCGCAGGAGGGAGCCCAGCGCGGAGGCCACATCCCAGGCGCGCAAAACATTCCCTGGGCGACCGCCGTCGCGGAGGACGGCCGCTTCAAGTCAGCGGACGAGCTCAAATCCATATACGGAAGCCGAGGGATCGACGGGCGCGGCGAGACCATTGCGTACTGCCGCATCGGCGAACGAAGCGCTCACACCTGGTTCGTCCTTCGATATCTGCTAGGACACGATCGCGTCCGCAATTACGACGGCTCGTGGACTGAGTGGGGCAGCCTCATCGGCGTGCCCATCGAGAAGAGCGCCGCCGCTTCGTAACGCGCGCCGGAAGGACCGAAACCCTCTTTACGCGGCGGTATCCCCAGCCCCCGTGGGCCGGGGACCTCTCCGCCGCGCGGGGGCCCTCGGTCCTTCCGGCGCTCTGCGCCACTCGCTTCTCCTCAAAGTCCGTTCCCCCGGTCCATCATTCCGCCGTGGACTACTCGCGCGAGCGGCTGGAGATGGTCCGCGATCTCCGTCGCATGGGCATCAAGGACGAACGGGTGCTCGCCGCAATGGCCAAGGTCCCACGAGAAATGTTCGTCCGCGATGAGGATCAGGACGTCGCCTATGGCGATCACGCGCTCGGCATCGCCGAAGGTCAGACGATCTCGCAGCCGTATGTCGTCGCGCGAATGACCGAGCTTTTGAATGTCGATTCGACGCACCACGTCCTCGAGGTGGGCACCGGGTCGGGATACCAGGCGGCGGTGCTGGCCGCGCTCGCGCGCGATGTCGTCACCGTCGAGCGACACGCCTCGCTCGCGGACCGCGCGAGCATCGTGCTCGCCGAGCTGGGTTACGAGAACGTCCGCGTCGTGGCAGGCGACGCATCGGTCGGATTTCCACCGGATGCCCCGTACGACCGCATCCTCGTGACGGCCGCGTCTCCGGGTATCGCTCCGGAGCTCGTGCGCCAATGCGCACCGGACGGCCGCATCGTCGCGCCCGTCGGAGACCAGGAGATGCAGCACCTCGTCGTCCGTTATCCCGACGGTCACGAGACCAGACACGGCGCGGTGAAGTTCGTTCCGCTCCGCGGTCGCGCCGGCTTCCTCTAGTGAGCTCCACGCTGTTCCACGGGGGCCGGATCCACGTCCGATCGGGAGTCTCGGCCGAAGCTCTGCTCGCGCGCGATGGCCGCGTTGCGGCGGTCGGACGCGCGTCCGATGTCGCGCGTGAGGCGGGAACCGCCGAACGAGTGGATCTGCGTGGTGGCCTGATGACGCCGGGGTGGTTCGACGTGCATGTCCATTTCATGTGGTGGGGCTTTCAGATGGCGGAGATCGATCTCCGGGATACGAAGACCATTGACGAGGCCCTCGAGCTGATCAGGCGACGCGCTCGGGACCTCGCGCCCGGGCAATGGCTCACCGGAGGGCGGTTCGACAAGAACAACTGGGGCCGCTGGCCGGTCGCGGCCGACCTCGATCGCGTGACGGGAGATCGGCCCGCCGTGATGCGCAGCCGTGACGGTCACTCGCGTTGGCTGAACACGGCGGCGCTTCGCGCGGCCAAAATCGGGAAAGACACGGTCGCGCCCGAAGGGGGCGCGATTTTCCGGGACGCGGGCGGAGCGCCTACCGGCGTCCTGCAGGAGCGCGCCAATGAGCTCGCGGATCGCGCGGTCCCGCCGGCGACCGAGGCCGATTGCGACGCGGCGACCCTGCGGGCGCAGGACGAAGCCTTGAAGCGAGGGGTGACCGGCGTCGAGTCCCTCGAGCAGGCGAGCTCGTACGCGGCGCTCCGGCGGGCGCGTGAGCGCGGCAAGCTCACGGTTCGCGCGCTGATGGGGATACCGCATCGGTCGCTCGCGCTTTCTCTCCCCACAACCGGAACCCCACCCCAGATCCGCGATGCGGCGACGTTCGATTTCGAGGCCGCCCTCGGGAACAACATGCGCACCGGTCAAGGCGACGAGTGGCTGCAGCTTGGTCACGTGAAGTTCTTCACCGACGGTGCGCTCGGGTCGCAGACCGCCGCGCTCGAGGAGCCGTATGAGGGGACCGCCGATCGCGGCATCCTCACGTTCGATCCGATCGAGCTCCGGACCGACGTCGCTCGCGCCGCGGCCGCGGGACTCGCGGTTGCGGTCCACGCGATCGGCGACCGCGCGGTGCGCGTCGCGCTCGATGCGATCGCGCCGACGCGCGTCACGTCACCGGCGCTGCGCCAGCGTCTCGAGCACATCCAGCTCGTACGCGAGGAGGACCTGGGACGCTTCGGCGCTCTCGGCGTCATCGCGTCGATGCAGCCGATCCATTGCACGAGTGATCGCGACCTCGCCGATCGTTACTGGGGTCCGCAGCGAACCCCGCGGGCGTATCCCTGGCGCACGCTTCTCGAGCGGGGCGCCGTCCTCGCCTTCGGCTCGGATGCACCGGTCGAGCCCATCGATCCGCTTCTCGGCATTCACGCCGCCGTCACGCGCCGCCGACCAGCCGATCGCGATGCCTGGTTCCCCGCGCAGCGGCTCAGCCTGGACGAGGCGCTGCACGGCTACACCGCGGGCGCGGCGTACGCCACCGGCCGCGAGCGGGAGTGGGGAACGCTCGCGGTGGGTATGCGCTGCGATGCGACGGTCGTGGATCGCGATCTCGCGAAACTGAAAGAAAACGAGCTACTTGAGGCCAAGGTCCGCGCGACCATCACCGATGGAGTCGTCCGCTACGCCGACGGCCTGTCCTAGTTGAGCTCCGGACGCTCCCCGCGCTCGCGCAGGCGCACGAGCAGATCCCGCAGCAGCTCGGTCTCCCGGTTGAGGATCCGGGTCTCCTCCTCTAGGCGGGCCGACGTCGTCTCGAGCTCGAGCAGCGCCTGTTGCTGAGGCGCATCGACCGCGAGACTTCCGGCGATCCGGTACGCGAGGTCGCGGGGCGGCGCGCCCCGGAGGTCGTCAGCGAGCGCGCGCTCGCCTCGGGAGTCGTCTGTCACGGCGACCACCGCGAGGAGGTAAGCGCCGAGCGCATCGAGGGCCACGCTCGCGCGGTCGGACGCGCCGTCGCCGTCCATCTCGTCGAGATAACGGACCCGACCGACGAGGTAGGGCTCCGCGTCGGGCATCAGGGTCTCCACCGCGAAGCGACGCTCTCCGCGGGTGACGATGTAGGAGCGTCCGTCCGGCAGCAGAGACTCCCCCACGATCTTCGCCTCGGTCCCGACGTCGTAGGGCTCGGCGCTCGGACCGACCTCCGGTCCGTGGCGGATGAGGACGACCCCGAACGGGCGCTGCCGGTCGACGCACCTTCGGACCAGCAAGCGGTACCGGGGCTCGAAGATGTGGAGCGGCATCAGGGCGCCGGGAAAGAGGACCGAGCCGAGGGGAAAGAGCGGAAGAATTTCGCTCACCGCTCAACGGTACTCTGGCCGTCGGTGAGGGCAGGCCCACGGTGACCGGCGGCCAGGGTGGCGCACTCGAGGGAATCCGCGTCGTCGATCTGACGCGCGCGCTCGCTGGTCCCTACTGCACGCTCATGCTCGCGGACCACGGGGCGGACGTCGTGAAAGTCGAGATGCCCGGAACCGGCGATGAGACGCGCGAGTGGGCGCCGCCCTCGATCAAGGGCGTGTCCGCCTACTACCTGGCGATCAACCGCAACAAGAGGAGCATCACGTGCGATCTGAAGCATCCCGACGGGAAGCGCGTTCTGGAACGATTGATCGAGCGTGCCGACGTCGTTGTCGAAAATTTCAGCCCCGGGGTCCTGGGTCGTCTGGGCTTCGCCGACGACCGGCTCCGCTCGATCAACCGCCGGGCGGTCGTCTGTCATCTCTCCGGATTCGGCCAGGACGGACCCGGGCGCGCCTGGGCGGCGTACGACCTCGTCGTGCAGGGGATGGG
>DASPWX010000212.1:0-4972 GCA_035637615.1 Bathyarchaeia archaeon | reverse complement strand
GCGCTTCTACCGCGCCCTGAAGGACGTGATCGCGCGCGGAGTGCTCCAGGTGGAGGAGCATCTCCCGCCGGAGCTCGGGACGAAGATTCGCGACCACATGAAGGTCCGCGGCCACAAGGGCAAGCCGTGTCCGCGCTGCGGCACGCCGATCGTGAAGACGCGGCACGGTCTGGACGATATGTATCTCTGCCCGCGATGCCAGCCGCCGCCGAAGGGACAGATTCGCTAGGGCGTCTCGGTCAGGCTGTCCGATGCACGAAGCGCTTCCAGCCCCACACGAGCAGACCCGACCCGATGACCGCGATCGTGACGCTCTCGGTGACACCAACGCCGGATGCCATGAGCCCGAGCGACAGTGCGACATAGAGGAGGACGCCGGCGAGCGCTTCTCGCCAGGGGCTCGGCTTGACGCCGAATCGCCGCGCGAAGAGCCAAATAACGGCGCCGAAGATGAACGCGTACACGAAGGTCTCGACGTTCACGTCGGACAATCTACGCCCCGTGGTCAACTGAGAGCCTGAATTACCGTCCCACTCCCGCTGAACTTCGAGCGGCCCGCGGCAAGAGCATCCCGGATGTGATCGCGCCCGGGCTGGACGTGCTCTTCGTCGGAATCAATCCGAGCCTCTGGTCGGGGGCGGTCGGACTGCATTTCGCCCGGCCGGGTAACCGCTTCTGGCGCGCGCTCCACGAAGCCGGATTCACCGACCGCCTTTTCTCGCCCTCCGAAGGGCGCGAGCTGCTGAACAGTCGGATCGGCATCACGAACCTCGTGAACAGCGCCACCGCCAGCGCCGACGAGCTCGATCTCGCCGACTTCGAGCGCGGCGCACGCCGGATCACGAGAAAGGTTCGCCGCTACCGGCCGAAGGTTGTCGCGTTCGTCGGGATGGGCGCGTACCGCGTGGCCTTCGGACGGCCTCGCGCGCGCGGCGGTCGGCAGGAGGAGCGTCTCGCAGGCGCGACGATATGGGTCCTCCCGAATCCCAGTGGTCGCACGGCCGGCTATCAGATGCCCGCGCTGGCGCGCGCTTTCCGGGAACTGCGCCGATCGGTCTGAGGCGGCACACTCACGGTACCGGGGAGGTGAGCATGCCCAACACCGTGGTCACAACGCGAGAAGCGCCGATCGCCACTGTCCAGATCAACCGCCCCGAGGTCCGCAATGCACTGAACGACGAGGTCATGGACGAGCTCGTGACGGAGCTCACCGCGCTCGACGACGACGATGCCATCCGTTGCATCGTCCTTACCGGCGACGAGCGCGCGTTCGCGGCAGGCGCGGACATCAAAGAGACCTTTGTCACCGCGACGCCGGTCTCGATGCTCAAGCAGGACCTCACCTCAAAATGGGAAGCGATCCGCCGGATCCGCACGCCGATCATCGCCGCGGTCTCGGGCTACGCGCTTGGCGGGGGCTGCGAGCTCGCGATGATCTGCGACATCATCGTCGCCTCCGAGACCGCCCAGTTCGGACAGCCGGAGATCAACCTCGGCATCATCCCCGGCGCCGGCGGGACGCAACGCCTCACGCGCACGGTCGGGAAGTACCGCGCGAACGAGCTGATCCTGACCGGCCGGCGCATCAAGGCCGATGAGGCAAAGGCGATCGGGCTCGCCGCGCAGGTCTTTCCGGCTGCGTCGTGGCTCGACGACGCGAAGGCCCTCGCACGGACGATCGCCGAGAAGCCGCCGGTGGCGGCGCGTCTGGCGACAGAGGCGGTGGACCTCGCGTGGAACTCCACGCTCGACGCCGGCCTCGAGTTCGAACGCAAGGCGTTCTACCTGCTCTTCGCGACCGAAGACAAGAAGGAAGGCGTCGACGCTTTCGTGAACAAGCGCAAGGCAAGCTTCAAAGGAAAGTGACGAGCCTTTCCCCGCTCCGCGTCGAGCGCGACGGCGCGGTCACCGTCCTGACGCTCAACCGACCAGACGTGCTCAACGCGTTCGACGAGCCCCTGACCGAAGCGCTGAACGCATCGCTCGACGATTGCGCGGCGGACGCCGCGATCCGCGCGGTCGTCATCACCGGGGCCGGACGCGCGTTCTCGACGGGACAGGATTTGGCCGATCGTCTGGCCGTCGTACAAAGGGGCGGCGACCTCCAGCTCGGCGATGAGCTCCGACGGCGCTATCACCCGGCGATCGCGACCATCCGCGAGATGCGCAAGCCGGTCATCGCCGCCGTGAACGGGGTCGCTGCCGGCGCGGGCCTCGGTCTGGCGATCGCCTGCGATATCCGCGTCGCGGCCTCCTCGGCGACCTTCCGCGCGGCGTGGGGTCGCGTCGGTCTGGTGCCGGATGCGGGCTCGGCGTTCTTTCTTCCACGTATGGTCGGCTGGGGCCGGGCGCTCGACATGGTCCTGACCGGCGAACCGGTCACCGCGGATGAGGCGTTGCGCATTGGGCTCGTGACGCGGGTCTGGCCCGACGCCGAGTTCGCGACGAAATGGCGCGAGCTCGCAGAGACGCTCGCTCGCGGCGCCACCGAGGCCTTCGCCCTCACCAAGGACGGGCTCAACGCCGCGATGGCGCGCGGATTCGCGGAGTTCCTCGAGCACGAGGCTGATCTTCAGGACCGCGCCGGTCGCACGCGCGATTACGCTGAAGGTGTGAAGGCGTTCAGCAAGAAGCGGCCCGCGAAGATGGAAGGCCACTAAGTGAGTCGACACCCGCGCGATGCGGTGATCCTCGGCTACGTGCGGACCCCGTTCGGCCGGTACGCGGGCGCGCTCTCGGCGATCCGGCCCGACGACCTCGCCTCGCACGTGATTCGCGCGGTCCTCGAGCGCGCCGACGTCGGCGACGCGGACATCGACGAGGTCGTCTTCGGCGCGTCGAACCAGGCCGGCGAGGACAACCGCAACGTCGGTCGCATGGCCTCGCTTCTCGCGGGGCTGCCGGAGACAGTGCCAGGCGTGACCGTGAACCGGCTCTGCGGCAGCGGTCTCGAGGCGGTAAATGACGCGGCGCGACGCATCCGCGCCGGAGAGGCCGATCTCGTGATCGCCGGCGGCGTCGAGAGCATGTCGCGCGCGCCGCTCGTGACGCTAAAACCGTCCGAGGCTTTCCCGCGCGGCGAGCGCGTCCTCGCGGACACGACGCTCGGTTGGCGCCTCGTAAATCCGCGGATGGTCGATCTCGGCTATCACCCGATCTCGCTCGGCGAGACCGCCGAGAACGTGTCGGTGAAGGAGCACATCGGCCGCGCGGAACAGGACAGCTACGCGGCGCGCAGCCAGGATCGCTACGCGCGCGCCAGAGCGGACGGGTTCTTCACCGGCGAGATCCAGGCCGTACACAACGGCACGGAGCTCGTGAGCGAAGACGAGCACCCCCGCGCAGGCAGCACGATCGAGAAGCTCGGAAAGCTCAAGCCTGCGTTCAAGGACGGCGGCACCGTCACAGCTGGGAACTCGTCCGGGATCAATGACGGCGCGGCCGCGTTGCTCGTCGCGGCGCGTGAAAAGGCCGATTCGCTCGGGCTCCGCGCGCTTGGACGCGTCGTGGCGAGCGCCTCGGCGGGCGTGCATCCGGACTACATGGGCCTCGGACCGATTCCGGCCGTGCGTAAGCTCGTCGAACGCACCGGCATCACGCCGGCGGAGTGCGACGCGATCGAGCTGAACGAGGCGTTCGCGGCGCAGGTGATCCCATGCATCCGCGCGCTCGGCCTGCCGGACGATCGCACCAATCCGAACGGCGGGGCCATCGCGATCGGTCACCCGATCGCGGCATCGGGCGCGCGTCTCGCCGGAACGCTCCTCCGCGAGCTCGAGCGGCGCGGCGGGCGCTATGGCATTGCCACCATGTGCATCGGGGTCGGGCAGGGCCTGGCGACGCTCTTCGAACGGGAGTCCTGACCCGAGCCATACTTACGCGTCTCGCCACGATGGGAGGGGGTCTCATGGGCGGATTCCGTAAGAACGAGCTTGCCGAAAAGCGCGGATACACCTATCGACTCACGCGGCGACAGTTCCTGGTCGCCACCTCCGCCGCGGCGCTCGCGGCGTGCGGACCGGCCGCGGTCACCCCGGGCGCATCGCCGAGCGCCTCGCCCGGCAAGGAGCTGAAGCTCGGGCAGCTGCTGCCCTTCACCGGGGTATACGCGGAGCTCGGCAATTCGATGCGCCGCGCGACCGAGCTGTACCTCAATCAGAACGGTCGGAGGATCGCGAACCGGCCGGTCACGCTCGTGTACGGGGACGACGCGAACGTCACCGCGACCGGTGTCCAGGTGGCGCAGAAGTTCATCGACCAGGATCAGGTCGACGTGATGATGGGCGTGGTGCCGACGCCGCTCGCATACGGCATCCGCAACGCCGTCCACGCGGCGAAGCTCATCTTCATCGACACGAACGCGGGCGGGAACGCGCTCACCCGCGATACGACGAACTGCACCCCGTCGTGCAAGAGCCCGTACATCTTCCGCGCGTCGTTCTCTTCCTACCAGATCTCGTACCCCATCGGCGATTACCTGTCCGCGAAGGGCACGAAAGAGTGGTTCCTGGCGTACGCCAACTACGGCTTCGGGACCGAGTCTGCGGCGGACTTCACGACCGGGATCACCAAGAACGGCGGTACCGTGACCGGCAAGGTGGCGCCGCCCCTGAGCAATCCCGATTTCGCGCCGTTCGTCACGCAGATCAAGAATCAGCCAACGAAGAACGTGTACTCCTTCTTCTCGGGCGCCGACGCGATCGGGTTCATCAAGAGCTGGAACTCGCTCGGTCTGCCGGCCGCCGGCTACAAGATGTACGGCGCGGGCTTCCTGACCGAGCAGGACGTCCTCAAAGAGGTGAAGGACCTCGCGAACGGCGCGATTACATCTCTGTTCTGGGCGGTCGAGCTCGACAACGCCGAGAACAAGAAGTTCGTCGCCGACTTCCAAAAGGCGTACCCGCTGCTTCCCGACGTCTTCGCGGTGCAGCAGTACGACGGCATGCGCGCCCTCGACGAGGCGCTGCGGAAG
>DASPWX010000211.1:0-5069 GCA_035637615.1 Bathyarchaeia archaeon | reverse complement strand
ACTCGATCGCCCACCTCACCGGCGGTGGGTGGGAGGGCAACGTGCCGCGGTCGTTGCCCGACGGGACCGCGGCCTCGATCGATCGCGCCGCCTGGGAGGTGCCGGCCATCTTCTCGCTTCTCGCGCGGCTGGGCGACCTCGAAGAGATGGAGCAATTCGACACGTGGAACATGGGGATCGGTCTCGTCGTCGTCATCCCCGCGGACGCGGTCGGCGGAGCGCTCGACGCCGTCCCTGGGGCCGTCGCGCTCGGCGAGGTCGTCCCACATTCGTCTGGTCGGAGGGTGGTCTTCGGATGACGCTGCCAATCGCGGTTCTCGTCTCAGGGCGTGGATCGAATCTGCAGGCGATCCTCGATGCGTGCGCCTCAGGCGCGCTCGACGCTCGTGTCGCGATCGTCGTCTCGAACCATGCGGGCGTTCCCGCGTTGCAACGGGCCGCGCTCGCGGGCGTCCCGAGTGCGGTCTTCACGGTCCGCGCGTACTCGGATCGCGCGGCCGCGCACGCGGCGATGGCCGCCGCGATCGCGGGAGTCGGCGGTGAGCTCGTGGTCCTTGCAGGCTTCGATCACATCCTCGCGCCGATCTTCTTCGTTCGGCTGCGCGGCGTCCCGGTCATCAACCTGCACCCCGCGCTCCTGCCGCTCTTCGGCGGCAGAGGCATGCACGGCGACAAGGTCCATCAGGCCGTGCTCGCCTCCGGCGCGACCGAGTCGGGCTGCACCGTACATCGCGTGCATCCGGAGACCGTCGATCTCGGTGAAGTCGTGGTCCAGCGCCGCGTACCGGTCCTTGCGGGCGACGATGCGGCGACGCTGGCGGCACGTGTGCTCGATGAGGAACACATCGCGATCGTCGAAGCGATCCGGCGCTTTGCCCCCGCCGAAGCGGTGACGCACGCCTAGCTAAGGGCGCGAGCTAGCGATGGAAGAACAGACCGAGATCCGTGAGCATCGCGCGGAATGACTGATCGACCTGCGTCAAGAGCGTCCTGTCCGTTGCGATCGCGGTGACGACGACGATCAGCAGTGACGCGATGATCATGACGAGGACGCCCTGGAACTCGATGCCCGCAGATGCCTGCTCAGGCCTTGCGTGCGGCAGTGTCGCGTAGTAACCGTGTCGGTAGGCTTTGCCTCCGCTCATGGCCCGTCCCCTCTCTTTAGCCCCCGGCCTTCGCGGCCCTCCACCCCGATCGATTGAGCGCCAGGCTGTGCGTTCGTGCAATGGAACTCAGCCAGCCGATTAGTCCTGGTACTTCGTGTCCCACTCGGTCCGCGCTTGTGATCTTCGTCGCGATCTCTGCCATTCGCTAGCGCCATCAAGGGCGTGTTGTCCTCTTCGCGTTCAAGGGCTCGTCTGCGAGTCATGCGGTCTGCGAACGATCCCGAGCTCCAGGGCCAGGGAGACCGCCTCCGCGCGGCTTCCCGCGCCGAGCTTCACGAAGACGCGCTCGAGATGCCAGTTCACCGTCCGCTCGCCGATACCGAGCGCTCCCGCGATTTCCTTCGAGGTCTCGCCGAGGGCGACGTGTGTGAGGACCTCGATTTCTCGCCGAGAGAGCGACGGACTCACGGTCTCCTCCTGTGCCGACACCGGAAGGACTAACG
This sequence comes from Bathyarchaeia archaeon, assembly GCA_035637615.1. Classification (GTDB taxonomy): domain Bacteria; phylum Chloroflexota; class Limnocylindria; order P2-11E; family P2-11E; genus 3-1-20CM-2-70-9. The sequence goes on along the minus strand of DASPWX010000211.1, from coordinate 3,460 downwards.
GCTTGGGGTTCTGCCGGTTCCGGGCCGCAGCTGCCTGTTACAGGCATCCATTGCGCTGATGTCCGGCAGAAAAACGTACTCGGCGAAATCCAGGAGGATCCATGAAAGCCCATCGCCCGACGACGACCGGAATCGCGCTTCTGTTCTTCGTCGCTCTCATTGGCGGGTCGAGCGGAGGCCACGCGGCCGCGGCGAGCACCACGATGTTCAGCGGCCAAGCCACGGCAGTCAGGGGAAGCATCGCTGCGGTGCCGCTCAACACGCTGCTTCCGTGCAGCCCGCAGAGCACCAAGGATTTCTGCATTGTCGACACCGGTCCGCTGACCGCGACTCAGGCGGTTCAGGGTGGCGCCAACGAGGCGTCGCTGGCGTGCTATCCGAGCGGAACCAACTGCGTCATCGAATCTCCGGTCGGTGATCCGACGAACGGAGCGGTCACGGCTCGCGTCCTTCACGCTGCGGTGGTCGCGGCCGGCAACAGGAGCCGAGCCGAGGCTTCGGTCGCGAACCTCGCACTCAAGATCGGCGACGTCGGTGTCAGCGCCGACTTCCTCACCGCCAATGCGAGCGCGCAGTGCACCAACGGCGGAGCCTCAGTGAGCGGGAGCGCGGAGGTCGCCCGCGTCAACTCGCAGCCGGTCCTCACGATCGGCCCGTACACGATCGTCGTGGCCGAGACGCCGAACTACGACGTCCTCGCGAATGCGCCGCCTGCCGTGGGCGCGCTGCTGCCGCCCGGGACGCAGATCATCATCAACAGGCAGCGCTCCGGGGGCAACGGCACCGGCGGTCAGCAGATCGATGTCACGGCGCTCTACATCAATGTGCCCGGGGTCGTCGAGCTCTTTATCGCGGACGCGCACGCCGACATCACGTGCGCGGCGCTGCCGCAGTGCAGCGGATCGCACGCGTTCGTGACGAGTGGCGGTTTTGTCGACCCGACGGGCTCCAACAAGCAGCATTTCGCGGCCGCAGGCCGGAATCTGACGAACTGGGGTCACGTTATCTACCGTGACACCGCGACCGGCTACACCTTGCACGTGAAGGACCCGTACGGAGTCGTGTACAGCTCCTTCACCGATCTCCAGAAGGATGCCGATGCACAGGGCTTCGACACGAGTCGCCTCGATGCTTCGAAATTCCAGGGAGGCGCCATCCTGAGCTGGGACGGCGGCAAAGTGCTGCTCGTCGACGAGGGCGAGCCGGGCCGCAGCGACTACTTCCAGATCATCGCGCCGCCGGGTGCGATGACCGGAGGTCTGCTCGCCGGCGGGAACATTCAGATGCACGGGAAGTGCTGATCGGTCCATGCCCCCACCCGCGAGAGGCCCCGGCTTCGGCCGGGGCCTTATCGCACCAGCTCGTACGCGGTCCGAATCTTCGTCGCGGTCTCGGCCATCTCCGAATCCGTCTCGTATTTCTTCCGTTGCCAGATGAGTCTCGTAGAGAAGAGACCGTCGCCCTTGTTCCGCGGCACGACGTGGATGTGGAGATGCGGCACGCTCTGGCTGATCCGCGTGTTCGTCGCGACGAACGAGCCTTCGCCGCGAACCGCTTTCTGCACAGCGATCGACGTCCGACGAACAGCGCCGAAAACGGGCGCGAGCAGGTCGTCTGGCAGATCGTCCAGCGTCTCGACGTGCTTCATCGGCATCACGAGCACGTGACCAAGCGCCAGGGGCGCTCGGTCGAGGAACGCGATCACGTCGTCATGCCGGTGGACGATGTGCGCTGGGAGCTCGCCGTTAGCGACCTGACAGAACACACACGAGTTGCTCACTCGGCGAGTCTGCGCCACGCCTCTTGCCGACCTACCATCACGAGCCCGTGAGCATCATCGAGCGCCCGGACTTCGTACCGATGGTCGGCGACCCCGACGATCATCGCCCGAACACGAGCTGGGCGATCGTTGTCGATCCGGTCAGCGCCGATGGTCCGTACGTTCCGGATCTCCTCGTCGTGCTCGAGCAGATCGCGAGCGGCGATCGCATCCCACTTCACACGCATCCCCACGATGAGGCGATCGTCATCGCCCACGGGAGAGCCGGGGTCCGGCTCGGAGACCACGACCGCATCGTCGGCGAGAATGCCGTCGCCATGGTTCCCAAGGGAGTTCCGCACAGCATCCGTGCGATCGACGGCGTCGTCCGCATCAACGCTTTTTTCCCTACGACGCGCATCGGTATCGCGTACCTCGAACGCAATCCCGCGCCAGGAACCGAAGGGGACGGCCCCGCGGCGCCGTACGAGATCGATGTCCGGGGCGCCTCCTAGTCGATCGTCGCGGCGTGCACGGATGTGACGTACGGCAGGTATTGCGCGACGCGGTTCCAGCTCTCGCCCTCGTTCTTGCTGGCCCATATGTCGCCGTTCGCCGTCCCGAAGTAAAGGCCCATCGGGTCGAGGCGATCGTTGTGCATCCCCTCGCGCACCGATTCGAGCGGCGCGCCTTCGGGAAGGCCTTTGTCGAGCCGGTCCCAGGTCTTGCCTTTGTCGGTCGTCCGGTAGACGCCGATGCCGAACGGGGCAGCCGTGCGCCTCATGCTGTCGAGCGGAATGCAGTACGCCGTCTTGGTGTCGCGCGGGTGGATCGCCGCCGCAAAGCCGAAGTTCGACGGCAGGCCCGTTGTGCTGAACTGCCAGGTGGTCTCACCCGGATCGCGCCAATAAACCTCTTCGTGCACGCGCATGAAGCGCAGGCCGCTCTCCTCCGGATGCGCGAGCAGCTTGTGAATGCAGTAGAAGACGTCCGGCCGCTCGCTCGGGGCGCCGTCCACCTTGTTGTCCTGCACCCACGTCGTGCCGCCGTCCTCGGTGCGGTACACGCCGCCGACGCTGATGCCAACCATCATCTTCTTCGGATCCTTCGCGTCGATCGCGATCGAGTGAAGGCCCATTCCACCAAAGCCCGGCACCCACTTCGCGCGCGAGGGTTGATCGTCGAGGCTCTTCACGATCGACCACGTCTCGCCGCGATCCTCGCTCTTGAAGAGCGCGGCCGGCTCGGTGCCTGCCCAGACCACGTTTGGCGTCTTCTCGTGACCCGGTTCGATGTGCCAGGTCTTCGAGAAGGTACGGTCCCCGCCTTCGGGGAAGGCCGGGTTTTTCGTGGTCTTCCACGTCTTGCCCATGTCACGGCTCACTTCGATGCGCGATCCGCCCCACGTCTGGTTCACGGCCGCGAACATCGATCCGTCGCGCGGGTCGTATGCAGCGTGGTGAATCTCGGCCGGCGCGAACTCCGGCCCCTCACACGCAAATGAGCCGCGGCCCGCGTCGCCGCGGAGGATGTACAAACCCTTCTTCGTTCCAACCAAAAGCGTGACCTTCTTTGCCATGACCGAACCTCCCCTTCTAACCGCCAGAGACCGCCGGAATCACGTGAATGATGTCCCCGTCGCGGAGTGGCGCGTCCTCCCAGCCCAGGAGGCGCGCGTCGTCCTGATTTATGAAAAGCGCC
>DASPWX010000210.1:0-7430 GCA_035637615.1 Bathyarchaeia archaeon | reverse complement strand
CCGCGGGCGGACTCCTCGCCGTGACCAGTGTCGAGAGCTCGTTTGCGAGCACGACCAAGGCCCTGGGGACCCCGCAGCTCTGGGTTCAGGGCCGCTATGGCACGCTGACCGAAACGCGCGGAGCCATCGAGCGCGTTCCCGGAGTCGCTTCGACCACCTTCATTCCTCAGGCGCGAGGAGCGCTGCGGGCGGGCGGCTCCGAGCTTCCCGGCGGGCTCCGTTTCCTGGAGCTCCCCCGGCCGGCCGCCGAACATCTCGCCCTCGTGGCGGGAGAGTGGCCTGACGCGAGCTCCACAGCAGTGATCCTCGAGCGGGGCGCGGCGCGAGCACTCGGGATCCAGGCCCTACCAGCATCGGTGGTCGTCGCCGGGCCGCGCGGTCAGCGCGAGCTCTCCGTGGCCGCGATCGGCCGCGACGTCTCGCAGGCGGCGTACCCCCTTTCAACTCCGGCACTGGCGTACCTGCCGTCGGCCGTGTGGACCGAGCTGGTCGCGAATGGTGGCGAGGTCGCGATGCTCGGGGTCTCCGTGGTGCCCGGTCGCGAGCTCCGGCCGGTGGCCGCGGCGATCTCCGACGCACTGCCGAAGGACGCGGAGCGAGCGATCTACGCATCGCGTTGGGTCGTGGATGGGCTCACTCCGGTGACGATCGCTCTCGCCGGTTTCATGGTGCTCTTCGGCGTCGTCGCGATGATCGCCACCCTCTTGTACCTCGTCGGCGCCACAAGCGCGGACGTCCTCCAGCGTTCGCGTGAGCTGGGAATTCTTCAGGCGACGGGCTGGTCACGCGCGGATCTCGCGACCGTCCTGCGGCTGCCGCGGATCGTGAGCGTGACCGCGGGCTCGATCGTGGGAGTGCTCATCGGCGTCGGCATCGCGACGTGGACCACGGCCCAGCTCGTCGACGAGATGGGGCTGACGCCGCATCTGGATGGTTGGATCTGGTTACCCGTGATCGTGCTTGTCATGTACCTGACAGCGCGGCTGGGGATCGCGCTCGGCTTGCGACAGGCGATCGCGCCGACACCGGGACTGGCACTCGCCGGCGGGGTGCGAGCGCTGCCGGGTGGGCTCGCGCGACGCCTGCAGCGGATCCCGCTCCCACTATCGGCGCGGCTGGGCGCGACCCTGCTGCTCTCACGGCCGCGTGTCCTCGTGGTCAGTGCCGTGGTGCTCGTGCTCGGTCTCGCCACCACCTTATTTGCGGGCATCGCGGTCGCGACCGTGGAACGGTTCAGCAGCGACCCGGCGGTGTGGGGCTACAACTATGACTGGGAGGTGCGTCCGCTCGATCCCACCGACCCGGCGGTCGGCTCCGCCCTCTCGGATCTGGTCGGGCCGTCCCGCGTCGAAGCCGTCTACATCAGCAAGCTGCTCCTGGTCGGCGCGGGGACTCGTGTCGACGTCAAGTTCATCTCGCCGACGTCGGAGGCGATCCGCGCCGGGCTGCTCGCGGGCACGGCACCGACTTCGGATACGGAGGTTCTCGTGGGCGCGGGCGCCGCGAGTGCGTATGACCTTCATCCGGGCACCGCCGTGGATGGACGGATCGAAGGAAAGGATGTGCATCTCCGCGTCAGCGGGGTCTATCGGGAGCTGGACAACCTCGGACTGTGGGTGCTCGGTCGCGAGGGCTTGTATCGCGAGATCCACCCGAACCCGCCGGTCGCGTACTACGTCGTGCGCCTACCGGATCAAGCAGCCGCCGCGAGCGTCCGCACCGATCTCACGGCTCGGACCGGCGGACGCGCGGTGATCACCGACGTGAAGTCGGCGATCGATTTTCCGTTCCGTGATCCCCTGCGGCGCGTCCTCTTCGGACTCGCCGGCAGTCTGCTGATCCTCGCCGCGGTGCTGCTGCTCTCGAGCCTGCTCGTCGTCGCGGCCGAGCACGCGTACGCCATCGCCATCATGCGCGCGATCGGCGCGAGTCTCCGTGAGATCGTCGGCGTCGTCCTCGCCGGCGCGGCGGTGTTGATCGTGCCGGCCGTCCTGCTCGGAACCCTCATCGGCGTGCTCGGTTCGGTCAAGCTTCTGAGCGCGCTCAGCGGTCAGATCGGGGGCATCGAGGTGGTCGTATCCCCGGCGCTCCTGGGCATTCTTCTGGTCACCGCACTTGTGCCACCGCTACTTGGTTTCCTCGCGCCGCCGCTCCTGGCTCTCCGGAGGGCGCCGCTCGCCGGTCTCCACGCCGAGCACTGATGTGACACGCCTCGTCCTCTGCTTCCTCGGTCCGCTGCTTCTCGCGGCGATGGTGGGACTGCTCGCGACCGTTCTCGGTCTCGGCGGAACAGCGGTCTCGATCGCGATCTATCTCGCCGAGCTTGTTGGCGCGCTGGTGCTCATTCGCGCGTGGGTGCCCGGCGCCGCCGGTTTGACCGCGATCGGGACGATCGCCGCTCTTGCCCTCGCGGTCGGGTTGGGTCTGGCACGGGGCCTCAGCTGGCTCGTCGTCATTCCGGTCGAGCGCATCGACGTCGGCGCGGCGGCATTGGTCGGTCTTGGCTACGCGACCGTCGTCGCGGTGGCGGAGGAGGTGCACTTCCGCGGGCTGGTGCTCGGCGCCCTGAGCTCTCGGTTCGGCACCGGCCGCGCCCTGATGCTGAGCGCCGCGCTCTTCGCGGTCCCTCACGCATTCCTGAACGGGGTGCTGTGGATCCCACTCTTCGTCGCCGATGGACTTCTCTTCGGCGCCCTGCGGCTTCGGACCGGTAGCGTCGTGCCGCCGATCGTCGCGCACCTGCTCGGCAACTTTCTCACCGGAGCGGTGCTCGTCGCCCCCCGGATCGTCGACGATCGGATCGCCGTGACCTACCTGGTGCTGGCGCTCGCCGTCGATGCGTCCGCGGTCCTGCTGCTCCTGCGCCCGCCGCGCCTGCCGCAACGAGTTCCGGCGTGAGGGCGCTCTTCTGCTCGCTCGACGCGCGCGGATTTCTCTACCCGCAGATCGGCATCGCTCTGGAGCTCGCCCGCTCCGGGCACGAGGTCGCCTTTGTGACGAACCTCAGCTTCGCCGAGGAGCTGACGCGCCTCGGTCTGCCGCGCGTCACGCGTTCGCAGCCGGACGGCGAGAGCTTCCACATACAGCTCTGGGGCCACCCCGTCTCGATCGCGATCCAGAGGGAACACGCCGCGCGCGCGATCCTCGAATTCCGGCCTGACGTCATTGTCACGAGCGAGCTCGCGATCGGGCCGCTGCTCGCAGCCCAGCGGTTCGCGCTGCCGGTCGTCGTCCTTGGCCTCGCCACGTTGCCATGGCCGACGGCCGACGAGCTCGCGACGACCGCCGTCTCGCCGCGGTCTCGCAGGGCGCGCTGGCGTCGCGGGGAGCTGGACAAGATGATCGCGGCCGTGCCGGGCGTTGACCGAGTGGCGGCCGACCTCGGTTCGCCACTCGACCTCGCGACCCTCTATCTCCTTCAGTCCTGTCCCGCGCTCACGCGGCACGCGGGCGTCGCGCTGCCCTCGCACGTGCGCTTGGTGGGCGATTGCGGGTGGGAGCCGGAATGGTCCGACGATGATCTCGACGCGTGGCTCGAATCGGAGCGAGAGACGTCCGTGCCGCTGATCTACGGGAGCCAGGGGACCACATTCGGAAGGTCTCAGTTCTGGAATCCGCTGATGAGCGCGGCGAGCGGCGGGGCCTTCACGCTTTGCGGGTCGTACGGACGCGCGAAAGAGATCAGCGACGCGCGGACCTCGTACGGTTTCGCGCGCCGCCACGTCCCGCAGCGTCGCGTGCTCGCGGCGGCGAGCGCGGTCGTCTCGAGTGCCACCTCGACAGCCGTGCTGGCTGCGCTGGTCGCCGATCTGCCCCTCGTGCTGGTCCCTGCGGGCGGTGAACAGGAGGATCTGGCCGAGCTGTGCCGCGAGCTCGAGGGTGTCTCAATCATCCCGCCCGAGGAAGCCACGTTGGCCCGGCTGACCGAAACGATCGATTTGGTACGCACCCGGCCCGGCCGATCGTGGCTCCGCGACGAGATCCGTGCTGCCGGTGGTGCGCGGGCCGCGGCCGCCGCGATCGCGGCGGTTCACGCACGACCGGTCGCGCTCGCCGGAGGTCCGAGCTGATCGATCCGGAAACGCGCCGACAGCTCCTCGACGGTCTGCGTCTCGACGTCGTCGATGGCGAAGAGAGCTACGTGCTCGTCGGCCCACGCGGCGTGCCCATGCGTCTATCACGGCAGGCCCATCTGATCCTGAGTGGTGTGGCGGAAGGGAGGACGACGGAAGAGATCGCCCTCTCGCTGACGGGATCGGGAGTTCCGGCGACCGCGACCGCGGTCGAGCGCCGCGCGACCGAGCTCCTCACACGAATCGAGGAGATCGAGGCGCACCCGCGGCGGCAAGTGGGCTTCTGGCTGAAGCGTCAGATCCTCGGACCGCGCGCCGTCGGTCGCGTCGCGCGAGCAACTGCGTGGTGCTTCGATCCTCGCGTCAGCGCCGCCGGCCTGGCACTTGCCGCGGTCGGCGGATCGGTCGCGCTGTCTCGCGAGTTCACCTCTACGACCGCGGCCACGCCGCTCTGGGGATACGCGATCTTCCTTCTCTCGCTCGTCGCCCACGAATTCGGTCACGCGGCCGCGAGCGCACGTTTCGGCGTTGCTCCGAGCGGCATCGGACTCGTCATGTATCTCATCTATCCCGCCTTCTTCAGCGACGTGACCCAGACCTGGCGCCTGCCCCGGCGCCGGAGAGTTCTTGTCGATCTCGGCGGTCTGTATTTCCAGAGCCTGTTCGCCGCCGGTCTCTGTCTTTTGGCCGCGGTCTGGCCGTCGCCGCCGATCGCCTTCGGCCTCGCGCTCATTGGGCTCAGCCTGCTGTCGTCGCTGAATCCATTCCTGCGCTTCGATGGCTACTGGATCTTCATCGACGCGCTGGGCCTGAGCAGCGCCTCTTCAGCGCGCGGCTCGCTGCTGGCGGCCCTCGCCGCGCGCCTTCGCGGCCGGCGGGTCGACACGCGGTGGCCGCTCTCGACGGTGATCGTATTCGCGGCGTATCTGGCGCTCCTGCCGTTCGCGTGGGCGTACCTCATCGTGGCGATCGCGCCTGTCCTCGTCGCGCAGCTTCTCGGCTATCCCGCCGCACTCACCGTGGTGGTCGGCGCATTGCTGGAGGGGAGAGCACAGGTCGGTCAGGTGGAGCAGCTATTCGTCGCGACCTTCATCGCGTTCGGCGCGCTTGTGCTCGCCTACCGCGTCGTCCTCATTTTGCTGACCGCCCTTCAGCGCTTTCTCAGGCCCCGGGCCAAGCCCCTGGTCGTGGCTTGAAGTCCGCGAGGAAGTTGTCGATGCCACTCGCGACGCGGGGATCGAGGCCCAAGGTACCGAGCTCGGATCTCGCTCGCGCGAGACGCTCCTGCGCGTAGGTCCAGAGCCTGCGTTCGGCCCCGCATCGTTCGACGAGCTCGCGCACGCGGTCGACGTCCGGCGGACTCAGCGCGCCGTCGCCGGCCCACAGCGTCCGCAGCTCCTGAGCCTCGCGCGTCTCTGCCGCGAGAGCGAAGACGATCGGAAGAGTGATCTTTCGCTGGACCAGATCGGCGCGTCCGGCCTTGCCGGTCTCGGCGGCGTCGCCCCACATTCCCTTCCAGTCGTCGAATGCTTGAAATGCGATGCCGAGCTCCGCACCGAATCGCGCGGCAGCGAACGTCACCCGTCCGCTGGTGTCGGCGAGGGCCGCGGCGAGCGTGCTGCTCGCCTCGATCAACGCTCCCGTCTTGCGAGCCGCCATGAAACGGTACGCGCGCAGCGTCGGATGGGCGCGCGTCGTTCCCGCGAGGTCGAGATACTGACCCTCGGCGATGCGCACGGCGATCCGCGTGAGGAGCTGACTGATCCGAAGCCGGACGCGTGGTGAATGCAGCGCCGGCTGCAGCTTGCGCAACGCGTCATGGGACAGCGAGTGGAGGGCGTCGCCGACGTTGATCCCTTGAGGGACGCCGCACAGCGTCCAGACCGCGGGCCGGGATCGCCGCAGCGGGTCGCCGTCTTCAATATCGTCATGGACCAGCGTGAAGCTGTGCATGAGCTCGATCGCAGCCGCGAGCGGAAGGGCCGGCCGATAGTCTCCGGTCAAGCCCTCGTACAGGAGGAGGCACAGCAACGGGCGGAAACGCTTGCCACCGCTCACCCCGCCGGTCCCGACGTGATAACGCATAAGGTCGTAGAAGGAATCGAAGACCGGATGCTGGTTCGCCAGTGAGCGCTCGAGCTCGCGCTCAAGCGCTTCTACGCGCGGGCCGAGGAACGCTGACGTCGCGACGTTTACCCGCTCGAGCGCCTGGGGTGCCGCCGTGCGGACGGTCACTCGGCGAATCTTAGCCATGGGACCGGAACCGCGTACACCGCGATGATCTGATCGCAATGAGAACGCTGGAGACCGAGCGTCTGCTGATCCGTCCGTTCGTCTACGCCGACGCAACGGAATTCAAGCGCCTTCTCGATGAGGCTTTCGGCGGCGACGGTTACGGTTCCCAGGACGCGGTGCGCCTGCTGCTGGACTACAACGTGATCGCCGACAAAGCGCACGATGCCCTCCACCAACCGCCGTACGAAGACCGCGCGATCGTTTTGAAAACCGCGGGCACGCTCGTCGGGTCCGTGGGTCTCGCTCCCTGCCTTGCGCCGTTCGGAGCACTTCCTTCGTTCGGCGGCACCGCGCACCGGACGCCGGAGGTGGGGCTTTTCTGGGCTCTGTTTCCGGCGCAAATGGGAAGGGGCTACGCGACGGAGGCCGCTCGCGCGATGGTCTCCTACGCGTTCGAGGACCTCGATCTGCGCCGGATCGTCGCCACGACCGAGCACTCCAATCGCCGGTCTATCGCGGTCATGCGACGTTTGGGTATGACGATCGAGCGCAATCCGCGATCCGAACCTCATTGGTTCCAAACGGTGGGCGTATTGGTGAATCCAGGCCGCTAGTCGTCGCTCGGATTCAGGCCTCCTGGAGGTCGTCCTTCGACGGCGACGCCGGCAGGCTGAACTCCGCGAAGCGCTGCTTGGTGAGCTGCTCAGCCTCGTCCCACCACTTGGCAAGGCGCTCTTCCTGCTCGCGAAGGCGCTCGCCCAGCTGGTGCTCGAACTCGACGAGCTCCGTCATGAGCTGCGCGTGGAATTTCTCCCGTTCCTCGACGAGCTGGCGCTCGGCGCGCTTGCGCTCCCCCTGCTTCCACTCCTCGAGGCGCCCGAGCTCCGTGTCGCGCTGCTCTTTGAGGGAAGCCACCATCGCGTCGATGCCCAGCGCAAGCCGGCGGCGCTGATCGGCCATCCACTTGTCGACGCGCTCCGCGGTCTGCTCGATCGCGCGCTGGAGCTCCTCACTCGCCGCGGCGCGGAGCGGATCCTTCGCGTCGACCGGCTCGGCCACTTCCGCGGCGGGCTCAGGTGTTTGGGCCGGCGCCTCGATCGGCGCATCCACGTCTTCGGCGAC
>DASPWX010000209.1:0-8967 GCA_035637615.1 Bathyarchaeia archaeon | reverse complement strand
CGCATGCGTCGTCGATGCTCACCAGAAGGGGCACCGCGGTCTCACCGCTCGGTGTAGACGCGTCGAGGATCCGTGCGGCGGCCGCTGCGCTGGCCGGGTCGAGAAGCCGGAACTCCTGCAGGACGAGGGCATCGATCGGATCCGCGGTCGACATGGCCGAACACTGATCCTTCGCCGGATTTCCATCATGACCTAATCGTCATGACTACCCGATCGCCCGCACGTCCGGTAATCGGCTAGCGACACGGTGGCAATCTCGTTGACCGACCAGACAGGGTGGTTCGCCATCGAGCGCGCGTGCCACATAGTGCGACATCGTGCCTTTCGCCCTTCTCGCTCTCGTCGCCGCGGGCGCTGCGGTGGCTTTCGTGATCGGTCCGATCTACCTCGATCGGCTCCGTCGCGAGCTATCGCGAGCCGACGAGATGGCCGAGATCGCGCACCGTCTGGGACTTGCGTTCACGCCGTCCGATCCGGCCTACCCGAGCTCAACCGCATTCCGCTTTCCGTTTGAGCTCTTCTCGCGGGGCGTGGACCAGGCCTGCGAGAACTTCATCACCGGGACTATCAAAGGCGTCGACCTGATTGCATTCGACTTTCTCTACCGTCAGCGGGTCGATTCCGACGGAGACCCCGGCAACGACGTGCATTCGGAGCCGATCCGCTTCAGCTGCGCCGTCGCGACGGTCGACGGCGGACGACCGCACGTCGTCATCGAGCCTGCGAGGGCACCGTTATCCGATCGCGCCGGCGGAGAGCCCGTGCGCCTCGAATGGAGCGATTTCAACGCGCGCTACCGTGTGATCTCGCCGGACCGCGGATTCGCGACCGCCGTTCTCGATCTCGCGCTGATGACGTGGCTCGTCGACGACGCGCCCAAGCTCCCGCTCACCTGGGAGATCCAGCGCGATCAGGTGCTCTGCCGCGCTCCGAGTCTCGCGCCGAAGGATCTCGTCGCGCTCGTCAGCGCGATGCCCGAGTTCGCGCGCCGGATCAATCGAGGAGCGTCCGACTAGGCCGCGTAGGAGATGAGCTCGAGCAGCGTCCCATCAGGGTCGCGGAAGTACACGCTCGTGCCCCGGCCCTTCGCTCCGCCGCGCGTCATCGGCCCTGCCTCGACACGAATCCCGTGTGCGCGGAGATGCTCGACCGCGGCATCGATCGAACCGTCCCACTCGAAGCAAAGGTCGCTGTTACCAGGAGCCACCGGAACCCGCGCGACCATGGCGGGGCGCACCCCCGGACCGTGCACGTTGAGCTGCTGGCCGCCGATTCGGTAGGCGACTCGGCCGTCGATCTCGACGACCTCCGCACCAAGCGCATCGCGATAGAAGGCATTCGAACGCTCGAAATCGGTCACCGCGATGACGACGTGGTCGAGGCGCACGCCCGCACGATACGAGCGAGCGGTGAAACGGACATGTGGAATAGTCGGAGTCTGGAACGTGTTGTGAGGAACCGACGCAAGGAGGGATCTTCATGATCGTCACATCGGTCATCACCACCGACCTTGCACTAGCCCTCGTTCGGGTCGTTGTCGGTCTCGTCATCGCGGCGCACGGAGCACAAAAGGTCCTCGGAGTGTGGGGCGGCCCGGGCCTCGCGGGATGGACTCAGGGCATCACCCGCATGGGCATGCGCCCGCCGGTCTTCTGGGCGTGGGTCTCGGCTTTCGCGGAGCTCGCCGGCGGCGTCGCGTTCGCGCTCGGCTTCCTACTGCCCGTAGTCGCGGCGGCCCTCAGTATCCAGATGGGCGTCGCCATCGCGCGCGCGCACTGGAGCAAGGGTTTCTGGAACACCAAAGGCGGGCTCGAATTCCCGTTCACCCTCGGTGCGATCGCGGCCATCAACGGCGTCGGCGATCCCGGGGTGTACTCGCTCGATCGGGCGCTCGGTCTTCCCGTCAGTGGGGCTGGCGTCTATGCGGCCGTGCTGGTCGTTGGAGTGGTCGCTTATCTGGTCGGCTCGAGGGCAGCCGGCGCGGAACGCGCGAAGGCGAACCGGGCGGCCTGAATCGGGGTGTGAAGGCGCCCCCGGACCCGTCTATCCTCACCGGCGGGGACCGTGAAAGAAGCGCTTGTGCGTCTTGACGCGCTGATGAACCGCCTTGTCGAGGCGGACCAGACCGGATCGGGCATCGATCCTCTCCGCATCGCGAACGAGCTCGGCCAGATCCGGCAGCTGCTCGCCGAAGCGCCGGCCGTCGTTCGCGCGAAGGGTGGTCAAAAACATTTCAGGTGCGAAGCCTGCGGGACGATCTCGCACGGCGAGCGCCAGCCCGACAAGTGCCCAACATGCGGCGGGCGCAAGTTTTTCGCCGCCGATATCGAGCAGCCCTTCGTGGAGTCCGGCGCCGGGTAGACCGTCCCTCGACGTTCTGTCACGAAAGAGACACTCGCGGCGCTTGCACCTTTGCTGCGGACTCCTTACATTTCGGTGACCTAACTATTGGGAGTCCGAACCAGTGCCGACCCTTGCCGAGCGCCCCGTCCCAGCGAAGACCGAGGACCTCGAGCTCGCGGGACTTCTTCTCAGCACCCTGAGGATCATCAAGATGGCCACCGCCGCGAGTAGGGAGCACAGCCACGTGTCGGCCAACCGCGCGGGTGTGATGTGGCAGCTGCGCGAACGCGCGATGCGAAGTGGTGATCTCGCTCAGCGGTGCGCCATGACCGCGCCTGCGCTCACCGAACACGTCGATTCACTCGCGCGTGACGGCCTCGTCCGACGCCTCGAGGATCCGGCCGATCGGCGCGTCGTGCTCGTCGAGCTCACTGCCCAGGGACGCCGCGAGCTCGATCGGTACGGCGAGGTCATGAAGCGCGGCGTGGCCAGCGTCCTTGCGAGGCTCCCCGCGGAAAAACGCGCACGGCTGCGCGTAGCGCTGACCGACCTCAACGACTCGATCGAAGCCATCACCAAGGAGACCGCCAATGCCCGGTGAAATGACACGCAGCGCACGAATCCTCGCGACCGTGGGGGTCGGGCTCGCCCTGTTCCTCGCTGCCCTCGACCAGACGATCGTCGGGACGGCGCTACCGCGCATCGTCGCCGACCTCAACGGGCTCGACTACTTTGCGTGGGTCGCGACGGCGTACCTCGTCTCGTCGACGACGCTCACTCCAATCGCCGGCAAGCTCGGCGACTTATTCGGACGTAAACCGTTCCTTCTTGCCGGCATGATCGGATTCGTCCTGGCGTCCGCGCTCTGCGGCCAGGCCCAGAACATGACCGAGCTGATCGCCTTCCGCGGCATCCAGGGGATCTTCGGCGGCGTGCTGTTCGCGAGCGTGTTCGCGACGATCGGCGACCTGTATGCGCCCGCCGAGCGCGCGAAGCTGCAAGGCGTATTCGGCGGCATCTTCGGGATCGCGTCGGTGGTCGGGCCGACGGTGGGCGGATACCTCACCGACAACCTCAGCTGGCGGTGGGTCTTCTACGTCAACGTGCCCGTCGGCATCCTCGCGATCGTCGTGTGCTTCGTGACCCTTCCCTACGTCGCGCACAAGGCTTCGTGGCGTGACATCGACTTCGCGGGAGCGTTCACGCTCGCGGCCACCCTGGTCCCGCTCCTGATCGCTCTCTCGATCACCCAGGATCACGACATCGGCTCTCCTGAGGTTCTGAGCCTCCTTGCCATCTCGGCGGTCATGGCCGTCATCTTCTTCTTCATCGAGCGGGGTAATCCGCATCCGGTCGTGCCGTTCGATCTCTGGAAGAACCCGACGTTCACGGTGTCGACGATCATCGGATTCCTGCTCGGGTTCGCAATGTTCGGCGCGATCATCTTCGTCGGCCTCGTGTATCAGGGCGTCTTGGGGATCCCCGCGACGAACTCGGGACTCCTCATCACTCCACTCATGGTCGGCCTGATCAGCGCCAGCGTTATCACCGGCCAGCTCATGGTCCGCATCAAGCGCTACCGCTACCTCGGGACCGTCGGCGCGGTGATCCTTACGATCGGGCTCGTCCTGCTCGCGCAAGTCAATGTCGGCACGCCCGAGATCGAGGTCGTGCGAGACCTCGTGCTCGTCGGACTCGGTGTCGGCGTCGGCATGCCGCTGTATCTCAACGCGACGCAAAGTGCCGTCGACGCGAGGTTCCTCGGCGTCGTTTCCAGCCAGATCCAGTTCTGGCGGAACATCGGGAGCACCGTCGGCGTCGCGACGCTCGGTTCGGTCCTGGGCCACGAGCTCACGCAGAAGATCGCCGCGGCGGTACCGTCTCAGCTCGCGGGAGCGGTCTCGGCGAAGGCCGGCAACGCGCAAGCCATCTTCAATCCGGCGGCAACGGCCCAGATGCCGCCGCCCGTGCTGCTCGCGATCCGAAGCGCGCTCGCCTCTGGGCTCCACGACGTCTTCCTCATCGCAGCCGGCGTCGCCGCGCTCGCGGTGCTCGTCTCTCTATTCCTTCAGGAGGTACCGCTCCGCGGTCGAGCCGACCGAGTCACTCGGCCTGAGGTGGAGACGGCGCCGGCGTTCGGCGACTAGGTAACCCCCGTGCTGATTCGGCTGCTTCGAAGGTATCTCGCGCCCTATCGCCGTCAGGTCGCGATCGTCACGGCTCTCCTGCTGCTCCAGTCGGTCGCGAACCTCTACCTGCCCAACCTCAACGCCGACATCATCAATAACGGCGTCGCCAAGGGCGACACCGACTACATCTGGCGCATCGGCGCCCTCATGCTCGGGATCACGCTCGTCCTCGGGGTATTCGCGATCGTCGCCGTGTATTTCGCGTCGGAGACCTCGATGAGCGTCGGGCGCGACGTTCGTGCCGCGGTCTTCGAACGCGTGCAGAGCTTTTCGGCGCGCGAGATGAACCGGTTTGGCACCGCGTCGCTCATCACTCGCAACACGAACGACGTCCAGCAGGTGCAGCTCTTCCTCCAGATCGCCCTCACCATCCTCGTGAGCGCTCCCATCATCGCGGTCGGCGGAGTATTCATGGCCGTCCGCGAGGACGCGACGCTCTCATGGCTTCTCGTCGTGATCGTTCCTCTGATGGCTGCGGTCATCGGCGTTCTGCTCCTCCGGGCGGTCCCGCTCTTCCGTCAGGTGCAGGTGAAGATCGATCGACTCACCCAGGTGCTCCGCGAGCAGATCACCGGCGTCCGGGTCGTAAGGGCGTTCATTCGCGTCGACTCCGAGCGCGCTCGGTTCGAGGTGGCGAACGCAGATCTCACCGACACGTCGCTCCGCGTGAACCGAATCTTCGCGCTCGCGTTCCCGTCGCTTCTCGCGATCATGAACCTGTCGACGGTCGCGATTCTCTGGTTCGGTGCCGGGCTCGTTGATCGCGGTGATATGCCGATCGGAAACCTCACGGCATTCCTGCAGTACATCATGCAGATCCTCTTCGCGGTGATGACCGCCGTCTTCATGGTCATCCTCATCCCGCGAGCCGAGGCGAGCGCCCAGCGGATCGTCGAAGTGCTCGAGACGACGTCGTCGATCACCGAGCCGCCGCGCCCGGTCGCGCCGGCGCGGCTGTCAGGCCTCGTCACATTCGCGGACGTCACCTTCGCGTACCCGCACGGCGAGCGGCCGGTCCTCCACGACCTGCGGTTCGATGCGCGGCCCGGACGCACCACCGCGATCATCGGCGGGACAGGCTCCGGGAAAAGCACGGTCCTGGGTCTCGTGACGCGGAGCTTCGACGTCACCTCCGGCGCCGTGCTGGTCGACGGCCTGGACGTGCGCGAGCAAGCCCTGGACGGGCTCTGGGCACGGATCGGCCTCGTTCCGCAGACCGCGTATCTCTTCAAAGGCACGGTCGCGCAGAACCTCCGCTTCGGCAACGAGAACGCGACCGACGCCCAGCTCTGGCGCGCGCTCGAGGTCGCTCAGGCGCGGGATTTCGTCGCCGAGATGCCGGGACAGCTCGAGGCGCCGATCGACCAGGGCGGCACGAACGTGTCGGGAGGGCAGCGCCAGCGGCTCGCGATAGCCCGCGCGATCGTCAAGCGCCCGGCGATCTACCTCTTTGACGACTGCTTCTCGGCGCTCGACGCCGGTACGGACGCCCGGCTACGGATGGCCCTCAAGCGCGAGACCGGCGACGCGACCGTCCTCATCGTCGCGCAACGTGTCAGCACGATCCTGCACGCGGATCACATCGTCGTTCTGGACGAGGGACGTGTCGTTGGAAGCGGCACGCACGACGAGCTCATGAAGACGAGCGAGGAGTATCGCGAGATCGTCGAGTCGCAGCTCGGGGCGGCAGCGGCATGATGATGGGCCGGCCCCAGGGCCGCGGACCAGGCGGCCGGCCGCAGGCCGGACAGCGCGGTGGGCCTTTCATGGGCCTCAGCGCGCCGGTCGAACGTTCCAAGGATTTCCGCGGCACGCTGCGGAAACTGCTCGCGCGCCTCCGCCCCGAGCGAGCGGTGATCGCGGTGGTCGTCGTGCTCGGCTCGCTCAGCGTGGTGTTCAGCGTCATCGGTCCAAAGATCACGGGCAACGCCATGAACATCATCTTCGATGGCGTCATCGGAAAGTCCCTGCCGGCCGGCGTGCCGAAGGAGACAGCGATCGAGCTCCTGCGCGCGCAGGGCAAGGGTCAGCTCGCGGACATGCTCGCCGCGACCAATGCGGTGCCGGGCCAGGGCATCGACTTTGGGGCCCTAGCGGGAATCCTCGCTTTCGCGGTCCTCGTGTATGTCCTCGCGTCGGTCCTCGCGTGGGCGCAGGCCTACATCATGGCGGGCGTCGCGCAGCGCACCGTGTACGGGTTGCGGCGCGAGGTCGAGGAGAAGCTCGCACGGCTGCCGCTTCGGTACTTCGACAGCCACGCGCACGGCGATCTCCTGAGCCGCGTGACGAACGACGTCGACAACATAGCGACGACCCTTCAACAGGGTCTTTCCCAGCTCCTCACATCAGCGCTCACGGTGATCGGTGTTCTCGCGATGATGCTGTGGATCAGCCCGTTGCTCGCGTTGATCTCGGTCATCACGATCCCGCTGTCGTTCGCCGTCACGATCGTGATAGCCGGGCGATCGCAGAAGGAGTTCATCGCCCAGTGGGCCGAGACAGGGGCCCTGAATGGCCACGTCGAGCAGATGCACAGTGGCCACACGCTCGTTCAGGTGTTCGGACGCCGCCGGAGCGCGATCGAACAGTTCAACGGCCAGAACGAGCGACTCTTCCGGGCCAGTTTCCGCGCGCAATTCCTCTCGGGAATCATCCAGCCGGCGATGCAGTTCCTCTCGAACCTGAACTATGTCGGCGTGGCGGTCATCGGCGGCTACCGCGTTGCATCCGGCGCGATGAGTCTCGGTGACGTGACCGCGTTCATCGCGTACTCGCGCCAGTTCACGATGCCCCTTCTGCAGATCGCGGCGCAGATGAACCTTCTTCAGTCCGGTCTCGCGTCGGCGGAGCGGGTATTTGAATTTCTCGGAGCGCCTGAAGAGACCCCGGACCGTGTGTCCGCGGCGGCGCCCAGGGCCGTGACCGGTCATGTCGAGTTCGACCGGGTCGCCTTCCGCTATCTGCCCGAGAAGCCGCTCATCGAGGACTTCTCTCTGGACGTACGCCCGGGAGAGACCGTCGCGATCGTCGGGCCGACCGGCGCCGGGAAGACCACGATCGTGAATCTCCTCATGCGCTTCTACGACATCGACGCCGGCGCGATCCGTCTTGACGGCACCGACACGCGCGAGCTGCCGCGCGACGCTGTCCGGCGCGCGTTCGGCATGGTGCTTCAGGACAGCTGGCTTTTCGCGGGGACGATCCGCGACAACATCGCCTACGGCAAGGAAGGCGCCTCGCTGGACGAGATCGTCGCGGCCGCGACGGCGGCGCACGTCGATCCGTTCGTACGCACGCTGCCCCAGGGCTACGACTCGCTGCTCGAAGAGGAAGCGTCGAACATCTCGGCGGGCCAGAGGCAGCTCATCACGATCGCGCGCGCGTTCCTCGCCGATCCGAGCATCCTCATCCTCGACGAGGCGACGAGCAACGTGGACACGCGTACCGAGGTCCTCATCCAGCAGGCGATGGCGCGGCTTCGTCACGGCCGCACCTCATTCGTGATCGCGCACCGGCTCTCGACGATCCGCAACGCCGACGAGATCGTCGTGATGGACGGCGGCCGGATCGTGGAGCAGGGCGACCACGCGGAGCTCCTGCGCAAGCAAGGCTTCTACTACGACCTCTACCAGAGCCAGTTCACGGAGAACGTCGGAACGGACGTGGCGGGCCGCGCCACGGCTCCCATCCTCCAACCGGCGGGATAACCCGACCACCCCGTCCTTCGGGGTGGCAGCGCCTAGCCTCGGCCGACGCGCCTCCGGATCGCGGCATCCATCTCGCGTGTGGCCTCGCGTTCCTTGATCACCTGTCGCTTGTCGAAGCGCTTGCGCCCGCGCGCGATGCCGAGCTCAACCTTGGCCCGGCCGTGTTTGATGTACATCCGCAGCGGGACGAGCGTGTAGCCCTTCTGCGCGATCGTACCCACGAGCTGTCCGATCTGGTCCTTATGGAGGAGGAGCTTGCGCGGGCGCAGCGGGTCGTGATTGTCGTACGGTGAGTTGGCCCACGGTGCGATGTGGACGTTCCGAAGCCACACCTCGCCGTTCTCGATACGGGCGTACCCGTCGCGGAGGTTGGCGTGACCGGCGCGCAGGGACTTGATCTCGGTGCCACGCAGCGCGATGCCCGCCTCGAGCCGACTCTCGATCTGATAGTCGAAGCGAGCTTTGCGGTTGTCGGCGAGCTGGACCTCTTGCTCCGGCTCCGGGGGCGGGAGCGTCTTTGGGGAGGGCATGGCGAGGAGACTATGCGGTGAAAACGAAGAGCGGCGGCATCTCTGCCGCCGCCCTTGTTTGCCGGGTCACCAAAGACCCAGTGAGTTAGTGCGCGTTCACCTCAGATCGATTCATTACGAAAGGCTGAAGTGAGCTCACATGGGTCTTTGGATTCCCACTGGCATCGCCCACTCCACATCACCTCCTTTCTTTCGGAA
>DASPWX010000208.1:0-5434 GCA_035637615.1 Bathyarchaeia archaeon | reverse complement strand
CCGAGAGAAGAGTGAGCGTCTGCATCTTTCCGAGGCGCAGCTGCTCGGCGATCGCGGCGACATCGCGCTCGCCGTTGACGGCGAGCAGCGCGCGCCAGCGGTCGGGCGTGAACGTGACCGCGCCCTGATCGGCGGCCTTCTCCGAGAGCCGGAAGTGCATGCGGTCATCAGGTATCGACGCGCGGATGGTCGAGATGCGGTCGCGCGCCTCGGCGGCCCGCTTCAGGAGAGAGACAAGATCTCCGCTCTCGAGGTTTGCCTCGGGCGCTGACTCCCACGGCGTGAACTCAAAGTCGGCCTGTGAGATCGCGAAGATCGCGCCGAGTGCGTTCTCGCCTCCCTCGCCATCCATGACCGCCGCGACGAGCCGTCCACTGGCGAAGCCGAGCGCACCCACCTTGGCGTCGCCCCGTACCTGCAGCTCCCCTGTCTTGGATGTGCCCGCGAGGAGCCCTATTACCGATTCGAGCGGAAATTCGCTCGTGGAGCCCCGAAGGGTCACCGCAACGCTGCCTCGGTCTGCTTGTCAAAAACGTGGAGCTTCTTGAGATTCAGCCCCACGCGCAGCGTCTGGCCGGGCTTGGTCTGCGTCTGCGTCCCCACGCGCGCGATGAAGTTCGTGGTGTCGGACGAGAGCAGGAGCTGCAGCTCGTTGCCGAGGAACTCGACGACCTCGACCTTCGCGTCGAGCGGAAGCTGCCCGTCCTGTCGTTCGGTCGCCATGTCGTTGATGTCCTCGGGTCGGATGCCGAGGATCACATCACGTCCGACCGCCTCCGCGGCCTTTCCGCTGAGCGGCGCCTTGAAGAAGCCGGCGTCGGCGACGACCTGACCACCTGATCCCGTCACCTTCGCAGGGAAAAAGTTCATCGATGGCGAGCCGATGAATCCCGCGACGAAGAGGTTCGCCGGGCGCTCGTGCAGCGTCTCGGGCGTGTCAAGCTGCTGCAGCTTCCCGTCGTTCATGACCGCAATACGATCGCCCATGGTCATTGCTTCGACCTGGTCGTGCGTCACGTAGATCGTCGTACGCCGAATGCGTTGGTGGAGCTGCTGCAACATCGCGCGCGTCTGGATGCGCAGCTTTGCGTCGAGGTTGGATAGCGGCTCGTCCATGAGGAACACCGCGGGCTCGCGCGCGATCGCGCGACCGACCGCGACGCGCTGGCGCTGGCCACCCGAGAGCTCCTTCGGCTTCCGCTTGAGGAGCTGACCGATGCCGAGCATCTTGCCGACCTCGTTGACCCGTCGATCGATCTCCTGCTTCGGCATTCCGCGCAGCTTCAGACCGAAGGCGATGTTGTCGTACACGCTCATGTGCGGGTAGAGCGCGTAGTTCTGGAAGACCATCGCGATGTCGCGGTCCTTGGGCGGAACGTCGTTCACCACCCGTTCTCCGATGCGGATGTCACCGGTCGTCTGCTCCTCGAGGCCGGCGAGCATTCGGAGTGCGGTCGTCTTCCCGCATCCGGAGGGTCCGACGAGCACGAGGAATTCCGAGTCACGCACGGCGAGGTTGAGGTCGTTCACCGCGACAAAGTCGCCGAAGCGCTTGGTGACGTGGTCGTACGTGACGGTTGCCATCTCGCCGCAAGTATGTCCCAGCGCCGTCAAGCGGGCACGTCGCCTGTCAGCGCGCTCGGCCCGGCGGCCCGTTACGGGAGGAGCCGCGTGGGGGGATTCGCCGCCGGCCAGGAAAAAGGCCGAGAGAAGCTCACCCTGATGGCGTCCGGCGCCGAGAGCGCCTCGGGCGCACGAAGACGCGCCAATACGCGCAGCCGATACGCGACCGCACCGGGCGGGGGGTCGAGCGCGACCTCGACCGTGGCGGTCTCGCCGGCGCGGACGAACCTGGCGTCGGTCAAGGCGAACTGGCGCGGCCGTCCGCTCGCGCGGTCGTACCAGGCCACCCGGACGAACGCTTCGCGAACAAGTGGGTCGTTCACCTCGAGCGTCGCCCGAAACCCGCTGCGGTCGTCGGGCACCGCGACGAGCCCGCTTTCTATACCCCAGGCCCGACCGCCGGGCACGCCGACGATGAGCTCCGGGCCATCCGCACCGAACGAGCCGCGCGGCGTCGTACGCCGATACGGCGGTCCGCCGTCGGCGCTCGCCGAGAGGCCGAGGACTGCCAACGCAAGGAGTGCGGCGAGAAGGGTGATCGCGCTCTTTGGCACGTCGGGAAACGTAGTCGACGGGCCCGTGCGTGTCTGTCCTCAATTCGTGCGATGCCGTCGCACGTTTGTGCGAGGGATGTCGCACGTTTGTGCGCACGCCTCCTAGACGAGCTGCACGAGCCAGGTGCCGATCTCGTAGGGCGCGAGATTCGCACGCGCGAGATCTCCATCGATGTCCAGTGGAGCCGCGGTCCGGATCACGTCGAGCCCGGCGTTGCCAAGGCCGACGTCGCCCTCGCGGAGATCGACGGGACGCGATGCGCGAATGGCTCGATCGAAGCGCAGGGCGCCGGATATCTCCTTGCGTTCCGGGTTCGCGATCCGGACGACCAGGGCTCGGTCGGGCCCCGCGCGAAGCGAGGTCAGCACGAGCGGGACGGCCGGATCGACGAAGGACATGACGGAGCGCGCGCGACCGTCCCCCAACACGACGATGGGGGCCGACAGCCATTCGTGAACTATCCGCGCGGCACGTGTGACATCGATCTCTTCGCCGAGCGGGATGACGGTGTACCGGTAGGAGCGGGATCCGATGCACTGCGCCGAGGGCGTCGCGAGCTCGGGCCCGGCGTGGCCGTGGCGTTCGGGAAGGTCGCCTCGCGAGAGGAAGCCGACGGCGCGTAGCAACGTGATCGCTATCGTGCCGCCGTCGTGAAGGACCGAATACTCGCGCAGGCCGTCAACTCCGACGGCCAGTCCCTTGTTCGCGCCTTTCACTGCTACGACGTCATGCACGCACGCCTCCGAGGTCGGGGGCTCGATCCATCGACGGCGAACTTCGAAGCGATTCGACCGCTCGAGCAGCGCGAACGCGGCGCCACATTGGTGTGTCAGCGCGCGGGTGCCGGTCTCGCAGAGAACGCGGAGGCGATGATCGCTCGCGCGGTTGTCGACCTCGAGGGTGACGTCGACCCGCCGCTCGCCGGCGTCGAGCGAGATATCGACCCTGACCGGACAGTCCACCAGCTCGGGCGACCGCGCGAGCCGGTCGTCGCGGAGCCGCGCCGGCAGTCGGAGGACCAGCTCAACCGTCGCGGTCACGCGATCGCCGGCGACGGACGTCGCGCGTGCCCCGGCGATGCCTTCGGAGCCGACCGTTGGGCCGGCATAGGAGTAGGTGTATTCGTCGCCACGGTCGCCTTCCGAGATCAGCCGGTTCTGGCGTCCTCCGCGCTCGCCGGTCGCCTTATCGACGATGAAGAAGCTTCCGTCGGCGTCGACCTCCACCCGCAGAAGGCCGTTCTCGATCGCGCCGTCGCCGTCGGCGCGGACCGCCGCCACCGGGGCCGCCACCACCGGGGTGAGGCCCAGCCCGCCTGAACGAATGCGCGTCGGCCGTCCGTCGATCGGCACGACCGCGTCGCGGGGCCATGGCAGCGGGTCCCAGAGCATCGCCGCGGTCCCCGGCCCGGCGAGCCGTTCCAGCAGACGGCTCGCGAGCGCCGTGCCGCGCTCGCGGACGTACGCGAAACGCGGCGCCATGTCGACGTCGTGGACGGCGTCGATCGAACAGCCGCAAATCGAGTCGTGCGGATGGTTCTGCAAGAGCATTCGCCAGAGATCGCGGAGCTCGTCGCGAGCCGTGCCACCGGTGAGCGCGTCGAGCGGCTCGCACTGCTCGAGGAGGAGCCGCTCGCAGGCGACGTTCTCCTGCTTGATCCACACGCGCGTCGAGTTCACGCCGCGGAGGATCGGCCGGTACCGTCCGCTCGCGATCTCGCCGCTTACCCGATGCTGAAGCGCCGGAATCGCGGCGGCGAAGTCCTCAAGGTTCGCGATCCGCGCGTCGACATTGGGGAACACCTGCCGCATCTCGCGCACCGCCTCAGGCAAACGCGCATAGGCCTCGACGTGGTCGTCGCCGACCATCAGGAGCAGCGCGTCGCCGTTCGCGTACGGCGTGAGCCGGTCGAGGATTTTCGCGGTCTTCTCCTTGACCCGATGGCGCAACGCTTCGGCGTCCTCGCTCGCGGGGCCGACAAGCGGCAACGCGTTGGAGTAGTGATCGACGAGATGCGCTGCCCGGACGCGGTCACCCGACGGCGCCTCCCACCAGAACTCGCTGCCAACGGATTCGCCCTCGTCTCCCATGCCGCGTGCGAAGACGTACGTGTCGTAGCCGAATGAGCGGAGGATCTGCGGAAGCTGCGCCGGATGGCCGAACGGGTCGGCGACGTACGCGATGCGCGCAGCCCGGCCCAGCTCGCCTGCGCTCCGCAGGCCCTCCTGAAGATTGCGGACGATCGACTCGCCGGAGACGAGGAGCAGATCCGCGAGGACGTGCCACGGACCGATGAGAAGGCGATCGGATCTCACGAGTGCTTCAACCCGCCTGCGGTCGTCGGGGCGCTTCTCGAGGTAGTCCTGGATCGCGATGGTCTGTCCGTCGAAGGTGAACGATCGGAAGTCGGGGTCCCGCTCGAGGACGTCCAGCAGTCGCGACACCATCGGAATGAGTCGCGCGCGGTATCCCTCGAAGCGCTCGTACCACTCGCGATCCCAGTGCGTGTGGGGGATCACGAAGGCCCGCCATCGGAGGCGCCGCCTGACAAGCGCGACCGCGCGCGGCGCGAGGAGTCCGAAGACGGTGCCGACGGCGATGCCGCCGAGCACGTCGAACGGGTAATGGACCCCGACCACCACCCGCGCGAGCGCGCAGGAGATCCCGAGGAGGAGAAGCGGCACGCGATAGCGCGGTGAGACGTACGCGAAGGCGACGGCGGCGCCCATCGCCAGGGATGCGTCGCCGGACGGGAACGAGTACGACGAGGGATGCGCGATCACGGTCTCGGGCGCCGGCAGCGGGCCGGGCGCATTTGCGAGCGCCTCGAACGGACGGGGCCGCTGGACGACGAGCTTGGTGATCTCGGTGAACCACCACGAGGTGAGCATCGCGAGCACGACCGTGCCGGTCGCCGCGATCCCTCGACGGTTCAAGCCCCGCGAGCGGAGGAGAAGGAATGCGAGGATCCACCAGAAGAAGCCGTCCCAGTTCAGATAGGTAAGGGCAACGGCGATGATCGAGGTCACGAGATTCCGCTGCGCGGCGATCGCCAGGTAGAGCTGCGTGTCGAAATTGCCGAGCGCGGCGAGAAGGTCGTTCAACGTGAACGCAGGTGACGCCAGACGAAGAGACCGACCCCGACGACGATGAGGCCGACGACGACGTAATCGAGGCCGCGAAGCTGGTGCTTCAGATCCTGCCAGTTATCGCCGAGGACCATCCCGGCCCACACGAGGAGCATCACCCACGGCAC
>DASPWX010000207.1:0-14122 GCA_035637615.1 Bathyarchaeia archaeon | reverse complement strand
GCCGCCGTGGCGGGCGATCCGCGGGATCGGAACACCTTTTACTTCGGCTCGACCGGCGGCGGCGTGTGGAAGACGATGGACGGCGGCCAGTACTGGGAGAACACGAGCGATAGGTTCTTCAAGCGTGCGTCGGTCGGCGGTATTGCCGTCGCCCAAGCCGATCCGAACGTGATCTACGCCGGTATGGGCGAGAGCTGCATCCGCGGCAACGTCTCGCACGGCGACGGGGTCTACCGGTCGACCGATGCTGGACAGACGTGGACGCACCTCGGTCTCGAGGACACGCGGAACATCGCCAAGGTCCGCGTCCACCCTGAGGACCCCGACACGGCGTACGTCGCCGCGCTCGGCCACGCGCACGGTCCGAACACCGAGCGCGGCGTGTTCCGCACGCGCGACGGTGGCAAGACCTGGAAGAAGGTCCTGTATCGGAGCGACAGGGCCGGTGCGTCGGACCTTTCGATCGACCCGAACAATCCGCGGATCATCTATGCGTCGTTCTGGGAGGCGATCCGCCGCCCGTGGGAGCTCGTCTCGGGTGGTGAGGGGTCAGGTCTCTTCCGGTCGAATGACGGCGGGGACACCTGGACCGAGATCAGCCGGAACAAAGGCCTACCCACCGCACTCCTCGGAAAGATCGGCGTCTCCGCATCCGCCGCGAGGTCTGGACGCGTGTACGCGATCGTCGAGGCCGAGGACGGCGGCATCTTCCGCTCGGACAACTTCGGCGAGACCTGGGAGCGCGGAAGCGAGGATCGCAACCTTCGGCAGCGCGCCTGGTACTACCACCACATCTACGCGCATCCGACGGACCCCGAGACGGTCTGGGTCCTGAACGTATCGGCGTGGCTCTCGAACGATGGCGGGAAAACCTTCCAGGAGCTCTCGATCCCGCATGGCGACCACCACGACCTCTGGATCGACC
Source organism: Bathyarchaeia archaeon (assembly GCA_035637615.1). Lineage (GTDB taxonomy): Bacteria > Chloroflexota > Limnocylindria > P2-11E > P2-11E > 3-1-20CM-2-70-9. The sequence goes on along the minus strand of DASPWX010000207.1, from coordinate 13,197 downwards.
CGAAGGATCCGAATCGCATCATCAACGGCAACGACGGCGGCGCCGTGGTCACGCTGAACGGCGGCGAGAGCTGGTCGTCCGTATACAACCAGCCGACGGCCGAGTTTTACCACGTGATCACCGACACCCAGACGCCGTACCGCATTTACGGCGCGCAGCAGGACAACACCACGATGACCGTGCCGAGTCGTTCGGCTATCGCGGGCATCACCGCGGCCGACAGCTTCGCCATCGGTGGGGGAGAGGCCGGATACATCGCGGTCCGCGCGGACGATCCGAACGTGGTGTTCGCCGGCAACTATCAGGGCTTCCTCACGCGTTACGACCGTCGCACCGGGCAGGCCCGGAACATCATGGTCTGGCCGGAGACGAGCGCGGGCGAGGGCGCGAAGGACGTGAAGTACCGCGTCCAGTGGACCGCGCCGACCGTCCATTCGCCGCACGACCCGAACGTTCTCTATCACACCGGGAATCACGTGTTCCGCACGACCGATGAGGGCACCACGTGGGAGCGCATCAGCCCGGACCTCACGCGGAACGACAAGAGCAAGCTCGAGGCATCCGGTGGACCGATCACCAAAGACAACACCGGCGCCGAGTATTACTGCACGATCTTCGCGTTCGCCGAATCGCCGGTCGAGCGCGGCGTGCTCTGGGCGGGAAGCGACGACGGCCTGCTGCACGTCTCTCGCGACGACGGCAAGACGTGGAAGAACGTGACGCCCGCGGCGATCCGGCCCTTCTCGCTGGTCTCGATCATCGAGCCGTCGCCTCACGACGCGGGCACGGCGTATGTTGCGACGACGCGCTACAAGCACGACGACTTCAAGCCGTACCTCTGGAAGACGACGAACTACGGACGGACGTGGACGAAGATCACGAACGGCATACCGGCGGAAGACTTCACTCGCGTCATCCGCGAAGACCCGACGCGCAAGGGACTGCTCTACGCCGGCACGGAGACCGGCGTCTATGTCTCGTTCGACGACGGCGCGCGGTGGAACCGTCTCGGGGGCAATCTTCCGGTCGTGCCGATCCACGACCTGGTCGTGAAAGACTCCGACCTCGTCCTCGCGACACACGGGCGGTCTTTCTGGGTGCTCGACGATCTCGAGCCCATCCGCCAGCTCGCGGCCGAGCCGATAAAGGGAAAGGCCCGTCTCTTCACGCCGCGGCCCACCGTCCGTTTCCGCACCGACATGGGCTTCCCGCAGCCCGCGAAGTCGGGAAAGAACTACCGGATGACCGGCGCAACGATCGTGACGTACCGCCAGGTCGAGAAGCCGACCGGCGAGAAGGCGCAGGTCAACATCGACTCCGGGCAGAATCCGCCGGACGGCGTCCTCGTCTCGTACTGGCTGCGCGACAAGCCCGAGAGCGACGCGACACTCACGTTCATGGACGCCAAGGGCAAGCAGATTCGCCAATTCAAGAGCGCACCGCCGGAGCCCACAGAGAAGGAAGAGAAGGCGCTCACGCCGGAGCAGCGCCGCAGCGAAGAGCTGAAGAAGGCGAAGGAGCCGAAGGTCCCGAAAGAGGCCGGGCTCAACCGCTTCGCGTGGAACATGCGCCACACCGACGCCGCTCGTGTCGAGGACGACCCGACGTGGGAGTCGGCGGAGGCGACGCTCGCGGGCCCGATCTCTTCGCCCGGCCAGTACCGCGTTCGTCTCGAGGTCGGTGGCGAGCGTCACGAGGCCGCGTTTGAGATCCGCAAGGACCCGCGCGTCTCGGCGACCCAGGCGGACCTCGACGCGGAGTTCGCGTTGCGCATGCGGATCCGCGACAAGCTCACCGAGGTGCACGAGGCCATCAACGGCATCCGCGCGCTGCGAACCCAGATCGAAGGCTGGGAGAAGCGGGCGGAGGGAAGCGCCGGCGCTCGTGTGCGCCGAGGCGCGAGCTCACTGAAGACGAAGCTCGCCGGGGTCGAGGAGGAGCTCATCCAGGTGAAGGCGAAGAGCCGCCAGGACACGCTCAACTACCCGGCGAAGCTGAATCTCAAGATCGGCGGTCTCGCGATGTCCGTCGGCAGCGCCGACTTCGCGCCCACGAAGGCGATGTACGACGTCTTCGACGATCTCAGCAAGAGAGCCGAGACGCAGCTCGTGAAGTGGCGCGCGATCGCGAAGACCGACGTGCCAGCCTTCGACAAGCTCGTCCGCGGATCGGGTGTGCCGGCGGTGACGGCGGTGCGCGAGAAGAAGCGTGAGGCCAGGACGGAGCTGCGGAGGGCCGCGGCGAGCTAGACGGATATGACCCGGACGATCCTGCACGATGCCGCCCTCGCGGACGGCTCGTCCGATTCGCTGCGGCTCGGCGTCAGCCTCGCCATAGCCGACGGTCGGATCGAGGCGATCGGCGCGAACGACGAGATCGACCAGGCGGGTGCCGCTCTGATCGATGCCGGCGGGGCGGTGATCGTGCCGGGCCTGGTCGATTGCCACAGCCATCTCACCATGCAGGGTGGCAGCCACTGGATCGCTCGTGGCGACGATCCGCCGTCGGTGCTGCGCCAGGTCGCACGCGAGAATGCCAAGCGTCTCGTCCAGGCCGGCGTGTTATGGGCGCGCGACGTCGGCGCTCCGATGGCCGACGGCCGTCCGATCTCGCTCGACGTCCGCGACGAGCTCAACGGCAGGAAGGGGAACCCATACATCCGCGTCGCCGGAACGTGGATCGGGAAGACCGGCTACCCCGACATGTGGGTCACCACGAATGACGATGGGTTGAAGGACGCCGCGCTCGCGCAGCTCGACCTTGGCACCGACCTCGTGAAGATCTACATGGACGCGCCCGGCGGCGCAAAGGAGTCGCCGTTCGGCGTCGCGGCCCTGAAGGCGGCGACCGATGCGGTTCATGCTCGCGGCGCGAAGGTCGCGTGCCACTCGGGCTATCTCGATGGCGCGCGTGTCGCGGCTCTGGCGGGCGTCGACTCGATCGAGCACGGCATGGAGCTCGACGACGACATCGCCCGAACGATGAAGAAGAACAACGTGACCCTCACCTCCACCCTTTCCGTCTTCGCGTCATGGGAGACATTTGCGAGAACGACCGCCATCGAGCGCTTCACGACGGAAGAGGGCCGCCGGCGCATCGCGAATCGCAAGGAGGGCGCCTATGCCGCGGTTGCTGCCGCGAGGCGGGCGGGTGTCCGCATCGCCACCGGTTCAGACTTCGGCGGAGGCTCCGTTCGCGCGGGCCAACTCGCCTGGGAGGTCGAGCTGCTCGTCGCCGCAGGGTCGACCCCGCGCGAGGCACTGATCGCGGCGACGCGCGCCGGCGGCGAGCTGCTCGGTGACGATCACGCCGGGCGCATCGAGAAAGGCATGCCCGCGGACCTCGTGCTCGTCCACGGCGATCCGCTCTCCGATGCGCGTGCCCTCTGGCGGGTGTGGGCGGTGTTCCAGGGAGGCACGCGCGTCGCTTAGCCGACCCCGATCTAGCTCGCCGGGCTTGCTCTCATGGCCTTGGACACGTGTGAAGGCAGGTCGCGCCCCAGCTTTTCGCCTAGCCACTGAGCGGTCGCGACGAGCTTGCCGAGCTCGAGGCCGGTCTCGATACCCATGCCTTTGCACATCCAGACGAGATCTTCGGTCGCGAGGTTGCCGCCAGCCATCATTGCGAAAGGCGAACCGCCTATCCCGCCGAGGCTCGCGTCGAATGTCGTGATGCCTTCGGTCATCGCGGCCAGCACGTTCGCCAGAGCCTGACCGTAGGTGTCGTGGAAATGAAAAGCGACCTTGGCGAGCGGTACGTTGGCGCGGCGCAGCGCTCCGAGAAGCACGCTCACCTCGCCCGGAGTTCCGACGCCGACGGTGTCGCCGAGTGAGATCTCATCGCAGCCGAAGTCGAGGAGCCGACGGCTCAGGTCGGCCACGGAAGCGGCCGGAGTTGGGCCGTCCCACGGATCGGCGATGACCATCGAGAGATATCCCCGCACGACGAGACCCGCGCCCTTCGCACGTTCGATGACGGGTCCGTACGCTGTGATCGCCTCGTCGCGCGAACGGTTCAGGTTCTTGCGCGAGTAGCTCTCGCTCGCGGACGCGAAGACCGCGATCTCGCGCACTCCGCAGGTGAGGGCGCGCTCCAGCCCGGTCGCGTTCGGGACGAGAGCCATGTAGCGGACGCCAGCCCGCGGCGTGAGCCGGTTCATCAGGTCCTCGGCGTCGGCGAGCTGCGGAACGGCCTTCGGGCTGACGAAGCTCGTTGCCTCGATCGCCCTGTGGCCCGCGCCGGCGAGCCGGTCCAGCAATTCGAGCTTCACGTCCGTCGACAGCGTGCGGTCCTCCGCTTGAAGGCCGTCACGCGGCGCGACCTCCACGATGCTGATGCGCTCGGGTCTCACAAGCGGCACGTCCCGTATCGTCGCACGGATGCAGCGACCGAAAGGCAACGACGTGCGGCGCGCGACGTTCGACGGACCGCCGGAGCTCGCCGCGTTCTTTCGCAACGGACGCCTCGAGACCATCCCGGCCGGGCGCGACCGGAGGCGGTCGGTCCTGGTGCATGTCGCGGGCAAGTTCGAATCAGGGCGCGAGTACAGCGAGGATGAGGTCAACCGCATCCTGCAGGGCGTGCACGCCGATCACGCCACGCTGCGCCGGTATCTCGTCGATGCCGGGCTTCTCCGGCGCGAGCGCGGGATCTACCGGCGACCCTGATGGAATTTCAGGACGTCGTCCGCAAGCGGAAGATGGTCCGAAGCTTCGAGGACCGTCCGATTCCGCCCGAGATTGTCGAGCGGATCGTGGCGAATCTTCAGAAGGCGCCCTCGGCCGGATTCAGCCAGGGCTGGGGCTTTCTCGTCCTGGAAGGAAAAGAGGACACAGCCCGCTACTGGGACGCGAACTGGCCGCAGGACCGTCGAGCGGAGTGGGGTTGGCCAGATCTCTTCAACGCGCCGCTGCTCATCGTGTGTCTCAGCAACAAGAAGCAGTACCTCGCGAGGTATGCCGAACCCGACAAGGGCTGGACGGACATGGACGAGAAACGCTGGCCCGTGCCCTACTGGGACATCGATACCGGGATGGCCGCTTTGCTCGCGCTGCTCACCGCCGTTGACGCGGGACTCGGCGCGGTCTTCTTCGGTGTCTTCGATCAGGCGACGCTCCGGGCGACCTTCAACATTCCGGACGAGTACACGGCGGTGGGCGTGGTGGCGGTGGGCTATCCCAAGCCGAAGGATCGTCCGTCGCCGTCGCTGAAGCGGGGGCACAGACCGGCGGAGGACGTCGTGCGCCGCGGCCGCTGGTCCTAGCCGGCGCGGCTTTCCCGTTGAGGCGTCAGAGGCCCACGAGGCGCCTTAATGCGTTTTTCATGGCTCGCTTGTACGTCCCTCAATCTACGGTGCCTACCCTCGGCTTTCGGGGTGAGACGCGTGCGGCAGGAAACGCTCGCCATCGCGCGACGCCCGAGCGGGCGCATACGACGCCCGCTCGGCGCGATCGCGGTCTGGACGGTCGTCTTCTCGCTTGTCGCGACCCTTTCGACTCTCGGTGCTGGCCCGCGGTCGCTGGCTGTCGCGGCCATGGCTCCGACCGCCGTCGCGACTCCTGTCTCCGCCGGAAGCCCGCTCGAAGCGCCCGCCGCCGATGCCCAGCTCATCGTGAAGTTCAAGGAGACTCTCACCGACGCGGACATTGACGCCGCGATCGGTGCGCTCGGCGGCGATGTCATGCGCGATCTGCCGCAGCTTCGGACCCGCGTGGTGAGCCTCCCCGGCCAGGCCATCGAGGCGGTGACCGCGGCGTACGCGCACCACCCCGGAGTCGAGCGCGTGGCGCCGGCGATCAAGCTGGAGCAGGCCGGCGCTCCGAACGACCCGGGTTACGCGCAGCAGTGGGCCCTCCCGAAGATCGGCTGGGATAAGGCCTACGGCGTCGTGCCCATCCTCGGCTCGGCAAAGATCGCCGTCCTCGACACGGGTGTCGACGCGACGCATCCGGATCTGGTCGCACGCGTGTCCACCGGAAAGAGCTTCGTCGGCGGCGTCGCCGGCGTGGATCCCAATGGGCACGGCACCGCGCTCGCGGGCATCGCGGCGGCGAACGTGAACAACCTCGTCGGTATGGCCGGCGTCGCCTACGCGGGCGTCAGCGTCACGCCGGTCCAGGTGCTGCGCGCAGATGGGACCGGTTGGGACAGTGACGTCGTGGCGGGCGTGCTCTGGGCCGCCGACAACGGCGCGAGCGTGATCCTCATGGGCTTCAGCAGCCCGAGCTTCTCGGCGGCGATGCAGGACGCCGTGAACTACGCGGCGGGCAAAGGCGTGGTCCTGGTCGCCGCGACCGGCAACAAAGGATCGACGGCGCCGAGCTATCCGGCGGGTCTCGCGAACGTCATCGGCGTGGCCGCGACGGACCGCAGCGACGCGCTCCTGCCGACCAGCAACACAGGCAGCGCGGTCGTCGCGGCGCCGGGTCTCGACATCTACGCGACGCTGCCGGGCGCGGCATACGGCACACGGAGCGGCACCTCGATGGCCGCGGCCGAGACCGCCGGCCTCGCCGCCTTGCTCGTCGCGAGCGGCAAGACGGCCGGTGCCGCATCGGCGCAGATCCGCGGCGCGGTCGATCCCGTCGCGGGTCAATCGTTCGGACGAATCAACGTGGCGAAGGCTCTCGGCGCGCCCGTCGCGCCTCCGCCGACGCCCGCACCGACCGCGACGCCCACACCAGGGCCGACCCCCGTGTACACGATCGGCGCGGCGAACTTGATGCGACTGCATCTCGGCACCGCCGCGGGACCGGAGAACTACATCTACACGGCGGGCGACACCATCGTTCCGGAGGGAACGGTCGCGGCCGGAACCCGCTACCAGATCGCGGTCACCGACCCCGTAGGCGGCTCACACGGTTCATTCACATGCACGCTCACCGCGACGGGTGCGATCGACGGAACGAACAACAGCTACACCGTCCTGGCGTCCGACCCCCTCTCGAACGCCACCGACTGGACGTTCACCCTCCGCCAGTACGCGGCTTCGAACACGACCTGCTCCGGAACGCCGACGGCCAACAACGTGGACTCGAAGACCTTCCAGGTCGCGAAGGCGACCGCCTACGCCGACGGGACTCTCGCCACCGAAACGACGCAGTACGCGCCGGGGGCGGCCGCGTTCGTCGTCGTGAACGGTGTCTTCCAGAACAAGAACAACTACGACGTGACCTGGATCCCGCCGCTGAGTCCGGCAACGTGCACGAACACGGCGGGAAATGACCGGCCGGATAGCGAGGCAACCGGTCGCCTCCCGGACGTTGCCGGCAGCTTCCTCCGGTACCCACCGACGACCGGTGCCGCGTGGAACACGAAGACGAACTACGACGCCGCGGGCGCCACCTGCGACTCGACGACGAGCGTCGATCAGGGACAGTGGAAGCTCAAGGTCCAGTTCGATACGACGCACTTCGTCACGCTGAAGGCGTTCCAGGTCGTCGTGCAGCCGACGATCTCGATCAACGACGTCAGCCACGCCGAGGGCGACACTGGAACGACCGCATTCACCTTCGCCGTGACGCTCTCGAGCGCCAGCTCGCAGACGATCACCGTGGCCTACGCGACGGCCGACAGCACCGCCACCGTCGCGGACGTCGACTACGTGTCGACGGCAGGCGTGCTCACGTTCGCGCCGGGGCAGACGACCCAGCCGATCACGGTGAACGTCGTCGGCGATACCAAATTCGAACCGAACGAGACATTCTTCGTTGACCTCTCGGCCCCAACGAACGCGACGATTGCGGATGGCCACGGTGTTGGCACGATCCAAAACGACGACAGCCCACCGTCGCTCTCGATCGACGACGTGAGCCACTTCGAGGGCAGCTCCGGCGTGACGCCGTTCGTCTTCACCGTCACTCTGTCGAGCCCGAGCAGCCAACCGGTGACGGTGAACTTCGCGACATCGGACGACACCGCCACCGTCGCCGACGGGGACTACGTCGCGAACGCCGGCCCCCTCGTCTTCGCGCCGGGCGACACGACCAAGACCGTGACCGTCAACGTGAACGGCGACACGAAGTTCGAGACCGACGAGACCTTCAGCGTGCTTCTGAGCGGCGCGGTCAACGCGACGATCGCCGATGGCCAGGGCGTCGGAACGATCCAGAACGATGACGCCGAGCCGAGCCTCGCGATCGACGACGTCACGCATCTCGAGGGCAACGCCGGCCTGACCCCATACACGTTCACGGTCACTCTCTCGAATGCGAGCTCGGCGACCGTGACCGTCAACTACGTGACCAGTGACGACACCGCGACCGTCGCGGACGCCGACTACCTGCCCGTCGGCGGCCCGATCGTCTTCGCACCCGGCGAGACGAGCAAGACCGTGACGGTCAACGTGAACGGCGACACGAAGTACGAGCCGGACGAGACCTTCACCGTGATCCTGAGCGGCGCTACCAATGCGATGATTTCGGACGGCCAGGGCGTCGGCACGATCCAGAACGATGACACCGTGCCAACGATCTCGATCGGAGACTTCTCGCACGCCGAGGGTAATCTCGGACCGACGAGCTTCGATTTCGAGGTCTCGCTGTCGAACGCGACCTCCGAGGTCGTGACCGTGCACTACGCCACCAGCGACGGCACCGCGACCGTCGCCGACGGTGATTACCTGGCCGCGACCGGGACGGTGACGTTCGCCCCTGGCATCACCAGCCAGACCGTGCACGTCGTCGTCAACGGCGACACCAAATTCGAACCCGACGAGACCTTTACCGTCGATCTGGACACGCCGGTCCACGCGACGATCGCCGACGGCCACGCGGTCGGCACGATCCAGAACGACGACACCGAGCCGACGATCTCGATCGACGACGTGAGCCACCTCGAAGGGAATTCGGGACCGACGCCCTTCGTGTTCACCGTCTCGCTCTCAAACGCGACCTCGCAGCCGGTCACGGTCCACTACGCGACGGCGGACGGTACGGCGAGCGTCGCGGAGCCCGACTACGGCGCCGCGACCGGTCTCGTGACCTTCGCTCCGGGGACGACGAGCCAGACGATCACGGTGAACGTCGTTGGGGACCTTACGTTCGAGCCTGATGAGACCTTCTTCGTGGATCTCGACACGCCCCTGGGCGCGACGATCGCCGATGGTCACGGGATCGGCACGATCGTGAACGACGACGCACAGCCGACCATCTCGATCAATGACTTCAGCGCGAACGAGGGCGATGTCGGTCCGACGCCGTTCACCTTCTCGGTGACCCTCTCGAACCCGAGCTCGCAGATCGTCACGGTGAATTACGCGACCGCGGACGGCAGCGCGACGGTGGCCGACAACGATTACATGGCGGCCTCGGGCACCGTCACGTTTGCCCCGGGTACCACGAGCCAGACCGTCACCGTCGTGGTGAACGGCGACACGACCTTCGAGACCGACGAGACCTTCACCGTTGAGCTCTCGAGCGCGACTGGCGCCACGATCGCCGACGGGACCGGGGTGGGAACGATCGTGAACGACGACGCCCCGCCGACCATCTCTATCGGCGACTTCGCGGCGAATGAGGGGAACGCCGGACCGACCACCTTCACCTTCACGGTGAGCCTCTCGAACGTGACCGCGCAGACGGTCTCGGTGCACTACGCGACCGCGGACGGCAGCGCGACGGTGGCCGACGCCGACTATGCGGCCGCGACCGGCGTGGTCACGTTCCTTCCGGGACAGACGAGCCAGACCATAAGCGTTGAGGTTGTTGGCGATACCAAGTTCGAGACCGATGAAAGGTTCTCGGTCGAGCTCGACACCCCGGTGAACGCCACGATCGCCGACGGGACCGGCGTGGGCACGATTCTGAACGACGATGCGCAGCCCACGATCTCGATCAACGATCAGAGCCATGCGGAAGGCAACGCCGGCTCGACGACCTTCACGTTCACCGTCTCGCTTTCGAACCCGAGCTCGCTCACGATCACCGTCGACTACGCGACCCGTGACGGCAGCGCGACCGTCGCCGACGCCGACTACGTGTCGGCGGCAGGGACCGTGACCTTCGCGCCGGGGACGACGAGCCAGAGCGTCACCGTCACGGTGAACGGCGACACCAAGTTCGAGCCCGACGAGACGTTCAACGTCGACCTCTCGAATCCGACGAACGCGACGATCGCCGACGCGCATGGCCTGGGCACGATCGAGAACGACGACACCCAGCCGACTGTCTCGATCAATGACGTGACCAAGCCCGAGGGCAACATCGGGACGACGAGCTTCGACTTCACGGTCTCCCTCTCCGATGCGAGCTCGCAGCCGGTGACCGTGCATTACGCCACCACCGACGGCACGGCAACGGGTGGCGCGGCCTGCGCCGCGGGCACCGACTACGTGAGCGCGACCGGGACCGTCACCTTCGCGCCGGGCGAGACGAGCAAGCAGCTCAGCGTCGCGGTCTGCGGCGACACCACCTTCGAACCCGACGAGACGTTCTCGGTCGACCTCGACACTCCCTCGGGGGCGACGATCGGTGACGGACACGGTGCCGGAACGATCCAGAACGACGACGCCACGCCGACCATCTCGATAAGCGACGTCTCAGCGAATGAGGGGGACGCCGGGCCGACGCCGTTCACGTTCACCGTCTCGCTGTCGAACGCGAGCTCGACGGCCGTGACGGTCCACTACGCGACCGCCGACGGCGCCGCGACGGTGGCCGACGGCGACTACATGGCCGCGACGGGCACGGTCACGTTCGCCCCGGGCGCCACCAGCCAGCCGGTCGCGGTGAACGTCGTCGGCGACACCAAGTTCGAGTCGAACGAGACGTTCTCGGTCGACCTCGATACGCCGACCGGCGCCACGATCGCGGACGGGCACGGCGTTGGCACCATCCTGAACGACGATGCGGCACCGACCCTCTCGATCGGCGACGTATCCGCGAACGAGGGTGACGCCGGAACGACGAACTTCACGTTCACGGTGACGCTGAGTGGCGCGAGCGGCACGCCCGTCAGCGTCGACTACACGACGACGGATGGCACCGCCATCGGTGGCACGAGCTGCGGCGGCACCGTCGATTACCAGAGCGCGCATGGCACGCTCGTCTTCGCGCCGGGTGCGACGAGCCAGACCATCACCGTGCTCGTCTGCGGAGACACGACCTTCGAGCCAGATGAGACGTTCTTCGTCGACCTCAGCAACGCGAGCGGGGCGACGATCTCCGATGGCCGCGGGACCGGCACGATCCTGAACGACGATTCGCGGCCGGAGCCCGCCGGCAAGTGGACCGGCGGCGGCCGGATCGACGTGCCCGGCGGTGCGGCGACCTTTGGGTTCAACGTCGAGCGCAAGTACGAAGGCGGCCCGATCAAGGGCGAGCTGAACTATCTCGACCAAACCACCGGCATGCACGTGAAGAGCAAGACCATCACGACCTTCTACTTCGAGGGGAACCGCGTGCACTTCGGCGGGGACTGCACTGAGACGACCGGGAAGAGCAAGGACAAGGACGAGACCGACTGCACGTTCATGGTCGTCGCCGAGGACAACGGCGAGCCGGGGAAGAACAACGACACCTTCAGGATCACGGTCAATCCGCCGGCGGGCTACTCACGCGGAGGCAAGCTGCGCGATGGGAACATCCAACAGCACAAGAAGGCATAGCTACATGAAGACTCGCCTTGTCCCTTTGGCAATCTTCCTGGCGGTCGCGCTTACGTTCCTGACGCTGCACGCGTCCGCCGGCGGCGAGACGGACGTGAGCGGTGCGGGCGAGGCGAGCTTCGCGGACGGAGCGACCTACAACGGGCTCAGCCTCAGCGGCTCGACGTTCGGCTTCGGCGTGACCCTCGCGGGCGACGGCACCGCCGTCGGTAACCTGGACATCGCACTCGTCGCCCATTCGCCCCTCGGCGGGGAGCAGGAGATCGTCGTCGTCGGAGACGTCAGGGGCGGCAGGCTGAACGTCGACGGAAGCGCCACTTTCGGCGGGATGGCCACCGTCGATCTGGGCGACGGGACGCTGCCAGCCGGCGACGTGCCCTTCACGCTCACGGTGACCGCCCAAGGGCTCCAGCTGCTGCTCGGAACCACGCAGCTCCCGGCGCAAAGCCTCGACCTCGGGGGCATCAGCATCGACTAGCGGGCGCCGGGTTCAGCGTGTCTTCGCGCGCGCTACCTCCTTCGCGAAGAGTGTCCGCATCTCGCGATTGAACGCCGGGATGTCGTCGGGCTTGCGGCTCGTCACCCAGTTCTTGTCGACGATGACCTCTTGATCCTCCCACTGACCGCCCGCGCAGCGGATGTCGTCCTGGAGGGTGTAGAAGCTCGTTAGGTGGCGCCCCTTCACCAGCTTCGCTGAGACGAGAAGCCACGGAGCGTGGCAGATGGCGGCGATCGGCTTACCCGCCGCGTCGATCTGCTGCACGATGTCCCGCGCCGCCGTCTCCATGCGCAGCTTGTCCGCGTTCAGTGCGCCTCCTGGCAGCATGACCGCGTCGAATTCTTCTGGATTCGCGTCTTTGAGCGCCATGTCCGCTACAAACGGCTCGTCCTTCTCGTCGCGATTCATGCTCTGGATCTGGGCCTTCGGCGCGACGAGCACGGTATCCGCGCCGGCCTCCTCGAGCGAGAGCCGTGGAAGGGTGAGCTCCACCTTCTCGACTCCATCGGTCGCGAGGATCGCTACACGCATGCCCTTCAGGGGCAAGTCCGCCATGACCGCACCTCCCGTCGGCGTCAATGCCGCAAGGAAGATGCCCGGATCACATCATCCGGAGCAGCGCGACGCCGACGACGCCCGCGATCACGCCTGCGAGCAGGCTTCGCCGCCAGGCGACCACAGCGATAACGAGGGCCGCGGCGAGCGGCTCGGCCCCGTGTGTCAGCGTGCCGCCCGGGGCGACGACCGCAGGGCCGACAAGGGCGGCGATGATCGCGACCGGCAGCGCTTCGAGATAACGCGACGCCGCCTCCGGGACGTGTCCACGGAAGCTGACCGCGAACGGCAGCGAGCGCACCAGGTACGTCGCGATGGCCGATCCAAGGATCGCAAGCCAGATCACCGTCGGACGAACACCGCGATGAGCGGAGCGAGCGCACCGGCCGTGATCACAGCGACCGTCGATGCGCCCGCGAGCGCAAGCAACCCCGCGATAAGAGCGGCGACGAGCGCGATGATCGTATCGGCAGGGCGCCGCATCGCGAGCACGACGATTCCGATGAATGTCGCCGTGATCGCGAAGTCGATGCCGAAA
>DASPWX010000206.1:0-2971 GCA_035637615.1 Bathyarchaeia archaeon | reverse complement strand
AAGACCCGTTCGGAGGCGACGGCCGCGTGCCGCGGCGGCCACGTTCGCGTGAACCGCGCGGCGGCCAAAGCGTCGACGCAGGTGAAGGTGGGCGATCGCATCGACGCGTTCGTCGGGCGTCCGCGCATCCTCGAGGTGGCGGCCATCATTGAAAAGCGGGTCGGAGCCCCGGTGGCGGCGAAGTGCATGGTCGATCACAGCCCACCCGCGCCGGTGGTCAAGCGACAGCCGCGCGTAGCCGTTCGAGAGCCCGGCAGTGGCCGCCCGACCAAGCGCGAGCGCCGAGAAATCGATCGCCTCCGCGGGGAATGAGGTAGAGGCATCATCAGATTCGATTCCAGTGGTGAGGTCGAGCATGCCGACAAGAAAAGTCACCCCGAAACCCGCACAGACGGTCGATGACTACATCGCGTCCGCTCCGAAGGACAGGCGCGCCGTGCTGACGAAGCTCCGCCAGACGATCAAGGCGGCTGCGCCGAAGGCGACCGAGATCGTCAGCTACGGCATGGCGGGGTTCAAGCAAGACGGGGAACGAGTCGCGTACTTCGCGTACTGGAAGGCCCATACCGCTCTCTATGGCACCAGCCGCAGGTTCATCGACTCGCACGCCGCCGAACTGAAGCCCTACGTGCAGAGCAAAGGCACGCTCCAGTTTCCCGCGGACAAGCCGCTGCCGTACGGGCTCGTGACAAACATCGTCAAGGCACGCGTCGCTGAAATCGAAAAGGCCGGCTGAGCGAGAGCGCTAGGGCTGGCGGGCCCCCGTGCCGGTCAAGGGCCGGTCAGCCTCCGTCGGCATTTCCATCGGGCTCATCAGCTGGAAATAATTGTTGTCGGGATCCGCGAACGTGGCGATCGCCATGTCTTGGCCCGGGGCCTCGCCCATTGAATAGGGTTCTTTCACGATGGTCGCTCCGGCCGTCTTGAACTTCTCGAACTGGCCCTTCACGTCGGCCGTTTCGATGTTCCAGATCACTCGACCGGGCGTCGCGTTCTTTCCTTTGACCTGATCGTGCGGTCCGACGGTCATCGAGCCGCTTCCGATCTGCCATCCGACATACCCGCCCTCGTCCCAGTTCGGTTTGCCAAAGAGCTTCGTGTAGTACTCGACCAGTCGCTGCGGGTTCTCGCTCCCGATCAAGAGTCCGTTCAGGTTCATCTGCGTCTCCCCCTTCTGAGTTCGGCCGTACAACGCTACCCCATGGCGCGAATTGAGCATCGCTGCCAGTCTTGAGCCCGGATGACGAAGGAGCCTCGACGCGTCGACGATCTCTTTGTCCGCTCGCTCGTCCTGAAGCGAGACGAGATCGAGAGCTTCGAGGCGTACCCGTTTTCGATCCCGGCCATCCGAGAGCTAAGTGAGCTGAAGCTCGGCTCACGCGTGACACTGTTCGCGGGCGAGAACGGCAGCGGCAAATCGACGCTCGTCGAGGCGATCGCGGTCGCCGCGGGCTTCAACCCCGAAGGGGGCAGCCGAAACGTCACCGTCTCGACGCGTCCGTCCCATTCCGTACTCCATAAGCACCTGCGCCTGGTGCGGGGCACGCGCCGCCCGCGGACTGGTTTCTTCCTGCGCGCGGAGAGCTTCTTCAACGTGGCGACGTACATCGAGCAGCTCAAGGATCCTGAGATCAGCGCCGCGTATGGCGGTATCCCGCTCCATCAGCGATCTCACGGCGAGTCGTTCATCGCCCTCGTCACGAATCGGTTCGGGCCGAACGGCCTGTACGTGCTCGACGAACCCGAGGCAGCCTTGTCGCTGCGGGGGAATCTCGCTCTGATGCGACGGATGCACGATCTGGTGGCGCAAGGCTCCCAGTTCATCATCTCGACCCACTCGCCGATCCTTCTTGGATTTCCCGGGGCCATCATCTACGTCCTGTCCGAAGACGGGATGGTCGAGACGAGGTACGACGAGACCGAGGTCGTCGAGCTGACCCGCGCATTCTTAGGCGATCGGGATGAGTTCCTTCACCACCTGTTCGAGGATGACTAAGCGGCGGCCGCCTTCAGCCACCGGGTGATGCTGGCGCTGTCGATGTCGGCCGCGCTCCGCACCTTCAGCATGCGACTGGTCTTGCCATTGCCTTCGAGCTTCTTCTGCGGGTCCGCGAGCGCGCGCGGGGAAGCGAAGAAGTTGATGCCGACGTGGTCCTTGAACGAGGCCAGCGCGCAGACGTTCTTTCCGTTGCGCTGATAGAAGGGCACGTCCCACTTGATCGAAACATCGACGTCCGGCACCGTCTTCATGACGAGCGCGCGAAGCTTCTCCAGGAGCACACGCTTCTCGGGCGACTGCTCCGCGAAATAGCGATCGTCGGGCGTGCCCTTCGTCTTCGTCGCGCTCTTCTTGGCGGTCGGCTTGGTCGCGGCCATCTCTTACTCCCCTACTTTCCTGCGCCGAGCGAGTGTCGCTACGTGCCGGCCGAGATTCTCGATGATCTAGGTCGAGCCGTCCGCTCTGCCTCCCCGGGCGAGGATCGGCCGCCGGCTCGGTGGCTACGGCTCAAAGAACAGGTGGTACTCGAAGAAGTTGTCGTCCCGCTGCCAGCCGCACGATTCATACAAGGTCTGCGCGGCTTTGTTCGTCACGCCTGTGCTGAGGACAAGCCCCTTCGCGCCTGTGTCGACCGCGTGCTGCCTCGCTCGTTCGAGCAGAGCTCGACCGAGGCCGCCCCGTCGAGTGTCGGGGCGAACGAAGAGGTCGTTCAGGATCCAGAGCGGCTTGAGCGAGACCGAAGAGAACGACGGGTACAGCTGCGTGAAGCCCGCCGCCTCGCGCGGTCCGGTGTACGCGACGTAGATAACGGATTCCTCGCGTGCCATCCGCTCGCCGAGGAATCCCCGAGCGCCGGCCAGGTCCGAACGCCGACCGTAGAACTGGCGGTAGCCATCGAACAGCGGCACGAGATCGTCGAGATCGCCGATCGTGGCGCGCGTGATCCGGACATCGGCGGGGGTCGTCGCCACG
>DASPWX010000205.1:0-2573 GCA_035637615.1 Bathyarchaeia archaeon | reverse complement strand
TCGCTCACCACACTATTGTCGGCGATGCCTCGTAACGTCCCTAGCGGTTATCAACTCGACCACATAGGGGCGGGTTTAGCCGTCGCGGTGCACATCGCGAGGAACGATCGGTTCCGCGGCTGATGCAGCGCTATCTCGTCTCCGGACCGGAAGACGGCGTGGTCGTCATGCCGATCGCCTCGTCGCCGGGCTCGTCGCGGACGTCGCGGCCGGGCTCGACGGTCCACGTCGTCGGTCGACGCTCCGGATGGCCGCGGTTAGTGGTTGATCGACGGTTGACGTCGATCAACCCTGATCCGAGGGAATATCGGAGCAAACCGGCCAATTCGCATCCTGAGTTTTTTTCCGCTTGACCTCGGTTGTGCGTGAGCTGCTCGTTTCGTCCGCCTCGATGAACACAGAGCTCTGTGATGCGTGCAGCCACGCGCGCAATGCGTTCTGGATGTTGAGACGACGCAAGGGGCTCCCGCTCGGAAGAGATGTGGACTCGCATCACGCGATACAGCGATCGCGCGTCGTACCATCCGCGGCGGGTCAGTCTCTCGCTCCTGGGAAGGAGCGCGAGACAATTGCGAACCTTAACAACCGAGATCCTGAGCTTTGACGAGATGCGACGCGACACGCCGCTCGACGCGGTCATTGAAAGCTTCTTTCGCGCCAGCTACGACCTCTCACCCAAGACCGAGGAGTTCTATCGCCTGTCCCTGCGCGCGTTCTGCGCGTGGATCACGAAGATCCGTAGGCGCGAGGCGATCGTGACCGACGTCGACCGCGTCCTCGTAAACGCGTTCCTGAAGGAGCGCATCGCCACCCCCACACGCAAGTACCCACAGGGCTCGGCCTTTTCCGCACGCGCCGCGGCGGTCACCCTGAAGCGTTTCGCGAACTTCCTCGCGGCCGAGGGCATCCTCCAAGATGCCCGAGGCCGATCGGTCCTGCACCTGGTCCGCCGGACGAAGGTCGACGACGACGTCCGCCGGCCACTCTCGGACAGCGAGCTCGCCCGCGTCGTGGCGGCCGCTGGGCCGACGGGAAGCCGGGACCGCACGATCGTGGTGTTCCTCGCGGCCACCGGCCTGCGCTCGAACGAAGCCCGCGAGGCGCGGTGCGAAGACCTCGATCTCGCGTCCTGCACCTTCACCGTCCGCTCGGAGACGAGCAAGTTCGGCAAGAGCCGGGTGGTGCAGTTCCATCCCGCGGTCGCGCGCGAGCTCGACCGCTACCTCACTCGCACAGGAGCGCGGCGCGAAGCGGCGCTCTTCCCCACTGATGAGGGCCGCACATTCAGCACCGAAGGCTGGGAGAAGGTCTTCCAGCGGATCCGCGTCCGCGCCGGCCTCGCGACATTCAACGCGCACGTCCTGCGACACACCTGGGCCACGAACTTCATGCGTCAGCCCGGCGCCGACCTCCTGCAGCTGAAACGCCTCGGCGGCTGGGCCCGCTGGGAGATGGTCGAGCGATACAGCCACGCGATCCCGGTGCGCGACCGGAATGCCCTGCCCAATCCGTTGAATGCATCATCGAATGCATCAACGAGTCAGCCGCCCGTGCGGACCCCGAGTGCACTAAACCGCCTTAGCGCGTGACCCTCTCGAGCGCAACAAAACCCAATAGCGACGGCACCGCACGCGGTGGGCAGAGAGGGAATCGAACCCCCACAGCCAAAGGCGGCTGATCTACAGTCAGCGGAGCTCACCACACTGCTCAATCTGCCCGCGATGGGTGCGCTGCGTGCAATTCTACCGGTCCGAAGGCGCGCGCGGCGGGTTTAGCTCACAACACGAAGCGACCGCGGCTGCATCACCTCAGCGTCGATGAGCGGCTGTGCTCGATCGACGAGATCCGCAGCCTGCCATGTGCCGTCGATCTCCACCTCGAGCTGGAACGTGGACCAGTCGCTTGACTCCACGGCGGCGGCAACGGACAGCGGGATCTGCAGCAGCACCTCGGTGGGCCGGCGCTGCCGCGGCCCCGCGGACTCAACGACCAGCCGTCCAGACGCGTCGAGAATCCGCGCCTTGCTCGGTCGTATATCGGGAGAACTCGAACGAAGTCGTAGGGAGTGGGCGGCTCCGTCGTATTCGAGAGTCCAATCGAGCGTCAGCGGCGCGCTTCGGAGCGGGGCGGATGCGAGCCCGTCGCCGCCCGACGAAACCGTGTTGGCGACGAGCCGCAACGTTCGCGTGAGATCGGCGACCCGCTGCTCAGCCGCGCGAGCCCGGCGCTCGGCGATGCGCCGATCGTGTTCCTCCTCCTGAAACGCATGCTCGATCTGTTCGATCTTCGCGCGAAGAGCATCAAGCTCGCTCGCATCCATCGCGCCGAGCTTGTCGCGCGCCGCTCGTAGGTCGTCGCTGTCCTGACGCGCCGTCTCGGCGACGGCTTTGGCGCGCGCCTCGGCCTGGACGCGCATGCCTTCCACTTTGCGCAGCTCGGCGCGCGCGCGAACGAGCTCCTCGACGGCCCATTGGAATTGCCGAGCCACAGCCGCGGCGCGGTCGTCGGCAAACGTGCTGAGCGCGTTCTCTCGATCGCCCATCCATCTGCGCATCGACATGACCGCGCGATGC
>DASPWX010000204.1:0-11307 GCA_035637615.1 Bathyarchaeia archaeon | reverse complement strand
CGAGTACATGGCCGTTCGCAAGCTCGCTCCGGGCCTGCGCGCCCCGATCCTGTCATTCGTGGGGCCGCCCGGCGTGGGCAAGACGAGTCTCGGCAAGTCCATCGCACGGGCGATGGGCCGCAAGTTCATCCGCATGTCGCTCGGCGGCATCCGCGATGAGGCCGAGATCCGCGGTCACCGGCGCACCTACGTCGGCGCGCTACCCGGCCGCATCCTCCAGAACATGAAGACGGCCGGCGAGATCAACCCGGTGTTCATGCTCGACGAGATCGACAAGGTCGGCGCGGACTTCCGTGGCGACCCGAGCTCGGCCCTGCTCGAGGTGCTCGACCCTGAGCAGAACAACGCGTTCAGCGACCACTACCTCGAGGTGCCCTACGACCTCTCGAAGGTGATCTTCATCACGACGGCGAACGTCGAGGACACCATCATCCCGCCGCTCCGCGACCGCATGGAGATCATCCGTCTTCCCGGTTACACGGA
The DNA here is from genome assembly GCA_035637615.1 of Bathyarchaeia archaeon. Taxonomy (GTDB): domain Bacteria; phylum Chloroflexota; class Limnocylindria; order P2-11E; family P2-11E; genus 3-1-20CM-2-70-9. Next base: position 10,824 of record DASPWX010000204.1, on the reverse strand, counting down.
GGACGAGAAGATGCACATCGCGGAGGGTTTCCTCCTGCCGAAGCAGCTGAAGCAGCACGGCCTCGAGGCGGGCAAGCTCGTGATCGGACACGAGACTCTGCGCAAGCTCGTCCGCGAGTACACGCGCGAGGCCGGCGTGCGCAACCTCGAGCGTGAGATCGGCACGATCAACCGCAAGGTCGCGCGGACGATCGCCGAGGGCAAGGCCGAGACCGTCGAGGTCAAGCCCGAAGACCTGGACAAGTACCTCGGTCCCGAGCGGTTCGAATACGGCCTCGCCGAGAAGGAGGACCAGGTCGGCGCGGCCACCGGCGTTTCGGTGTCCGAGCACGGCGGCGACGTCCTCACGGTCGAGGCGACGATCATGGACCAGGGATCCAAGCAGGAGGAGTTCGTCCTCACCGGACAGATCCAGAAGGTCATGGAGGAGTCCGCGATCGCGGCGCTCAGCTACGTGCGAGCGCACTACGCAGAGCTCGGCGTCCCGAAGGGGTTCTTCAAGGATCACGCGATGCACATCCACGTACCGGCGGGGGCCATCCCGAAGGACGGACCGTCGGCCGGCGTGACGATGGCGACGGCCATCGTGTCGGCGCTGACCGGACGCAAGGTCCGCAAGGACGTGGCGATGACCGGCGAGATCACGCTTCGGGGCCTCGTCCTGCCGATCGGTGGCGTGAAGGAGAAGCTGCTCGCGGCGCACCGCGCCGGAATCAAGATCTTCCTCATGCCAAAGAAGAACAAGAAGGACCTTGTGGATGTCCCGCAGGAGGTCATCGACACCGTCGACATCAAGCTGATGGAGACGATCGACGAGGTGCTCAAGGCGGCGCTGTTGCCCGGACCGAACGTGACGCCCGCGCAGATCGAGGCGGCACGTCCGAGCATCGCACCGTCGGGCGCGCCGGCGCACTAATTTCCGGGGACGCAACGGATGCCGGTCGAATACAAGGACTACTACAAGACGCTCGGCGTTCCGAAGAACGCCGCGACCGACGACATCAAGAAGGCCTACCGAAAGCTCGCACGCCAATATCACCCCGACGTCAACAAGAAAGCTGACGCCGAGAAGCGCTTCAAAGAGATCAACGAGGCTCACGAAGTCCTCAGCGATCCCGAGAAGCGAAAGCGGTACGACACGGTCGGTCCCGAGTGGGAGCAGTTCGCGCAAGGGCGCGGACGTCCCTCGGGGACCGGCGGCTTCCAGTACGTCTACACGGGGCAGCCCGGCGAGAATCCGTTCGGCGACGATGCGAGCGGGTTCTCGGACTTCTTCCGGACCCTCTTCGGCCAGGCCGCAAATGGCGGATTCGGCGACGCGGACGATATGTTCGGTCGCGCACGTACCCGGACACGATCACGCGCTAGACAGGGCGAGGATGTCGAGGGCGAGGTCGAGGTCACGCTCCCGGAGGCCTACAAGGGCACCGAGCACGTGATCCAAATCGCTCGAGACAACGGCGGGCCGCCGCGGCGCCTCACCGTGAAGATCCCACCGGGGGTCAAGGACGGCCAGCGGATCCGTCTCGCGGGGCAGGGAACGCCCGGCGCGGGCGGCGGGCCGGCCGGCGACGCGTACCTCCGCGTGCGCGTGAAGCCGCATCCCTTCTTCACGCGGGACGGCGACGACCTCCGCGTCGACCTACCGGTCGCGATGCACGAAGCGATGCTCGGCGGGAAAGTTACCGTGCCCACGCTCAAGGGTCGGGTGTCGCTCCGCATCCCGCCCGAAACGCAGAACGGGCGCACTATCCGTCTCGCCGGACAGGGGATGCCGCGGGCGGGAGGCGGTCACGGCGACCTTTACAGCACCGTCAAGGTCGTCATGCCGACGAAGCTCAACGAAAAAGAGCGCGAGCTTGCGCGCGAGATCGCCGCATCGCGCAGCGGGGAGAACGTCAGGAGCCACCTGCTCTAGCGGGCGAGCGGTTCCAGATTGAAGGTTGTTCGTGATCGATCCAAATAAGCTCACCGAGAAGTCGCAGGAGGCGCTCGTCGCCGCGCAGCAGAGGGCGCGCGACGAGGGTCACGCACAGCTCGATGTCGAGCACCTCGCGGCTGCGCTGGTCGATCAGGCCGGCGGCATCGTGCCGAGCGTGCTCACCGCGCTTGGCATCCAGCCCGCGCAGCTTTCGACGGCGCTCGCGACCGAGCTCCAGCGGCAGCCGAAGGTGAGCGGCAACGTGCAGCTCTCGGCCTCGGCGCGGCTCGGGCGCGTTCTGCAGCAGGCGCAGAAGGAAGCGCAGTCCCTCGGCGACGAGTTCGTCTCCACCGAGCATCTCCTCCTCGCGATGACCGAGGACCAGGGCTACACCGGCCAGGCCCTCAAGCGGCTGGGTGCCACGCACGAGCGCGTCCTGAACGCGCTGAAGGACGTGCGCGGCAATCAGCGCGTCACCGACCAGAACCCCGAGGGCAAGTACCAGGCGCTCGACAAGTACGGCCGCGACCTCACCGAGATGGCGCGGAAGAGCAAGATCGATCCGGTCATCGGCCGCGACGAGGAGATTCGGCGCGTTATTCAGGTGCTCTCGCGCCGCACGAAGAACAACCCGGTCCTCATCGGCGAGCCCGGTGTCGGGAAGACCGCGATCGTCGAGGGATTGGCTCAACGCATCGTGCGCGGCGATGTTCCCGAGGGTCTGAAGGACAAGCGCGTGTTCGCGCTCGACATCGGCTCGCTCCTGGCCGGCGCGAAGTATCGCGGCGAGTTCGAGGAGCGGCTCAAGGCCGTGTTGCAGGAGATCGCGAAGAGCGAGGGGCAGATCATCCTCTTCATCGACGAGCTCCACACCGTCGTCGGGGCGGGCGCGGCCGAGGGCGCCGTCGACGCGGCGAACATGCTGAAGCCCATGCTCGCGCGCGGCGAGCTGCACACGATCGGCGCGACCACGCTCGACGAGTACCGCAAGCACATCGAAAAGGACGCGGCGCTCGAGCGTCGCTTCCAGCCGGTGTATGTCGGCGAGCCCACGATCGAGGACACGATCTCAATACTTCGCGGCCTCCGTGAGCGGTACGAGATCCACCACGGCGTGCGGATCCAGGACGCCGCGCTCGTCGCCGCGGCCACGCTCTCGTCTCGCTACATCACCGACCGCTTTCTTCCGGACAAGGCGATCGACCTCATGGACGAGGCCGCGTCGAAGCTCCGCATGGAGATCGACTCGATGCCGGCCGAGCTCGACGAGGTCGAGCGTGCTGTCACGCGGCTCGAGATCGAGCGCGAGGCCCTCAAGAAAGAGAGCGACGCCGCCAGCAAGGAACGGCTGCAGAAGCTCGAGCGCGAGCTCGCCCATGCCAAAGAGGAGGCGAGCGTGCTCCGGGCGCACTGGCAGCAGGAGAAGGCCGCCATCACCGAGATCAGGGAGAAGCGGCAGCAGCTCGAGGCGATCCGCGCCGAGGTCGAGCGGGCCGAGCGGGCCGCTGACTATGCGAAGGCGGCCGAGCTCAAGTACGGCACCGTCGCCGGCGTCGAAAAGGAGATCGCGCGGGCCGAGAAGCGGCTCGCCGACCTCCAAAAGAACCAGAAGATGCTGACCGAGGAGGTGACGCCCGAGGACATCGCCGACGTCGTCGCCAAGTGGACCGGGATACCGGTCACGAAGCTCCTCGAAGGCGAGGTCTCCAAGCTTTTGCGGATGGAGCAGAACCTCCACGAGCGCGTCGTTGGCCAGGAGGAAGCGGTAACGGCGGTGGCGAATGCGGTGCGCCGCGCCCGCGCCGGAATGCAAGACCCCAACCGTCCTCTCGGCTCGTTCCTGTTCCTAGGTCCGACGGGTGTGGGGAAGACGCTGCTCGCGAAGGCCCTCGCGGAATTTCTTTTCGACGATGAGAAGTCGCTCGTGCGCCTCGACATGTCCGAGTACATGGAGAAGCACACCGTGGCGCGGCTGATCGGCGCTCCTCCCGGCTACATCGGATTCGAGGAGGGCGGCCAGCTGACGGAAGCGATACGGCGCCGTCCGTACTCGGTGCTCTTGCTCGACGAGATTGAGAAGGCGCACCCCGATGTGTTCAATGTGCTGCTGCAGATCCTCGACGATGGACGGCTCACCGACGGGAAGGGTCGGACCGTCGACTTCAAGAACGTCGTGATCATCATGACGAGCAACGTCGGCTCGACCTTCATCACCGAGCTCGCCGAGCAGCAGGACCTTCTCCGCAAGCGCGTCATGGATGCCCTGCGTGGCCAGTTCCGTCCTGAGTTCCTGAACCGGATCGACGAGATCGTCATATTCAAGAACCTCGTGACGCAGCAGCTCATGGAGATCGTTGAGAAGGAGACGAAGATCCTCGCGAAGCGGCTCCTCGAGCGGAAGATCACGCTCGATCTCTCCGACAACGCGAAGTCGCTCATCGCAAAAGAAGGCTTCGACCCCGTCTACGGCGCGCGCCCGATCAAGAGGACGATTCAGCGGCTCATCATCGATCCACTCGCGCAGAAGGTTCTCTCCGGCGAGTTCAAGGAGGGAGATACGGTCTTCGCCGATGCGCAGGACGGCAAGGTCGTCTTCTGGAGCGAGCAGTACGCGCAGGAGAAGGCCGCGGAGACCTCTCCTAATGGCGGCCGCGAGCCCGCGGCCGCAGGCGGACGGAGCAGAAGGGCGAACTAGAGACCGCTCCGGCACACCGTGCGGCCGCCCGGATGGCACGCTCCGGTCGTGGGGCGGATCGTGCTCGTCGCCTTCGGTTTCCTCTTGATCGCGTGCGGCTCGCATGCCGAGGCGGACAATCCGCGCGTCGATCCGCTGCTGGCTCTGGAAAGTGATCCGCAGGGCGCACTCGCCGCCGCGAGACATCCGACGTACAAGGCGACCTACGAGATGAGCTTTGGGTCGCTCTTCGCAGCGGCGCAATCACCGTCGCCGGGGCCGAGTCTGTCGAGCACGCAGATCTATGTCGCACGGCCGCCGGACTTTCGCTTTGAGTTCGCGATCAGTGGGGGCGGTCCGTTTCGGATGGTCATCATCCTTCGCGGTCAGGATGCGTTCATTTGTCTCGACGGCGACAACACCGGCTGCTACGCGATGCCGGCGACGTACACGCAGCAGATGCTCAACTCTCTCAACGTCTCGCCGCTCGACTCGATGATGTCGGCCACGAAGGACATGGACGTGACGGTCCTGCCGCGGGAGCGGATCGCGGACCGTGATGCGGCGTGTTTCCGCTGGCGACCGCGGCCGACGGCACCCGGCTCGCCGTCACCGACCTCGTTGAACTCGCTGCTCGGGCAGCTGGGTGACGTGAAGCTCGAAGCGTGCTTCGCGGCGGACGGTGTGATGCTCCGCACGCTCACCTCGGCGGGAGCGGTGTTCAGCCTCGAGCAGCGGGCGACCAGCGTCACCGCAACCGTGACCGATGCCGACTTCGCGCTGCCGTATCCGCTGACGAGCGCGCCCTTCCCGATCCCCACGTCCGCACCCCTCGTCCCGCAGACTCCCCGCCCGACCCCGACGCGCTGACGCACTGATCTCGCGCCGGGCGCGATATACAGGGATGGTGGGACCGCGCCTTGTTGTGCTTGCGATCGTCCTGGCGTCGTGTGGCGGGACGAGCGCGGCGCCTACCCCCTCGCCGCCCGCCGCAGCTGCCACCGCGACCCTGGTCGCGTCGTCCCCTACGGTCGCCGCTACTCCCTCGCCGACGGCCCGCCCGATCGACTCAGTGCTCGAGGGCATCGATCCCGCCAAGCTGAACGACCACATGGTCGCGCTGGCTTCGTTCGGTTCGCGTGATGTGCGCAACCCGAGTCACGCGAAGGCCGTGGCCTACCTCAAGGAGCAGCTCGGCGCGATCCCAGGCGTCACGGTGCGATCGCACTTCGGCACGTACCAATCGCTTCCGCTCGAGAACATCCTCGCGTTCATCGACCCGCTCGGGCCCGTATCGGATCACGGATGGGTCATGATCTGCGCCCACTACGACTCGATCGCCAGCTTCCAACCAGGGTGGACGCCCGCAAAAGCCGCCTCAATGGCGGCGCCGGGGGCCGATGACAACGGGACGGGGACGGCCGCGCTTCTGGAGTACGCGCGTGTGCTCGCGCAGGAGCGCGCCACATTGCGGCAGCGCATGGTTCTCGCGTTCTTCGATGGCGAGGAGCTCTTCTTCAAGGGAAGCGCTTCCTATCTGGGCTCGCTCGACACGCCCGCCCCCTACGCCGCCGTGATCAACATCGACATGGTCGGGTTCAACCCGATAGCCGATCGGCTCGACCTCATCTACTACACGAACGGCTCCGCCGCGCTCCGAGACCAGGTGATCGCGGCGAACGATCGCTACCGGATCGGCGTCGCTCCACTCGTGCCTCAGCTTGCGACAAGCGGCGCGATCATCCTCGACGCGGCGCCGTTCGGACTCGCGGGGATTCCTGCGGTGGCGCTCGTGCAGCGCTATGGCGAGAACGACGCGACCTTTCCCGGCAACTACACGTTCCACACGGTGAACGACACGCCCGACAAGGTCACGAACAAGCGACTCTGGTTGAAAGCGGCGAAGCTGACCTTGGCGACCGCGCTCGAGCTCGCGCGCTAAGCGCGCACCGCTTCGCGCCGACCGCGCCACGACTTCCAGCTCCACACCGCGCCGGCGATCGCGAGGATCGTCCATCCGATCCACGAGACGAGCACGCCGAGGGCGACGTCAGCGCGGATCGTGATCGTCGTCTCGTCCTGTATCGCCGCCCAGCCGACGGCCGCGGCGCAGTAGGGCATGCCGGCCGCAACGACCAGCACGCCGAGGGAAGCCCAGAACCGCACTGACCGCAGATGCATGCCCGCGGAGCCTAGGGAGCGCTCTCACGGGAGGAGGCTCAAAGCGGAATAGATCTGCCGCAGGAACCGGCTCGGAACGGTCGCAAGCTTTCGCGTGTCGACGAACCCCGCCTCGCTCGCGAGGTCTTTCCACGTCTCGAAGGACAGCGGGTGCGGGACCCAGGTGTTGCCGCGGTCGCTGTCGTACTCCACGAGGATGAGCCGTCCTTCGCGCTTGAGGTAGCCGCGCAGGAGTGCGAGCACGCGTGTCTTGTCTTCGACGAAATGGAGCGAGTTCGCCATAACGATCCCGTCGAGGTCACGGAGCTCGAGCTGTCGCGTGAAGTCCGCAACCTGGATGCGCAGCTCCGCCTGCGGCACCGCCGAGACGAAGGCAGTGCGCAGCTCGGCCAGCGCACCGCGGTCGCGGTCGATCACGTGTATGACCCCGTGCGGGCCGATGAGATCGGCGAGCGCGAGTGTGAACGCCCCGGTCCCGGCGCCAAGATCGGCCCACGTCCCGCCCTCGCCTTCCGTGATGCCGCGCGCCAGAAGCGCCACATGGTCGCTGTGGTTCACGACGAACCGAGCTCGCTCTCGCGCCAGCCATCGGTCGAGAGCGCCAGCGTCACCGGGCCGTCCGCTTCCAGGCTGAGGATCATCGCCGCGCCGAACCGGCCCTGGCGGACCTGGGCTCCGCCACCGCGAAGTGCCCCGCAGAATGCTTCGAAGAGCCGCTTTCCCAGCTCCGGCGGAGCGGCCGCGGTGAAGTCGGGCCGACGGCCGTGGCGAGCGTCGCCGTAAAGGGTGAATTGGGGCACCACGAGGACCATTCCGCCGACGTCGGTGAGCGCGCGCTGCATCTTGCCTGCCTCCTCGAAGATCCGGAGAGCGGCGATTTTGGCGGCGAGGCGTTCGCCGTCCTCCGGACGGTCGTTCGCACCGACACCGAGCAGGACAACGACACCGGATTTGATCTCGGCCACACGCTCGTCACCGACGTCGACCGTTGCAGAGCGAACACGCTGAACGACCGCGCGCGTTAGCCGCTGACCTTCGACCCGCGCCTCACTCCAGCATCCACGGGTTGTCGCCGCGGACGACTGCCTCGACCTCCGGCGCGGAGAGGTGGCCCGGGGTGAACACCGTCATGCTCTTACCAAGGGGAAGGCGCGTGATGAAAGTCACCTTCCCGAAGCGATAGCCGTGCTGGAACAGGAATGGCGTGCCGTCGATCTCGAGTCTTTGCCGATGGGCTGTCGACGTCGCCGGCACGCCCGCCAGTATGGCCTTAGAGGTCCGGCCAGGGGTCCTCTGGGAAGCCAATCGTCGGAAGGTCCCAGGGATCCTCGGGCCAGGCCGTGGTTGGGACGCTCTCAACGAGGCTCGGAGATGGCTCGACGGTGAGGTCTGTGGTCGGGGTGTCGTCAGCAAAAGCGACGGTTCCGAGTACCCCGAGCGAGAGGATCGTAGTGACGAGCGCTGCCAGCACACGCGAGCGGAACGGTCTCATCTCGTTCTCCCCACATTGTCCGCGCCGACAGCGGCCAGTATTGTTCCCGCAGTCTAGAGAATCCGAATCCTCGACCGCATTGTCAGTTCGGTCTAGACAGGGGAGCGTCGGTGGCGAGTCTGCCTGAAGCAGTTCAGAAGCCGGTGACCTTGGGCGAGCGGGTCCGCGCCGCTCGACACGCCCTTGGCCTGAGCCAAGCACAGCTTGCGGGCGAGGAACTGACCAAGGGCTTCATTAGTCAGGTCGAGGCGGGTCTCGTTCGTCCCTCGCTCCGCTCCTTGCAGATCATCGCTTCGCGGCTCGGCCGGAGCCTCGACTATTTCATCGGCGACGAGTCGCTGGCCGGTGCGAAGCGTCGCGTGTTCCACCGCCTCGCGGCGCAGGCCGCCATCGAACGCCGCGACTGGGCTGCCGTCCGGCGCGAGGCTTCGTCGGCGCTCGCGTTGCAGGCGCAGGGTGGAGAGCGCGCCACGCTGCTCCGTTACCTCGCGACGGCTGATACCGGAGAGGGGAAAAGAGAGCAGGCGTTCGAACGGCTCGCCGAGGCGATGGCCCTGGTCGACGCGAACAGCGACGCGACGGAGCTCGCCAATCTCCTGCACGCCCGCGGTGTCCTGTACGTCGAGCATGGTCAGCTCGCGGCGGGCGCCGAGTCGCTCGAGGCGGCGCGCGACGTGATGGAGCAGCGCGAGATCACCGATCCGCGTCTTCGCGCGCGAACGCTCGTTCACCTCGGCACCGTCTATCGCCGTCTTCACCGTACGGTGAAGGCTCTCGCCACATACGAGCTCGCGCTCGCCGTCGCCTCGCGATCCAGCGAGCTTCGTCTGGCCGCGCAGAGCTACATGGGTGTCGCCGTCGCGCTCTACGACGCGGGCGAGCTCGACGGTGCGATCGGGAACTACCAGCGCGCACTTGGGCTGCTCGAGCGCGTGTCCGACACCGCCGTCGAACTTTCCGTGATGCAGTCTCTGGCGACGGTCCAGTTCGAACACGGTGACATGAATGCCGCACGTGAGACGGTCGATCGCTGCAGCGAGCGGGCCGAACTCGCCGGCGATGTCCGTGTCGGCGCGATCGTCGACGTCTTGCGCGCGCGGATCACGCTCGAGGAGGGCGACTCTGAGAATGCGCTCCGCCTTGCCGAGAGCGCCGAAGCCCGGCTCGCCGATCTCGGCGACCACCGCCAGCAGGCCGATGCGTTGCGCGTCGCCGCAGCGGCGGCACACGCGCGTGGCGACTTCACCTCGTCCGACGAGGCTTACCGCAAGGCGATCCAAATACTTGCGTCCATCGAAGATCACCCCGATCTCTCGACCCTCGCCGCCGAGTACGCGCAGAAGCTTCGCGCGCGCGGCGATCTCGAGTCCGCGTTCGCCTACCTCGAGCTGGCGCGCGACCCAGCCGCGTCGCGCCCCGCATCCTGACGGTCGCAGCGCCGTAGCATCGAGGGCATGCCCCTCGATGCCCTCGCTACTGGCAACGACGCCATCGCGAAGGTCCTCGATGAAATCGGCGACCTGATCGAGCTCAAGGGCGAGAACGTCTTCCGCGCAGTCACGTACCGGGCTGCGGCGCGCTCGATCCGCGATCTGCGCGAGCCCCTGACGAAGCTCGTAGAGGAGCGTCGGCTCAAGGAGATCCCGAAAGTCGGGACGTCCGTGGGGGAAGCGATCGAGCAGATCGTCGCAACCGGCCGATCGAAGCGTCACGAGGAGCTGCAGGCGGCCGTCCCGCCCGGTCTTCTGACGCTGTTGCGCGTGCCAGGCGTCGGTCCGGCCACCGCGCGGACCATCTACGACCACCTGAAGATCACCACGATCGAGGAGCTCGAGGAGGCCGCGAAAGAGCACCGCCTTCAGCAGCTTCCGAAGATCCAGGCGAAGACCGAAGAGAACATCCTTCGCTCGATCGCGGCGTTGAAGCAGCGCACTGGCCGTTCGCTTCTTCATGAGGCGCGAGCGGCCGCGACGACGATGGTCGACTACCTTCGCGCGGAAACCGGCGTCGCCCAGGTCGCGATCGCCGGCAGCCTGCGTCGGTACAAGGAGACGATCGGCGACGTCGACATCGTGGTCGCGGGCGACGATGCGACGCCGATCTTCGAGGTGTTCGCCCGCGGCCCGACCGTCGAGCGCGTGCTCGCGCGCGGCGACACGAAGTGCTCGGTCATCGTCGACCGCGGCCTGCAGATCGACCTCCGGGTGGTCCCGGCGCGTTCGTTCGGAGCCGCGCTCCTCTACTTCACTGGCTCCAAGGAGCACAACGTCCGCCTGCGCGGGATCGCTCTCCGTCGCAAGCTCCTCCTGAACGAATACGGCCTGTACCGCGTCGGTGCGGAGGAGCGCGGTCAGGAGATCGCGTCGGTCACCGAGGAGGACCTATACGCCGCTCTCGAGATGGACTTCATTCCGCCAGAGCTCCGCGAGGACAGGGGCGAGATCGACGCGGCAAAAGCGCATGCGCTACCGAAATTGGTCGAGCTCGCGCAGATACACGGGGACCTGCACACCCACACCAACTGGACCGATGGCCGCGGCCCCCTGGCCGACATGG
>DASPWX010000203.1:0-14040 GCA_035637615.1 Bathyarchaeia archaeon | reverse complement strand
AGCCACCGGAGCGACCACCGTCTACGCGGTCGATCGGCTGCCTGCGCGTTTGGAGATCGCGCAGTCGGTGGGACTCGCGCCGGTCAGCGCCGACAACGACGTTGCGGCGCGGTTAAAGGGTGACCTCGGTCCGGAGGCGATACCGGTGGCCTTCGAGTGCACCGGCAGTCCGGCGGCGCTCGGGGACGCGATCCGCGTGGTGCGGCGGCGTGGCACGGTCGTGGCGGTCGGGTTCTACCAGGGAGAGGCGTCAGGCCTTCGGCTGGGTGAGGAGTTTCATCACAATGGCGTCGAGATCCGCTCTGGCCAGATCGGGAACCTGCATCCGAGCTTCGACTCCCGAACGCTGCGCGCGAGATCGGTCGAGCTCGCGTTGAGCGGCCGGGTCGTTCTCGGCGGCCTCCCGCGCCTCGACGTTCCCGTGGATGACGCAAGGCGCGGCTTTGCCGCGCTCCGCCGACCATCCGAAGTTCTGCAAGTCGTGTTCAGTTACGTCTAGAGTCACCCGGAAGCGATCCAAGCGGGGAGGTACGCACATGCGAGGGATGAGCGCGCGCGCATTCGCGCTCGCGGCGGCCGCGGCGATCCTCGTCACCGCGTGCTCGACGACGGGCACGCCGTCCGGCGGCGGCGGCACGACGGCAGATCAGGGCAGTCCATTCGTCTTTGCGTCGACGCAATTCAGCCCGGTGACCGAACAGGAGAACATGCGCAAGAAAATCCTGGCGGCCTACCAGGGGGCGTCGGTCGATTTCGTTACCGATCAAGAGCCGGTCATCCTCGACCGCATCTCGGCCGAGGCCAAGTCCGGCGCCGCGGGCCAAATCGGCTTGGCCGGTCTCGAGAACGGCCAGTTCGCCGCGCTCGCCGCTGCCGGCGCGTTCGACGATGTGGCGAAGATCGCCGACAAGCACAAGGATCAGAAGATCCCGCAGGACATGCTCACCCTCGGAAAGATGAGCGGAAGCACCCAGGTATACATCCCGTGGATGCAAGCGACGTACTTCATGGTCGCGAGCAAGCAGGCTCTCCAGTACCTGCCGACCGGCGCCGACGTGAATGCGCTCACCTATCAGCAAACGATCGCGTGGGCCAAGAACATCTTCGATAAGACCGGGCAAAAGAAATTCGGGTTCCCCCTCGCCACGGACGGTCTCATTCACCGCCTCATTCAGGGCTACTTCTATCCCTCGTACACCGGCGGCCTCGTCACGACATACAAGAGCGCGGACGCTGCGACGATGTGGAACGACATGAAGGAGCTCTGGAAGTACTCGAATCCGCAGTCGACCACTTACGCGCGGCTCCAGGAGCCGCTTCAGTCGGGTGATATCTGGCTCGGCATCGACCACGTCGCTCGGCTCATCGACGTCCTCAAGGCGAAGCCGGACGACTTCGTGGCCGTTCCCGCGCCCGCCGGCCCGAAGGGCCGCTACTACATGAGCGTCGTGATAGGTCTCGGTATCCCGAAGACGTCGCCGAACAAGGCCGGTGCCGAGGCGCTCATCGACTACCTGCTCAAGCCCGAGACGCAGATCACCACGCTGCGGGAGAACAGCTTCTTCCCGGTCGTGGACGTCAAGATGCCGTCCGACCTCAACAAGGGCCTCCAGCTCGAGGCGGATGCCGTCGCCAAGCAGGCGAACTCCAAAGACGCGAAGGTCGTTCCGCTACCGGTCGGCCTCGGCTCCAAAGGCGGCGAGTTCAACAAGGCGATCACCGACACGTTCGTCCGGATCGTGGTGAAGAACGAGGCCGTTCAGACCGTGCTCAACGAGCAGGCGGCGATCATTCAGAAGACGATGAACGACGGCAACATCAAGTGCTGGGGTCCCGACGGAACGTCGAGCGGCGCCTGCCAGGTGAAGTGACCTAAAGAGCAGAGGCGGAGAGAGGGAGGAGATGCGGACGCGCACGGAGCGATTCCTGCCGTTCGCGCTCCTCCTTCCCACCATCGCGTTCCTCACCCTTTTGATCGTCATCCCCATGGTCCAGGCGCTGCTCCTTTCGGTGATGGCGGAGAGCGGCGGGCTCACTCTCGACAACTTCCAACGCATGTTCGCCGACGTGAATTTCAGCGACGCGTGGCGCAACACGCTGCTGCTCCTCATTCTCATCGTGCCTCTCCAGATCGTGTTGGCATTGGTCATGGCGCTCCTTATCAACTCGCGCTTCCGCGGCCACGGGGTGTTTCTCTATATCTACGCGATCCCCCTCGCGATCTCCGACCTCGCGGCCGGCATTCTCTGGCTTGCCGTCTTCACCGAGCGTGGCTATCTGAACAGCACCCTGCAAAACGCCGGTGTCATCGACCAGCCGGTGCTCTGGCTCTCGTTCGACAACTTCGCCGGCATCCTCAGCGCCATCGTCATCGCCGAGTCCTGGCGCGCAACCGCGCTGGTCCTGGTGATCCTCATCGCTGGGCTGCAGCTCATCCCGCGTGACTTCTTCGAAGCGGCCGACCTGTTCGGCGCGAATCGGCTTCGACGCACCGTGCATGTCGTGCTCCCGCTCCTGCGGCCGAGCCTGCAGTCCGCGCTCATCATCCGCACGATCTTTGCCTTCCAGACGTTCGCGGTGGTGTTCGCGCTTGCCGGCCGCAACATGCCCGTCCTCGCCGGCGAGGCGTACACGTGGTATGCGACGAACCGCAACGAGCACGTCGCCGCGGCGTACGCGGTGGTCGTTCTCGCGTTGACGGTGGTCGCGATCGTCGTGTATCTGCGCGTGCTCGGGCTTCGCGAGGCGGAGGTGCAGCGATGAACGCGAGAGTCCTCGATCGGAGCGTCCTCTACGCGGGCGCGATCTTCCTCGCGATCTGGGTGCTGGTGCCGTTCTATCTGATCGCGATCTCCGCCTTCACACCGCAGGCCAAGATCTTCGAATACCCGAAGCCGCTCGTGCCCACTTCTCTCTCGACCGACACGATGCAATTCTTCGTCGAGGCGCGCGGCGTCATCCCGTCGGTGCTCAACTCGCTTCTGGTAGCCCTCTTCACGATCGTGTTCGGCCTCGCGCTGGGCGCCCCCGCGGGCTATGCGCTCGCACGCTTCCGGTTCCGCGGGCGAGAGGCCTTCCAGGTGGTCGTGCTCATGACGAAGATGTTCCCGATCGCCATCCTGTCGATCCCGCTTGCCGTCACGTTCCTGCAGCTCGGCCTCTACGACAACCTCATCTCGGTGGCCCTCGTTCACACGGCCATGGCGCTGCCGTTCATCGTCCTCGTGACTGGCGGCGTGTTCGTCGCCGTCTCGCACGAGCTCGAGGAGGCCGCGCAGACGCTCGGATGCAGCCGCTGGGGGGCGTTCATCCGCATCGTGCTGCCCCTGGCTCTACCGGGCCTCGCCGCCGCCGCGATCTTCACGTTTGTGATCTCGTGGAACGAGGTCTTCGCGGCGACGATCCTCACGCTGCGGACGCGCACGCTGCCCGCGCAGGTGCTCGCGTCCCTCTCGACGTCGCCCCTCGCGTTCAAGTTCGCGGGCGGCCTCTTCATGGTCCTTCCGGCGGTCGTGTTCATCTTCCTGATCCGCAAGTACCTGATGAACCTCTGGGGGTCCCGCTGATGTCGAGCATCACGATCGAGAGCGTCAGCAAGATCTTCGGCAAGACCCCGGCGCTCAAGGACATCACGCTCGACGTCCGCGACGGCGAGTTCATGGTCCTCTTGGGTCCGTCGGGGTGCGGCAAGACGACGCTCCTCCGATGTGTCGCCGGACTCGAGCAGGTGAACGGTGGCCGCATCCGCATCGGCGAGCGCGATGTCACCGACCTCGCCCCGCGAGACCGGAACATCGCGATGGTGTTTCAGAGCTACGCGGTGTTTCCGCACATGACCGTCGGCAGCAACATCGGCTTCGGCCTCCGCATGAAGCGGCGCCCCAAGCCCGAGATCGAGAAACGCGTGCATGAGGGCGCGGAGCTCCTCGGACTCGTGCCCTTCCTCGACCGGTACCCGGCCCAGCTCTCCGGTGGCCAGCGCCAGCGCGTCGCCGTCGCGCGCGCCCTCGTGATGGACGCGCCGGTGCTGCTCATGGACGAGCCGCTCTCGAACCTTGACGCGCTCCTGCGCCTGCAGGCCCGCGCCGATCTGAAGCGGCTGCACAAGGAGGTCAAGCGGACGACGATCTACGTCACGCACGACCAGGTCGAGGCGATGAGCATGGGCGACCGCATCGCGGTCATGCGCGAGGGCGCGATCGAGCAGCTCGGCGCGCCGATGGAGATCTATGACAACCCCGCGACGCAGTTCGTGGGCGGGTTCATCGGCTCGCCGCCGATGAACTTCCTGCGCGGCGCGATCCGCGACGGCTCGTTCGCGGGCGATGGCTTCGCCGTTCCGATCACGCGCTTGCGCGGCGACCTCCAGGGCCGGGAGATGGTCCTCGGAGTGCGCGCCGAGCACATCACGATCGCGGGCGACGGAATCCCCGCGCGGGTGCTGGTGGTCGAGCCGCTCGGATCGCACGCGCTCGTGACCGTCATGGTCGGAAAGACGGCGGTGAAAGTGCAGGCGCCGATCGACGTCGCCGTTCGGCCGGACCAGGCCGTCAACCTGCACTTCAACGAGGCCACGCTCCGATGGATGGACGCCGGCACGGGCTCAGCGATCCAGCGCTGAGCGGCACGGAGCTCGACCCCCGCAAGAGCTACAAGCCGCTCGACGTCGGCAACGGCATCGTCTCGGGCTCGGTCACGCCGAATGGGCGGTTGCACTCGCTGGGCATGACACACCCGGCCATCGGGCGTCTCTGGCTCACCGCGACCGAGCCTTTCCCCGAGTCGTTGCGCGGCGACGAGGACGCTGTGCGGCGGCACCGCGCTGCGCTGGCGGCGCGCGATCGTCCGTCTTTCGGGTTATCGCTCCTTGATTTCGCAGCCGACGCCTTCCTCGAAGAGGACTCCATTCCACATGGGGTGCACGAGGACGAGAGCGGACGGATCGAAGTCTGGACGGTCGCGCCCACCGGCCGGCCCGGCCTCGCACAGCTCGTCCGCATCACGGCGGGTCCAAAGGCTCGCGTCGTGGTCCCCGAATGGAGCGGGCGACCGCGCCTCGGGCGGGCCGATTACACCCAGATCACCGAAGGGGGAACCATCCCGCATCCGCCAGTCGCGCCCAAGGAGGGGCGCCATGGCGAGACGTTATGGATCGATGACCGCGTGCTCGACGCCGCGTTCGCCGTCGTTCTGCCTGGCCCGGTCGAGATCGGCGCCGGCGCGACGGCGGAGATCGTCCTCGCCGTCACGCTCGGCCGGGACCTTGAGGCCACAGTCGCCGAAGCGCGCGCCATCTCGCGAGACGGGGCTCGTCACGTCGCCGACGAGATCCGCGGGCGACGGGCGCTATGGACGGGTCTCGGTCTAGATAACGACCGGGCGCGCGAGGTCCGCCCGGGTGTCGCATACGCGCTCGACTGCGCGGCGTCGCGCGCCAGCGCGAACGTGATGGCGATCATCACCGACCACGAGATCCTGCCCCTTGTCTGGACGCGCGACGCGTACTACATCTGCCGCGCGCTTCTCTCAGTGGGGCCCGGCAATGCCCGGGTTCGTGAGGCCGTGGACGGTTTCATTACCTGGCTCTTCGAAGTCGCGGAGCGGCCTGATGGCGCGTGGCCCCGCGCCGCGCTCGCTTCGGGTCAAGCCAAGGATGTTGCGTTCCAGCTCGACCAGCAGCTTTACCCGCTGCTGCTCGTCGCGGACCACGTTCGATTGACCGGAGAGAACGTCATGCGCGAGCGTTTCGGCGACGATTGCCGCGCGATGTTGGAGTGGATACTTCGGCGCCGGTCGCCCTTCGGCCTCGTGCCGACGGCCGAGACGCCTGCCGACGACCCGTTGCGGCAGCCATATCACTTCTCGAGCCACGTGCTGCTCTGGCACGTCCTGGGAGCGTTCTCGCATCCATCGACTGGGGATATCCGCGCCGCGACGCTCGAACACTTCGCGGACGAAGGGCGATTCGCATATGCGGTGACCGGCCCTCGAGGGGAGGGCGCGCGCCACTATCACGACGCGAACGATCTCCCCACGGTGTTCGCGCCGGGGTGGGGGTTCTGCACCTCGCACGACCCGCTCTGGCGCGAGACGATCGCTTTCGCCTGGAGCGAAGCGAATGAGGGATATTTCCCGGGCAGGTTCGGCGGTCTTGGGTCCTTGCACACGCCACGTCCTTGGACGCTCGGTGACCTGCAGGAGATCATCGTCGCCCGCGTGACGGCTGATCGTCCTCGGGAAGCACGAGCTCGCAAGCGGCTCGCGGACGTCGAGACGTGGGACGCTCTCCTCGCCGAGGCCTACGACGAGGCGACGAGCGCGGTCGCGGCGAGGCACTGGTTCGGCTGGCCCGCGGCCCTGCGCGCGCTCCTCGAGCGCGAACCTATGCTCACCGCGCCGTGACGCGCCCCACCCTCATCACGATCATCGGCAAGAGCGCGAAAGATCCGCGCGATCCCGTTCCCGAAAAGGCGTTGCGGATGGCCGAGGAGGTCGGGCGTCTCGTCGCCCAGCGCAAAGGCATCGTCG
Source organism: Bathyarchaeia archaeon (assembly GCA_035637615.1). Classification (GTDB taxonomy): domain Bacteria; phylum Chloroflexota; class Limnocylindria; order P2-11E; family P2-11E; genus 3-1-20CM-2-70-9. Next base: position 7,512 of record DASPWX010000203.1, on the reverse strand, counting down.
TCACGGGCGGACTCTCCGGGGTCATGGAGGCCGTGAGTCGCGGCGCGAAGCGGGCCGGCGGGCTTGTGATCGGGATCCTTCCGGGTTTCGACAAGCGCGATGCCAACGACTTCGTCGACATCGCGATCACGACCGGGATGGGGTGGATGCGCAACACGCTGACCGTCCGCGCGGCGGACGCGGTGATCATGATCTCGGGCAGGATCGGCACACTGAACGAGCTCACGGTCGCCTACGAGATCAAGCCCACCGTCATCCTCGAAGGGAGCGGCGGCTGGTCGTCGCGGATTCGGGAGATGGCCTACGGCGGCAAGCACCTCGAGGAGGCGAACATCGCGGAGCTGCACTTCGCGCAAACGCCCGAGGAGGCGGTCGATATGGCGTTCGCGCTCGCCGCGGGCGGCGAGACGGGACGCGACTCGGCGCGGGAATACCGGTAGCGGCGACTAGAGCGGCGGCGCGCCGATCCAGGGAAGCTTCGCCTCGCACCATGCCGCCGCCGCGAGAAGGCGTCGGTCGTCCCCGGGCGCGGCGACGAGCTGCAGCCCCAGCGGCAGCCGGTTCGGCCCGAGCCCGCTCGGGATCACGATCGCCGGCGCGCCGATGAGCGACCACCTCGTGCAGAAGCGCGGGTCGCCCGTGGTCTCCGGCGTGGGCGCCTCACCGACCGCGGCAGGAGTGAGGACCGCGTCGTAGGGCGTCGCCCAGGACGCGAACGCTTCAGCCAATCGCGCGCGAGCGCGCAACGCGTCGCGGTAGGTGTCGTCGGAGATCGCGGCACCTTCGGCGAGATGCCTCCGCGCGACCTCGCTCACGAGCGTCTCGCGGCCGCGCAGATCGCTCTCCATCGCGCGCGCTTCCTCGAAGTACATGATCGTTTGCAGGACGCGTTGCGCGTCGTCCAGTGCGGACGGTGGATTCGGCCACGCGATGGGACCGCCGGCCGCCGCGAGGCGATCGACATCGGCCTGGAATCGTTCCTGCGCTGCGACGTCGGCGTGCTCCCACTCGCCGGTCCGGAGTGCGGCGAGCTTCGGCGCGGTTCGGTCTTCGGACCACCATCGAGCGACCGGCTCCCCGGCCATCGCGGCGACGAGGCTCGCGACCTTCTCGACCGATCGCGCGAATCCGCCGACCTGATCGAGCGTTTCCGATGTGACGAACATGCCCTCGCGCGAAAGACGTCCGAAGCTCGGCTTGAATCCGACCACTCCGCAAAAGGCCGCGGGCCTGATCACCGATCCATTCGTCTGGCTCCCGATCGCGAAGGGGACAACGCCCGCCGCGACGGCCGCCGCCGACCCCATCGACGACCCGCCGGAGGTACGAGAGAGGTCCCACGGGTTACGCGTCGGACCTGGATGAGCCATGGCCAGCTCGGCGGTGACCGTCTTTCCGACGATGATCGCGCCCGCCGCGCGGAGATTGCGCACGACGTCCGCGTCGCTCTCGGCGATGCGGCCCGCGTAGAGCGCGCTGCCGCGCTCGGCGGGAGCGCCCGCCGTGTCGAAGATGTCTTTCACCGCGATCGGGATCCTTACGAGGGCGCCCGTCGCGGCGGTCGCCTCGAGCGCCGCGTCCATGAGGAGCGACGGCTCCGCGTCGTAGCGCACGAATGCGTGGATGCGCGGTTCGGTCTCGCCGTACCGCCGGATGCTCTCCTCGACCGCCGAGCTCACGGCGGGAGATGATGCGCCGTAGCGGTCAGGACCTCCTTGCCCGCCTCTTCGATGGGGTTGCCCCGCGGCGACCAAGAGCTCGCGGAGCTCGGCGAAGCGCCACGTCTCGGCCGTCATCGTTTGAGGTCGTCGACGTGCGTCGGCGTGAGCGGCCGGATCGTCAGCTTGCCGTCGGTAGTGCCTTTCGCCATTTCTTCTTGGACAGCCTCCGTATTCGACTCTCGGCCTGCTCGCGCCACCGTTCCGACCCGAGACCGAGCTCGACGAGCGTTTCCATCATCCGGAGCGCGCGCTCGAGCTCGCCCCGGCGCTCCAGAAGTCGCGCGAACGCCAGCGCGAGCTTCGCGCGGAGGGCGTTATCCCCGTCGTAGTACGCGCTCTCATAGCACGCGAACGCGGCGTCGACCTCGCCCGTGCGCTCGAAGCCACGGGCGAGCGCGAATGCCGCGGGCGCGTGGTCGGGTGCGCGGCCCGACCGCGCGGCCGTGACCGCGCGGGCCACGCGATCCGTGATCCGCACGAGCGAGATCACGTCGCGGGCGTTGTGCTCGAGGACCGGAGCGATGATTGCCGGGTCGCGCTTGCGCAGGTAGTGGAAATACGCATCCGGAATGAGCCAGCCGGGAATGTCCGCCGTGCGGCCGTCGTCGAGCACGCTCTCCTCGAGCTGCTTCAGCGTGGTCGACCCGAATCGGTCGCGCCAGAGCCGCCGCGCGGGATGCAGCAGATCGAGGTGCGAGTCGTCAACGGTGAGATCACTGCGGATGGCCATGACGAAACGCGTGCGGATGATCGGCAGGTCGAACGCCTTGCCGTTGTACGACGCGCACGCCCGGAACGGTTCGATCTCGGCCTTCAGGCCCTCGATAAATTCCCGCTCTGCCCCGAGGTCCAAAAGCATGTGCTGCCTCAGCACCAATTCCTTACCGGCAAAGTGCGCGACGCCGATGAGAAAGATGTACGTGCCCGTCCCGCCCGAGAGCCCCGTCGTCTCCGTATCCAGAAACAGGATGTCCTGCCATCGGTCCGGAGATACGCCCTTCAGACCCAGGTGCGCGATGAGTAGCGGATCGCATACTCCCCTTCCAACGATCTCGACCCCGAGATCGTCGAGTGCGATCCGCTTCTCAAGCACTTCGAAGCGGGGACTGTCAGCGGCATTGACCGAGGGCCCCCGCGCGACGGGGTACCGGCCGGAGGCCGGGGGGTCCGCCGTCGCGTAAAGAGGGTTTCGGTCAATGCCGCCGTTCTCCCCAACCTTGTTGACGTGCTGCGCCCGATCGCGCTCGACGATCGCGGCGACTCGGGCTCGCAGATCGTTCATTTGTGGAGGGAGAGGAGGTCCGCGACGGCTTCGCGCACCTCGGCGCCGAGGGCGTAGGCCGGACCGACGCAGGACGGGCAGCCGGTTCCGCATCCACAGGAGTCGAGGTGCTCTCGGGCGCGCTCGAGCAGTACGTCTGTCGATTTGAAGAGTCGCTCGCTGAAGCCGACGCCTCCGGGGGTCATGTCGAACAGATAGATCGTCGGCAGCTCGGTGTGCGGCGAGCGAACCTCCACGGCGAGTCCGAGGTCGTGCGGAGCGCACATGAGAAGAAGCGGAGCGAGACCATGCAGGAGATTCCCGAGGCCGGCGAGCGCGATCTCGACGCGCTCTTTCGGCCACCCGGCGATCGTCCCCTCCGAGAGCGAGAGCCAGAACGAGGTCGTCTGGAGCTCCTGCTCGGGGATGTGGATCTTGCCCCAGCCGATGTTCTCGTGCGTGTACATCGTCAGCTTCTTGTAGATCGTCGCGATCATCGAGACGAGGACCTCGCCATGCGCGCGCCCGAACCGGGTAGAGCTCTGCTGTGCGAATTCGTCGAGCACGCGGATGCGCACGGACTCACCGGCCTGCGTGTAGTAATCGACCTTGACCTCGCGGACGTAGGCCTTCGCGTTCTCCCAGTCGAGGCGTTCCACCTGGAGCTGGCGGCCCTCGTGGAGGTAGATCGCCTGCTCGTGCAGCGTCAGCGGTGCGCCGAAGCGATCGATCTCACCGATAACGCGCTGCCTGCCGTCGCTCATGTCGACGATGACCACGTTGTCCGAGGTCGCGGTGCGCAGCGACATTCCCTCGGCCGGGAAGGACTGCGCCGACCAGTGATAGCGACCGCCGGCCTCGTGCAGGATCCCCTGCTCGTCGAGATACGAGAGCACGCCCGGCGTGTCCTCCGTGCCGAACCGCTCCTTTCGCTCGAATGGGATCTCGAACGCGCCGCACTTCAGGTGCTGCACGAGGAGATGGAGGTTGTCCGGGTTCACGAGCCCTGCTTCGGGAGAGCGCTGCAGCACGTAGTCCGGGTGCTGGACCACGTATTGGTCGACGGGCAGCGACGTCGCGACGAGGAACGCGGCCGAGAGCTCCTCGCGCCGTCCGGCGCGGCCCATCTGCTGCCACGTCGACGCGACCGTACCGGGATACCCGATGAGCACGGCGGCCTGGAGGGCGCCGATGTCGATGCCGAGCTCGAGGGCGTTCGTCGAGACCACGCCCCGCACCGAGCCGTCGCGCAATCCCTTCTCGATCGCGCGCCGCTCCGATGGAAGGTACCCACCGCGATAGCCGCGCACCAGATCCGGCGGCCACTGCGGCTGCGGAAAGCGGGCGCGAAGGTAGGTGAGCAGGAGCTCGGTCGAGACACGCGATCTCGTGAACGCGATCGTCTGAACGCCCGACGCGAGGAGCGTGGCGGCGATATCGCGGCCGGTGAAGAGCGCGCTCTTGCGCACGCCGAGCGACTGGTTCACGACGGGCGGGTTCACGAATGCGAGGACCTTCTCGCCCCTGGGCGCGCCGTTGCGGTCGATGACCACGACATCGTCTTCGACGTGCCGGCGAGCGAGCTCTTCGGGGTTCGCGATCGTTGCGGACGTGCAGATGAAGATCGGGTGCGAGCCGTAGAAGGCGCAGATGCGCCGCAGACGGCGAAGGACGTTCGCGACGTTCGATCCGAACACGCCTCGATAGGTATGGAGCTCGTCGAGCACAACGTAGCGGAGGTTCTCGAATAGCTTCACCCACTTCGTGTGGTGGGGAAGGATCCCGGTGTGAAGCATGTCGGGGTTCGTGATGACGACGTGACCGGCACTGCGGATGGCGGCGCGGACCGCGGGTGGCGTGTCGCCGTCGTACGTGTAGGTCTTGAGGTCGATGTCGACGTCCTTCGCGAGGCGCTCGAGCTCGGCGAGCTGATCCTGCGCGAGCGCCTTGGTCGGGAAGATGTAGAGCGCGCGCGCCGTCGGATCCTGCGCGATCGCGTCGATGACCGGCAGGTCGTAGCAGAGGGTCTTGCCGCTCGCGGTGGGCGTGACGATGACGGTGTGCTTCCCGGCGTGCGTGGTCTCCAGTGCGTCGGCCTGGTGCGAGTAGAGGGAGAGGATTCCGCGGCGCCGCAGCGTCGCCGAGATGCGGCCGTCGAGCCACGCGGGGAATTCCGCGTAGCTCGCCCGCCGCGGTGGGATGCGCTCCCAGCGCGTGACCATCTGCTTGAAATCGGGGTCGCGCGCGAGCGTGTCGAGGATCTGTTCGAGGCTGACTCGCGCCGGAAATCGAACGGCCGTTCGCATGACCAAGGCACGATATGGAACGGGTGTTCTGACGTCAAGATGACGCCCGAATGGCGCCTGTCCGTGCGTTCATTCGCTCGTGGGAAGGCTTTTCTCGCTCCTGGCGGCGCTCGCGCTCCTCGCGCCTCAGAGCCAAACCGCGGCGGCTTCCGCGATGCCCGAAGCGCCCAACTGCCCGATCTATCCGAGCAACGATGTCTGGCACTCGAGCATCCAGAGCATGCCGGTGCATCAGCTGAGCGCGACGTGGATCGCGAACATGGGCGGCCCGTCGCGACTGCTCCATCCGGACTTCGGCGGACCGTACGGCTACCAGCTGCAGGTTGTGAGCAACGCGACGCCGACGACGCGTCTCACATTCGACTACGCCGACGAGAGCGACGATGTGTCGTACCCCTTCACGGCGAGCACACCGATCGAGCCGGCGTCGGACGCGCACGCGTTCATGCTCAACAAGGACACCTGCGTCCTCTACGAGCTGTTCGCGGCATCGTGGAACGGCGGTCGTCCGACCGCCGGCTCCGGCGCAGTCTTCGACCTCAATTCGCACGCGCTCCGTCCGTCCGGGTGGACGAGCGCCGATGCCGCCGGCCTACCGATCTGGCCGGGCGTCCTGCGCTACAACGAGGTCGCGAGCGGCGTCGTCGATCACGCTATTCGCTTCACGGCGCAGCGCACCGACCAGAGCTTCGTGTGGCCTGCGCGTCATCAGGCCGGAGCGGCGCGCGATGCATCGCTCCCGCCGATGGGCGCGCGCTTCCGTCTGCGGAGCGACTTCGACATGTCGGCGTACAGCGCGCAGACGCGCGTCGTTCTCACGGCGATGCAGCGCTATGGACTGATCCTCGCCGACAACGGCTCGAATTTCTTCTTCCAGGGGCAGGTGGACTCGCGCTGGAGCGACCTGCTCATCAGCGAGCTGAAGAGGATCCCGGCCGGCGCGTTCGACGCCGTAGACGCATCGTCTCTGATGGTCGATGCGAACTCCGGCCTCGCGCGCGGGACAAACGGCGTCGCGCTCGAGAGCGGATGGCACTCGCGCTGGCTCAGCCAGTCGGACTACCTCGTGATGACGCCGGGCCAGGTCGCGAACTTCTGGATCAGGTTCACGAACACCGGCACCGAGACGTGGAACCGCGGGATCTGGGGCCGCCAGGCCAACCTCGGCCTCAACGCCGACGACAAATCACCGTACCGGCTGGGGATGGCCGCGAACTGGTTATGGGACGACCGCATCGCCACGACGACGGTCCCCGCGGTCGCGCCGGGCGAGATCGGGGAGTTCCGCTTCGCCGTGCGCGCTCCGATGACGCGGGGCACGTACCGCCTGAACCTGCGGCCGGTCATCGACGGGACCGTCTGGATGGAGGACCAAGGAGTCTTCTGGCTGATCGTCGTCCCATAGGAAAGGATGCTGTGACATCGGTCGAGCAGGCAGCCGTTGCCATTCGAGCGCACTCGACGGACCGGCTGAAGAGACTGCGGGATGAGCTCGCTCAAGATGCCGACGCCGCCGAGCAATTCCTCCGCGGGTTGGCTGAGCATCCCGATCCGGTCGTCCGGGACTGGGCGGGCTGGGCAGCCGCGCGAGTGCTCCCGCAGGAGTCCGCTGTGTCTCTGCTGAAGCTGCTTGCGGACGACGTCGATGGCGATGTGAGGATCGAAGCACAACGATTCTTGGTTGACCTCGACAAGGCGTGGGCCAGGCGCCTGGTCCCGAAATACAGGCGAGCGCTACGGGGTCAGGACTTCATAGAGGTGGTTGATGCTATCTGGCGGCTCACCCAGTTCCGCGCGGGTTCTGCCTTGCCAGAGATTCAGGAACTGATCGTGAGCGCAAAACATCCTGCAGTTCGTAACAACGCGCAAATCGCTGCACTCGTTCTCGCCGGCCGAGAGGATGAACTGATCGCTGGCCTGCGAGCGCACGACCACGTTCTTTGCGTCGTCTGGGCCAGGGGACTCGGCTACCTCGCCACTACCAGAGCGATCGAGACGCTGCGAGACTTCGCGCAGACCGCGCCTGACCTTGAGTGTCGAGAACGGGCGGCTCGCATTCTGGCGAAGGCGCATCAGATTAGACCGATCAGCGCTCATTAGTAGATGCGCGGCGTCGGGTCTAGCTAATCGTCCCGCCTCTTCTCGTCCACCGGTCGGAGCAGCAGCGCGCCGAGCGCGTAGTAGACGAGCGCGAACAGGAACGCGACTCGCGGTCCGAGAGAGA
>DASPWX010000202.1:0-12637 GCA_035637615.1 Bathyarchaeia archaeon | reverse complement strand
AGCGCGCGCTCGCCACCGGAGAGCTGGGCCAAGCTTCCGATGCGCTTGCCGGGAGGACGTGCGTAGATGTCGATGCCCGGCTCTTCCGGATCGTCGCTCGTTCGCAACGACGCCTGTCCGCCGTTGAAGAGGCGCTGGAAGAAGACGCCGAACTCGCGGTCGACGGCCTGAAGCGTCGCGCTGAATTGCTCCGCGATCGTCCTCGCGAGATCGTCCGCGAGCGAGCGCAGGTCGGTCATCGCGCGCTCGAGGTCGGCCTTCTGCGTCGACAGGAACTCGTGACGCTGGCCGATCTCGGCGAGCTCGGTCGCGGCGAGCGGGTTCACCGGCTCGAGAGTGATGAGGCGGCGTCGCAATCGTTGAAGTGCCGCGACCGTGCTCGTCTTCTCTTTTTCATCGGGCTCGTCGTCGAGAGCGATGCTTGCCGGGTCCGGTAGCGGCTCGTCCTCGGGAAGGCCGAGCTCCGCGCGCACCTGTTCCTCGAGCAGCCGCAGCGCACCCGAGGCACGCTCTTCCTCGACCGCGAGCTTGCCTCGCTCGCCGCGGAGCTCCGCCAGCCGCTCGCGCGCTTTGGCCAGACGCTGCTCGGACTCGCGGCGCGAGCCCTCCGCGGCGAGCGCGCGTTCCCGCGCGAGCTCGGCCGAACGCGCGGCTTCCTTCGCGTCGGCGGTGGCTCGTCCCAGATCGTGCTGCGCCGTCTCGAGACGACCGCGAGACTCGCGCTCCTGCGCGAGGAGCGCCCGCAGACGTGACTCCTCGTCGGCGATGCGCCGTTCGGTCGCGCTGACCTGTTCGCTGAGCGCGTCGCGGACCCGAACCGAGGCGCTGCGGCGCTCCTCCAGCGTGGCGGACTGAAGCCGCGCTTCCTCGGCACGCTTGGAAGCGGTGTTGTGCGCGTCGACGGCCATCTGCTCCCCGCGCTCCGACGTGGCGAAGACCTCGGAGGCTACGGTCCGCGCCGCAGCCGCGAGCTCGCTGTCGCGCGCCAGCTTTTCCCGACGCGTGAGGAGATCCGCACGCTCGCGCTCGATCGCGGCGGCGTTCGCCTCCTCTGCGCGGACGAGATCGCGAACGTCCGCTTCAGCGATCGCGAGCTTATCCGCGACGACTTCGGCATCACCCCGCGCACTCTGCGCGGCGGCCAGCCGTTTATCGGCCTCCTCGCGCCGGCGCTCGGCCTCGGCGCGCTGAGCGAGGACGTCGCGTTGCGCGCGCTCCGCCGTGATGAGCTCCTCGTGGAGCCGCGCGGCCATCGCCGCGAGCTGCGTCGTCGCATCGCGCTCGGCGCGCTGCCGCGGATCGACGATGCGCGCGAGCCCCGGCAGCACGAGCAGACCGCTCGGCGCGATCACCGCGCCCGCACGGAGCGTGGTCGCCGCGGCGAGCGCGGTCGCGTCGTCCGGTGCGATGAAGACAGCGACGCCGTCCGCCACCCGCCTGCAGCCTCTCGGCGTCGGGGCGTCGACGGGTCCACCGCCTACGATCGCCACGGCTCGGCCCAGAGCCGTCCGAACGACCTCCGGCGACGCGATGCGCTCGTGGAGCCACGCGAATCCCTTTGGCAGTGCGGGCAGATCGTGGGCCTCCTCGCGTGCGGCGAGCTCGGCGTCCGCACGCTCAACGGCCTCGCGGAGCGCCGCGGTCTGCCCGCGCACGAGCGCGAGGTCGCCGTCGATCCGCTGAAGCTCGTTGCGCGCCGCACCCGCGCGCTCGGCCGCGCTCTCGGCGGCACGCGCGGCTTCCGCGACCTTCTCGCGCGCCCGCATGAGGTCCGCGGCGATGCGGCGTCGTTCGCGCTCGCGTTCAGCCCGCTCTTTGGTCAGCGTCGCGGCGGACCCGGCGAGCTCCTCGTCCCGGGCGAGGAGCGACCGCTCCTCCTCGCCGAGACGCAGCTCGTCGCTCTCCCGCACGAGATGCGCGCGCTCCGTCTCGACGCGGGCGGCGCGCGCTTCGGCCAGGGCCACCCGGGTTCGCGACGCGTCCTCCTCGGCGGTGCGCGCACCGTCGGCGGATTCGCGAGCACGGCGCGCGGCGTCGCTGGCCTCTTCGTCGACGCGCGTGCGGCGGTCGCGGAGGCTCGCGAGCTCGGCAGGGAGCGTGGCGAGGGCCGCGCCCGTCCGCTCGCGCTCGGCGCCGATCGCGGTGAGGCTCGCTTCGAGTCCGGCGACACGCTCCCGCGCCGACGCCTCGGTCGATGCCGCATCCGCAGACGAGATTCGGCGACGCTCTTCCTCCTGTCGCGCGGCGCGCAGGTCCTCGTCGGTTCCGGCCGTGGTCGACTCGCCCTCGGTGACGTAATCCGTCAGCCGCTCGATCTCCTTGTCCACGCCACCGATCTTCGTGGCGAGATCGGCGCGCTGATCGGCCGTCGTGCCGAACGAGGCCTTGTACCAGCGCAGCGCCCGGCGCCGAAGCTCGTTGCGGATCGTCTCGTACTCATTCCACTTGCTGGCCTGATCGCGCAGCGCTTCGACCCGCGGGCCGATCTCGCGAAGGATGTCGCTCACGCGGACCAGTTCCACCTCGGCCGACTTCAGCCGGTTGAGCGCTTCCTCGCGCCGGAGCTGGAGCCGTCTCGTACCGGCGGCCTCTTCGATCACCGTTCGCCGATCGGATGGGCGTAGCGCGAGGATCTGGTCGACGAGGCCCTGCCCGATGACGACGAAGGGATTGTCCGCGAGGTTCGCACCGGCGAGCAGATCTTGGAGATCGCGCAGGCGCACGCGCGAGCGGTTCACGAGGTATTCGGCCTCGCCATTGCGGAAAAGACGCCGCCCGACCTCGATCTCGGTGAAGTCGATCGGCAGCCGCCGCGAGGAGTTGTCGAGCTGCAGCAACGCCTCGGCGTGGCTCAGCGCCTTGCGCGTCTCGCTCCCGCCGAAGATGAGCTCCTCGTTGCGCTTGGCCCGGAGCACCCGCGCGTTGTTCTCGCCGAGGGCCCAACGGATCGCGTCGGCCACGTTACTTTTCCCGCTGCCGTTCGGCCCGATGATCGCGGTGATCCCAGGGGCGAATTGGAGTTCGGTTTTATGTACGAAACTCTTGAATCCGACGAGGCTCAGGCTCTTCAGAACGGCGTGTGCTTGCCCGCCGCCTTCGATCACCTTCAGCTCGTCGCTCACTGCGTCACCAGCTCCATGAGCTTCGCGGCCGCGGCCTCTTCCGCGGCCCGTTTCGACGGTCCCGTGCCTTGTGCGACATTGCCGGCGACCTCAACTTCGACGACAAAACCGCGTCTGTGCTCGGGGCCGCTCACGTCGAGGGTGCGGTAGAGCGGCAGCGGGTGATGCGCGGCCTGCGCCCATTCCTGCAGCAACGTCTTCGGGGACTTGCGCGGCGAGCTCAGTGTCGCCGCGATCGCATCGCCCATCGTCCGCCCCACCAGTGCGGTCGCCGCCGCAAGCCCGCTCTCGATGTAGCACGCGCCGACGACGGATTCGTACAGGCTCGCGGCGAGCCCCGCGCGACTACGGCCACCGGTCTCTTCCTCGCCGCGTCCGAGACGCGCACGTTCGGGTAGGCCCAGGCGCCGGCCAACTTCCGCGAGGGCCGCCGATGACACGAGCGCGGCGCGAAGCGCGGTGAGCTCGCCCTCCGTGGCGTCGGGGAAACGTCGATAGAGCTCTTCGCCGACGACAAGATCGACGACGGCATCGCCCAGGAACTCGAGCCGCTCGAAATCGGGCGCGTTCTCCTCCGGATGCTCGTGGAGATACGAGCTGTGCGTCAGCGCGTTCTCGAGGAGCGCCAAGTCCGTGAAGCGATACCCGCCGATCTCGATGTCGGTCACTTCCTCCATAAGCGCAGAAAAGGCAGGGGCCTCGATGCCCCTGCCTCCCCTATGCGCAACGTTCGACGTGATTGTGCGCGCTAAGCGACGTGCTCCTCGATGTATTCCTGCGCGTCGCCTACGGTCTTGATTCTTTCCGCCTCTTCGTCCGAGATCTCCATCCCGAACTCTTCCTCAAGACTCATGATGAGCTCGACCAGGTCGAGCGAGTCAGCGTTGAGATCGTCCACGAACGAGGCCTCAGGCTTTACGTCAACCTCGTCGACGCCGAGCTGCTCGACGATGATCTTCTTGAGGCGGTCGTAGGTGTTTCCCTGCGCCAACAAATTCCTCCTCCGGGTCAAGTGCGACCCCTCCCCCGCCCGCCCGCGGCGGCAGGTCCGGGCAAGTGTCACGGCGAGCCGTCGGGCCTGTCAATCGGGTAGCGCTAAAGAAATCGGGCTCGGCGGGCCTCTCTATGGTGAAAGCCGATGATCGACCGCTGGCGCGAGGTCTACGACCGCGAGTATCCCCGCCTGGTGCGGGCGTTACTCGCGATCGGACGCGACCCCGCCGCGGCCGAGGATGCCGCGCAGGAGGCCTTCGTGAAAGCGCACCGAACTGGCCTCGACAACATCGAAAAGCTTCCGGGCTGGCTCCTCGTCGTTGGCACCCGCGAGGTCTTCCGTAGGGCTAAGCGGGCCCGCCGGGAGGATGAGGTCTGGGCCTCGTTACCTCCTCGTGACGACGGATTCGACACCGCCGCGGACCGGATCGATCTCCTTGCCGCGCTCGGCGAGCTGCCGGAGCGGCAACGGGCGGTGGTGGTCGCTCGCTACTACTACGGCCTCTCCTACGACGAGATCGCCGACCACTTCGACATCAAAAGCGGGACCGTCGGCGCGACGCTGCATCAGGCGATCGAACGCCTTCGCCAGATCCAGCTCGCCGGCCGGCTCGCGCGAGGAGCCATGCGATGAGTGATGAGCGACGAGACGACGAGATCATCGGGCGCGCCCTTTCGCGCGCGATCGACACGATCGACCTGAACCAGACGCCTTTTGAGCGGTCCCGGATCGCGACGGCACCGGCGCGTCGATCGATCTTCGGCTGGTCTCAGCTTGGCTTTGCCGTCGTTGGGATCCTCCTCGCGGTCGCGCTTGGCTCGTGGCTCACGCGGCCAACCGATGGTCAGCCCGGAGTCGCGGCATCGCCCACGACCCCCGCCACGTCCCCATCGGCCCCGGTACCGTCTCCGACGGCGAGCGCGGTCGTCGCGACGAGCGTCCCGACGTGGGTCTATTTCCCGCGCGATGGGCTCCCGCCGGTCGGGGCGTTCGTTCCTACAACCGTACCCACGACCGCGTCGCAGGGCGCCCACATTTCGGTACGGCTTTCTGCCCTTCGTGATCGCGCTTCCGGTCAGGTTCCGGCGGGCGCCAGCAACCCGATGTCGCTGGTGGCCTTCAACGCGGGGGGAGGAGGAGCCCAGACGTGGATGGGTGTCGCCTGGCAAGGCGATCTCGCGACGGTCGAGTTTGATGTCGTGCCCGGCTGGGGCGTGCACGGCGCCGCGCAGTCGCAGGCCCTGCTACAGCAGCTCGTGTACACGATCACCGAGGAACCCGGGATCAACCGAGCGCTCATCACGGAGAAGGGCAAACCCCACGCCGTGATCGACCAGCTCGTCGTCGAGAAGCCGCTCACGCGCGAGGACGTCTCCGGCTACACCGCCAGCGGCAGTCTTGACCCACTGCAGATCGCGGGCGGGTCCACCGCCGCGCAGCTCTCCACGAATTACTCGGTCGACTCCCTCGCCCCGGGTCTGGCTCGGTTTGTCATCACTTTCGACTACGGAACCTCGGGAGCGTCGATCGATCCCCAGTTCTCTGCGATGCTTTTTCCCACGACGAACGCGACGACCGGAAAGGCCGAGCTCGAGATCACCGTCCCGAACGGCTCCGATACCACCACGACCGCGACGCAGGTGGACCGAAGCCCACTCCGGTGGATAGCCGTCGGCAAACCGAACTCGTTCCGCGCTCAGGTCTACCGGCTCGGCCTCGATGACCAGCGACCGTGGCGAGCGATGGTCCTCTCTGATCCAACACGCATCGTCATCGACATCGGCGGCCTTCCGCGCGCCGTCAGCGATCGCATCGCCGTCTACCGTGCGCAGGTCTTCGCGGCGACTCCAGCTTGTTCGACCACCTGCGAACTGCAGCTCAGCGGTGCGGCGCGGGTCTTCGAGGCGAACGTCGTCTGGCGGGTGAAGGACAGCACCGGAAAGGTCCTCGCCAACGGTCACTTCCTGACAAGTCTTGGGACGAGCGCCGTTTGGGGAACGTTCGACACCAGCATTCAGCTGCCATCGGGGTTCACGGGGAACGTGACGCTCGACCTCTACGAGGCCAGTCCAAAGGACGGGAGCGAACAGGGGCTGGTCCAGATCCCGCTCGTGATCCGCTAGCTTTTCCCGCCCACTGCGGTCGCAAGGACGCCGTTGACGAACTTCGGCGAGGCCTCCGAGCCGAACATCTTCGCGAGCTCCACGGCCTCGTCGATGACGACGCCGGCGGGCGCATCGCCAGAGACGCGAAGCTCGTAGAGCGCGATCCGCAGCACGTTGCGGTCGATGCGCGCCATCTGATCGATCGGAAACTCCGGGGCGAGCTGCGCGATCTCCGTGTCGAGCTCCTTGCGGTGCTTCAAGACTCCCTCGACGAGATCCCACGCGAACGCGCTGGCCTCGTCCGTGAGTCCGGCGCGAAACGCGCCGCGCTGCCAGGTCTCCTTGGGGTCTGCGCGATTGAAGTCGATCTCGAACAGCGTCTGGAGCGCGAGCCGCCGGGCGGGATGGCGGCCGCCGCGCGCCGGCCGCTCGCTCACGCTGCTGATGCGACGCCCTCGCCGAGCGCGTCGAGAAGTCGCGTGGACACGGCGCGCTCGGCGACCTCGATCGCACGGCGCATCATGTTCGCCCGCGCGCGCCCATGCGTGACAACGGAAATTCCGGCGACGCCCAGAAGCGGCGCGGACACGTACGGGTCGTAATCCATGCGGCTGCGGAACTTCGAGATGCCGCCGAGCGCTATGAGACCCGCGACCTTGCCGAGCGGCCCGCCGAAGATGTCGCGGCGAATGCCCTCGACGAAGACGTCGACGACGCCCTCCATCCCCTTGGCCAGAACGTTGCCGGTGAAGCCGTCGGTGACGCAGATGTCGGTGATGCCTCGCGTCACATCCCGGCCCTCGATGTTGCCGTAAAAGTTCAGATCCTCGGCGCCCTCGAGGAGCGCATGCGCTGCGAGCTGCATGCGCCCGCCCTTTTCGGGTTCCTCGCCGACATTGATGAGTCCAACCGACGGCCGATCGACGCCGTGAATCTTTTCCATGAAACGGGACGCCATGCGTGCGAATTGGAGGATGTTGTGCTCGTCAGCATCCATCGTGGCGCCGGCGTCGAGCAGGCACGCCGGTTTTCCTTTCGTGGTCGGCAACATGCCGCAGAGCGCTGGGCGGTCGATCCCGCGGATGCGACCGAGGACGAGAAGCGCCGCGGCCATCGTGGCCCCGGTGTTGCCGGCCGACACCACGGCATCGGCCTCGCCGTGCTTGACCATCGCCGTGGCGACACCGATCGAGGTGTCGGCGCGCCGTCGCAGTGCGGTCGCGGGATGTTCATCCATTCCGACCACGTCTTGCGCGGCGCGGATCGTGATGCCTGGTGGGATCTCGGCACCGAGAACCTTACGGATCGGGTCCTCGCGCCCGACGAGCACGAGGTCCGAGGGACCGCCCTTTTCCCGATACAACAGAGCGCCCCGGACTATCTCGTCCGGGGCGTGGTCGCCGCCCATCGCGTCGACGGCGATCTTCACTGGAGCGCCGTTCTTCTTAAGCCGGCGTCCGCTTCGCCTTGATCGGTATGACCTGGCGGCCGCGGAACGTGCCGCACTGCGGGCACGCGTGATGCGGCGGCTTGGGGTACTTGCACTGAGGGCACGGCACGAGATTGGCCGCGCGTAGCGCGAGATGACTGCGGCGCTCGCCCTGTGCCGCGCGCGGTATCCGTTTCTTGGGCTGGCCAGCCAAAAGCGTTTCTCCTCGAGGGGGTTTCGTTGATTCTACCGGCCGGGTGGTCGTAGCGTGGCCGCATTCCGAAGCATGTGACTTCGCCGGAACGCGCGAGGCCGAATCCATGACCGAGCGCGGACATCCCGCCAACGAGATGGGGCCCGAGCTGCTCGCTCATGTTGAGCGCGAATTGTTGTTGGATCTCCGCCACTACGGCGTCTCAACCGAAGGCTTCTCCTTCGACTGGTCGAATCCGTGTCAGGAGGGACACCGCACGGAATTTCTGGATGGCCACCTAGAGGAGATGTCCGACGTCCGCGTCATCGACAGGATCGGACGTCCGCAGGCACAGGGTTGGATCGACTTCGTGCACGGCGCGCCTGATGCCCCGCTCGTTGTTTTCTGGTTGTACCTCCGCGTCTGGGCCGGGGATAGCTGGCGGAGACTGAGGGACGAGCCAACGCTTCCAGTTCACGTGTGGGGCAGTCTGCCCGACCGGAGCAAGGAACTGTGCGCGACTCAAGGAAAATACGATGCTCGGTGGAGTAAGGATCCGCTGGTTACGGCCTGGCGCACTCAACGGCGCCAGGGATGAGCAGCGGCAGGCGCCTCAGCGTTCCGGGTGGAATTCCTTCAGCTTTGCGAGCTTGCTCCACCGTTCATCGACTGGAGCGTCGTGGTCGTGAGGCTCTTCGTTGAGGTCGCGACCACACACCAGGCAGAGCCCTTTGCAATCCGGTCTGCAGAGCGGCGCGAGCGGCGTCGCCAGAAAGAGCTCCTCGCGTAGAAGCGGCGTCAGATCGATCTTGAAGTCGCTGCCGATCCGCTTGGTGTCAGCAGGCGGAGCGTCCTTCGGATCGCCACTCACGACGTCGATCGTCGAGTAGTACTGCTCCGCGAAGTGTGTCTCGACCGGCGTCTCGATCGGCCGCAGGCAGCGGCTGCATTGCTCGGCGATGGTCGCCCGCGCATCGCCCTCGAGGTACGCGCCGGGATTCGTGTGCGTCGCAACGATCTCCGCGTCGATGCTCGTCGCACCCGCCTCGGTGAGGCCCGCGTTCTCGCCGTGAGGGTCGATCGGCGATTCGGTGATTTCGTAGTCGGCCTGGGTGCCGACCGGCTGCTTCAGCAGCGGCGCGACGTTGATCTTCATGGTGCGGCCTAGCCCTCCGTCGGCGCTGCTCGTCGCTCCTCTAACACTTCGAGGCTCTTCTTTATTACGGAGAGGGTCTTCACCAGGTCGCTCTCCAGCCTGACGAGGACATCCGCGGCGTACTGATCGGCGCCGTGCATCGTCTCTTCAGCCTTCGCCTGCGCCTTATCGAGCACGTCCTGCGAGCGCGTCTCGGCTTCGCGCAGGATCGACTGATCCTGCAACAAGAGCGCCGCCTGCTCCTGAGCGGCGCCGATGATCTGCTCGGCCTCCTCGCGGGCCTTCGACAGCACGCGATCGCTTTCCTGGTTGATGCGACGGGCTTGCTTGACCTCTTCGGGAATCGCCACGCGGAGCTGGTCGATGAGGTCGAGGACCGCGGCCTGCTCGAGGATGACCTGGCTGGTCATCGGGACTTTTCTTCCGTTGACAACGAGGGCCTCGAGGCGCTCGACCAGGAACTGTATGTCCACGTCACCCTCCCGCAGCGCGGCCAATGTACCGCAGGAATAGGAGCTTCTCCTCGCCGATCTCCTTGACCCGTGCGATGTGCGCGGAGGCCGGGATCGCGGGCACGTGTTTGCCGTGCGCGCGCATGACCACGAGCCCGTCCGGAGCGACCGCCGATCGCAGCGCGTCATGACCCAGGGTGGCCTCGGCGATGCCGACGTCGGCGAACGGTGGGTCGCAGAACACGACCTCGAATGGACCGCGCGGCCGGGAGTCGAGGTAGGCGATGACGTTCGCCGCAACGATCTCGGACCGCGCCTCGAAGTTGGTCGTCACGAGATTGCGGCGGAGCGCCTTGATCGCCTCGGCGCCGCGCTCGACGAAGGTCGCGTGCGCGGCGCCCCGCGAGAGCGCCTCGATGCCGAGGGTCCCGGCCCCGGCGAAGAGGTCGAGCACCCGCGCCTCGTCGAGCTCCGGCTCGACGATCGCGAACAACGTCTCGCGGATCCGATCCGTCGCCGAGCGGGTGCCGCCCCCGCGCGGCACCACGAGGGTCCGGCCCTTCGCCTCTCCCGCGATCACTCGCATCAGGCGAGCGCGTAGCGGCGCCAGAGCTGATCGACGGCCCGCGAGAGCTCGGCATGCTCCGCGCGCGCGAGCTCCGGATCGCCGGCCAGCACACGATCGGCCTCCTCGGCGGTTTCGCTGATGAGCTCCGGGTCGACGTCGGCGAGATTGACGATGCGCAGCTCCGGAACACCATGCTGGCGCGCCCCGAGGAATTCACCGGCGCCGCGGATGGCCAGGTCGCGTTTTGCGAGCTCGAAGCCGTCGATCGGACGGCCGTCCTTCATTTCCACCATAGCCGCGAGCCTCTCCGAATCGGACGCATCGCTCACGAGGACGCAGTAGGAGCGTTCCGATCCGCGCCCGATCCGCCCCCGAAGCTGATGCAGCTGGGCGAGACCGAATCGCTCCGCGCCGAGGACGACCATCACGGTCGCGTTCGGTATGTCTATGCCCACCTCTATGACGGTGGTGGCGACCAGAACGTCGACCTCGCCATTGGCGAAACGGCGCATCACCGAGTCGCGCTCTTTCGCCGCCATGCGGCCATGCATGAGTGCGATGCGAAGGCCGCGAAGCTCCTCCTGCCGGAGCTCCTGCTCGGTGGCGATCGCGCTCGGGACATCGTCGCCGCCCTCCTCGGCGGGATCGATCCGCGGCGTGACCACGAACGCCTGCTGGCCGCGCTTGACCGCGAGCCGGACTCCCTCCCAGACCGCCGCAACGTGCTCCGGTGTTCGCAGGTGCGTGATGATCGGCTTCCGCCCGAGGGGCATCTCGTCGATCACCGAGATGTCGAGGTCGCGATAGATGGTCTGATTCAGGGTCTGCGGAATCGGCGTCGCCGTCGTGAGCAGAAGGTGAGGGTCGGCGCCCGTTCCCTTCTCGCGGAAGGTCGCGCGCTGGCGGACTCCGAAGCGGTGCTGCTCGTCCACGACCGCGAGCCCGAGTCGCTTGAACACGACATTTTCCTCGACGAGCGCGTGCGTGCCGACGGCCACGTCGATCGATCCGTCGGCGAGACCGGCGAGTATCTCGCGCCGCCGCTCGCCGGTGACGCTCGAGGTGAGAAGGGCGTGCGTCGGACCGCCGTTCGCGAAGAGCGCCGCGAGCGACCGGTCGTGCTGCTCGGCGAGGAGCTCGGTCGGCGCCATCAGCGCGGTCTGCGCTCCCGAAGCGGCGGCGATCCGCGCCGCGAGCGCGGCGACGACCGTCTTCCCAGAGCCGACATCACCCTCGAGCAGCCGCGACATCGGGATGCGCTTCCCCAGATCCGCGCGGATCTCGTCGAACGATTCCTGTTGCGCGCCGGTGAGCGCGAACGGCAGCTCCGCGATCCACCGCGAAAGCTCCGCGTCGTTGACCGCGAGCGGAAGCGCCGACGCTTGGGCCTTCCACCGCGCGCGCCGCTGCGCGAGCGCGAGCTGCAGCACGAGGAGCTCGTCGAACGCGAGCCTGCGCCGCGCCGCGAAGAGTCGCTCGACGTCGTCGGGGAAATGCACCTGTCGGAGCGCCGAGGCGATGTCCGGAAGGTGGTGCCGCTCGCGGATCCCCGGAGGGAGCGGCTCCGGCACCTCGCTCACGAGGCCGGTGCGGCGCGTCCCGCCCTCGATCGCGGTGTGCAGCCAGCGGCGCATCTGTCCGGGCTTGATGCCTTCGGTCAGCGGGTAGATCGGGACGAGCCGACCGGTGTGCACCGCCTCGGCGTCAGCGCGCTCGAGCGTCGGCTGGCTGAACTGGAGCGTGCGCCCGAAGAACCTGACCTTTCCCGATATCCGGACGCGCTCGCCCTCGCGATGCGTCTCCTTGACGAAGGCGCGACCGAACCAGGTCGCGCGCACGTCGGTGGGCGTGCCGTCCTCCTCGGCGAGCTCGGCCTCGGTCATGAGCTTGCCGGTCGCGGTCCGGCGCTGCGAGATGCGCCCCAGGGTCGCGACGGCCGTTTGGGTCGCGTTCGGCATGAGCCGGCGCAGGGGAACGAACTTGGAGAAGTCGTCGAACCGCGAAGGCAGGTGCCAGAGAAGATCCCCGATCGAGTGGATGTTCATCCGCTCGAGGAGCTTCGCGGACTCGCTGCCGATGCCGGGGATGCGAGTGACCGGGAGGTCGAGCGATGTCGCGGGCGCGTCGTCGGCCGCTCTGCTGCGGGCCGTGGTCGGTGTCACGTCCAAAGCATGGTGCCGCGCGGCGATCAGCGCTGGAACAGGCGGAGGTCGCGCAGGCCGAACCGCTCGGCTGGCGGCAACTCGGCGCGGATCCGGTCCACCGAGAACATCGTGGTCGGGGCGAGATCGGCGGGCGGGGGGTCCGCGAACGGAAGCGGCTCGGTCACGCTCTCCGAGAGGATCCGCACCTGTGCTGCTGCGACGAGCGGGATCGTCATGGTGCGCTCGAAGAGCCACCCGAGCATCCGATGAAAGATCACGGGCGCGGGGACGACCGGGACGGTGCGTCCTACCGCGGTCGCGATGCGGCGGATCGCGTCGCCCGCGCCGAGCTCCTCGGGGCCCAGAACGGCGACCGTCTGCCGCGAGAGCCGGAGGTCGATGAGGGCGGCCTCGGCCAGGCGGACGACATCCTCGACAAAGACCGGCCGGAGTCGCGTCGGCCGGAGGCCAACG
>DASPWX010000201.1:0-13874 GCA_035637615.1 Bathyarchaeia archaeon | reverse complement strand
CGCGATCGCGGCGGCGCACTGGATGGGCCACGGCAACAACAACGAGGCCGATCAGGCAGCGGTCGAGGCGATGCGGAAGACCATGGAGGACGCGCGCTTCAACGGAATGATCGTCATTGGGGAGGGCGAGCGCGACGAGGCGCCGATGCTCTTCATCGGCGAGCGCGTCGGACGGGGCGAGGGCCCGGAGCTCCACATTGCCGTCGACCCTCTCGAGGGCACGAATCCTGTCGCGAAGGGCCGCCCAAACGCGTGCGCAGTTATGGCCGTCTCGGAGCCGGGTGGGCTTTTGCACGCGCCCGACACCTACATGGAGAAGCTCGTCGTCGGTGCGCCCGCCCGCGGCAAGGTCGACCTTGATCGACCCGTCGCCGAGAACCTCCGGATCATCGCGCAGTCGCTCAACCGCGATGTGAGCGACCTCACGATCGTCATCCTCGACCGCCCGCGACACGCAAAGCTCATCAACGACGTGCGCGCCGCCGGCGCGCGCATCAAGCTCATCGAGGACGGCGATCTCATGGCGTCGCTCTCCGTGCCCATCGCCGGAACGGACGTGCATGCCGTCATGGGCACCGGCGGCGCGCCTGAGGGAGTGCTCGCCGCCGCGGCGCTCCGCTGCCTTGGCGCCGAGATCATCGGACGTCTTCATTTCCGGAGCGAAGAGGAGCGCGGCCGCGCGAAGAAGATGGGGATCGCTGACGAAGCGCGCATCTACCGTACCGAGGATCTGGCCAGCGGCAAGGACCTCCGATTTGTGGCGACCGGCGTGACCGACGGAGAAGTCCTGAAGGGAGTCCACTTCTTCGCTCGCGGCGCGCGAACGCATTCACTGCTGCTCGACCGGCTGATGGGAAAGCTGCGGTTCATCGACACCACGCACTTTGAAGACATCGATCACCCGCCGCTCATCCGGCTGGAATGACCCGCCGCTAGTACGTCTCGGCGGACCTCGGCAGCGACGCGGCCCCGTTTCGGACCGCGCGCATCAGCACTTCGTAGTTCGCGTCCTTCAGCACGCAACCCGCGCCGAAGGCCCGGGCGACATCGCACACATCGACGTCGAGGGTGTACATCACGACCCGCGTGTCAGGGAGCTCGCTCGTGATCCACTCGAGGACCTGGACGCCGCGCCCGCCGGGCATCTCGTCGTCCAGGATGACGATGTCGGGCGTGAGCTCCTGGCACGTGCGGACGGCCTCCTGCGCATCGCGAGCTACGCCGACACAGTCCATGTCACGCTCGGCGTTCACGAGATAGCGGAGGTTCTCGCGGACCGACGGATGATCGTCGACCACGAGGACGCGGATCCTTCCCCCAAGCACCTGCGTCAGTCTAGGTCCACTCCGACGGGTCGGCACTGTCGATTTTGGATTGACACGGCCGAGTTATCCGTTTAGCTTCATCGGGTGCCCGCCACGCGGACGCGAAGGCGCCGTCCGGCACCGCTCTCGCCCTCCCTCAAGAAGCTCGGCGAGCGCATGCGCGAGGCGCGGATCGCGTCGGGGATGTCGCAGGCGCAGCTCGGGGCGCCGTATTTCACGAGGGCGCACGTGAGCGCGATCGAGCTCGGCAAGATCCGGCCGGCGATGCGCTCGCTCGAGCACATGGCGAAGAAGCTCGACCGGCCGGCCTCGTACTTCCTCGACGACGTGGATCTGGAACGTGCGCGGGGCGAGCGAGATCTGGAGATCGGTGCGATCGGGGGCCTCCTCACGTTCGCCTCGGCGCCTGAGGCGCTGCGCCGCGCCGAGAAGCTGCTCGACGCGGGAAATCTCTCGGTGCGCGAGACCGCCCGCGTTCGGCTTCACGCGGGCTCTGCCCTGAATCTTCTCCAGCGCGGTCGCGAGGCGATCAAGACGCTGACGATCGCGCAACGCCTCGCGGCCGAGCTGGGCGACGAGCCGCTTGGACGCGCGGCCGACTATCAGCTCGCCGTCGCCACGCGCATCGCCGGGAATCCGCGGGGGGCGCGCGAGATGCTGGAGACGCTCCTTCGCCGGATCGAGACAGCGAAGCCACCGGATCAGCTCCTACGGCTTCGCGTGCTGATCACCATGGGTGGCTGCGCCCAGGATCTCGGCGAGCCGCAGGCCGCGACCACCTATTACCAGCAGGCCCTCGAGTGGTCGAGCGAGATCGGCGACCTCGCTCGGATCGCGTTCATCCATCAGGGCCTCGGGAACGCGTATCGCGCGCTCGGGGATCACGACGCCGCCGCCGGTCATTATCAGAAGGCGCTCGCTTCGGCGGAGCTCGGTAAGGACCTGGTCGGGATGCTCATCATGCGCAACGCGCTCGCGGTGATCGCGGCCGACGCCGGTCGTACCGAGGCCGCCTACGAGCATGTCGCCCGGGCGATCGAGATCGCGCGCGTATCGGGACCGGCCGCCTACCTCGCCCACTGCTACGCGACCCGGGCCGAGGTCGCGCTCAAGGCCAAGGACACCCCGCTCGCACGCTCGAGTGCGGAGGCCGCGATCGCCGCCGTCGGGGAGCGCGGCGCCGACGCCGACCGCGCGGTCGCGGGCGCGACGCTCGTCCTCGCCGAGCTCGATCTCCGCGAGGGCGACACCGCGAAGTCCGAGCGCCGCATGCGCGACGTCGTGGCGATCTACAAGAGTCTCGATGCGAAAGCCGAGCTCGGCGACGTCCTCATGCGCTTATCCCGGTCCGCGAAGAAGCGCGGAGATCTGCGTGCCGCCGAGCGCTACGCCACGCAGGCCTACGCCGTGACCAAGCCGGGGAGCGCAAACGTAGAGATCTGATCACCGAGGTGTCCCGCGCGGGTGGCACGGGGGAGCGGGTTGCGCGCGAGCCGCTGACCGGCCGCGTCAGTCGCGAGCGGTCCCAAGTGGTGGGGAGCGGACCGGTAGGCGAGCGCGCGACCCCGACCCAAGGGGCAGGGGCCCCTGACCGCGAAGCGGGACAGGACCCGCGCGGGGCGACCCGGGACAGGACCCGCGCGGGGCATCCCTCGGTCAGTCCGTTTGTTGGCGCTCCGCGGCGGTTAGCACGTTTCGCAGTAATAGCTCAGTCGTCACGGCACCGAGGCCGCCCGGAACAGGACTCAGCGCACCGGCGATAGGCGAGACGCTCTCGACGTCGGCATCGCCGACGATCCCGTGCGGCGTCACGTTGATCCCCGCGTCGATCACGGTCGCTCCGGGAGCGAGCATGTCGCCCTTCAGGAATCCGGCACGCCCGACGGCGACCACGACCACACTCGCATTCCTTGTAATCGCGCCGATATCCGGCGTTCGGCTATGCGCGATGGTCACCGTCGCGTCCTCGCCGAGCAGGAGGTAGGCGACCGGTCGCCCGACGACCGTGCTGCGTCCGACCACCGTCGCATGCGCGCCGCGCAGGGCGACGCCATGGAACTTGAGCAGCTCGATCACGGCGTCGGCCGTGGACGGCACGAACCGTGGGCGTCCGTCCGCGAGCAACCCAACGTTGAACGGGTTCATACCTTCCACGTCCTTCGCGGGAACGATGTGGTCGACGATGTGCCCTTCGTCGAGCGTTCCGGGTAGGGGAGTCAGGAGGAGGATGCCGTGGACCCGCGGGTCCGCGCCGAGTCGCTCGAGGGTCGCAGCCAGCTGGCGCTCCGGCGTGTCACCGGGGAGGTCGATCTCGTCCACCGCGATGTCCAGCTTCTTGCCGCGTGCGGCGAGGCGTTGCTGGTAGGTGTTCGCTGCCGGGTCGATCCCTACCGACACCGCAGCGAGTCGCGGCGCGATCCCGCGCGCACGCAGGGTTGCGCTTCGCTCGCGTGACAGCTCGTGCAGCTTTTCGGCGAGTGGCTTGCCAACGAGCAGCCGCACGGTGTTACCGGGCGATCCGCGACTCGACGAAATCCGTGATGCGGCGGCGTTGCTCGTCGCTGCCATCGACTGCGCGGTCGAGATGCTCGGAGATGACTTTGACCTGAGCCGGGTCCTTGATCGACGCGAGATTGATCATCACGTTCAACGCGGCTCCGCGCAGCGCGGTCTCGGCCATGAGCGCCCCCACGCCGATGTCGCTCGCCGTCATCGGGCTTGCGCTCGCGACACCGCGCTCGCACGCGTCGAGCAGCCGCCGCGCGGTTTCCGCTACCTCGAGCGGCACCCGCGAAGCCGCGAGAAGTGCGGCCTGCATGCGGTCCTGGCGCTCCTTCTTCTCGTCGTCGGTCTTGCGCGGAAGCTTCATCGCCTCCGCGACCCGCGCGTACGCAGCGCTGTCGTCCTCGACGAGACGCAGGAAATCCGAACGGAGGTTGTCGGTCTCCTCGACGTATGCCTCCAGCGCATCCGAGCGGTCCTTCTTCATCGTGATGCGTCCCACCATCGCGGCGAGGGCCGCGCCCATCGCGCCGGCATACGCGGCGGCGCTCCCACCCCCGGGCACCGGCGCGTCGGAGGAGAGATCGTCGCTGAACGCGCGCAGCGAGTGTTCGATGAACCGATCGGTCATGGGAACGGGGCCGAAGTGTACGTGCTAGCATTCGTCGAAACTTCATACGCGATCCCTTTCATGCAGAGAGGCTGAGGGAACGGCCCGATGACGCCTCGGCAACCGGCGGAGTCCCGCTGCGGTGCCAATTCCGTCCCGATGGATGAGCCCAGGGAAAGATGAGAGGGTCGACCGAACAGGAAGACCTCTCGTCATAGATAGAAGGAGAGGTCTTTTCTTTTGAGCGCACTGGCGAGTCTTCTCAGATCCGGCGCATTCGTCGTCACGGCGGAGCTCAATCCGCCGAAGAGCGCCGCGGCGGGTGTCGTGCGCCGCCGGGCCGAGGCGCTCAAGGGCGTCGTCGACGCCGTTAACGTCACCGACAGCAACCGGGCCATGGTCGCGATGGCTGCCATCCCCGCGGCGACGATCGTCCGGAGCGTCGGCCTCGAGCCGATCGTCCAGATGACCGGCCGCGACCGGAACCGGATCGCCCTACAGGCCGACGTGCTCGGCGCCACGGCGATCGGCATCGAAAATTTCGTGTTCATGAGCGGTGACGACCCCAAGCAGGGCAACCACCCCGACGCCGTGTTCGTCAAGGACCTCGATGGGGTCGGCCTGGTGAAGATGGCCGTCGGGATGCGCGACCAGGCGCAGTTCCTCTCGGGCGACGAGATCAAACAAGCGCCGAAGATGCTCGTCGGCGCGACCGCCTCGCCGTTCACCAAGCCGATGGAGGCCGATCTCACGAAGACCTTGGACAAGATCGCGGCCGGCGCCGACTTCCTCCAAACGCAGCCTGTCTTCGACCTCGCGACGTTCAGTCGTTGGCTCGTCGAGGTGCGTCGCGGGGCTTCCCGCGACGTGCCGATGATCGCCGGCGTGCTCGTTCTTCGCTCGCCGGACCAGGCGGAGCGGCTCGCCAAGGTCCCTGGTCTCGCCATCGGTCCGGAGGTGCTCGACCGTTTGAAGAAGGCGAGCGATGCCGAGGCCGAGGGCATCGCCATCGCGGTTCAGATGGTGAAAGCGCTGAAGGCCCTTCCCGGTGTGCGTGGAGTGCATCTGTACGCGATCGAGTGGCCTGAGGCGGTCGCGCGTGTCGTCGAGGCGGCCGGGCTCCTCCCGAGGCCGGATGCGCGGGTGCCGGCATGACGCTGAAGACGACCGTCATCGGCGCATATCCAAAGATCGGCGAAGGCCTGGACGGGCAAGAGCTGCGCCGCGCGCTTCATCGTCACGATCGCGGTGAGATCGGCGACGCCGACCTGGACAAAGTCTTCGACGAAGTCACCAGGACCGCGGTCGGCGAGATCGAGTCCGCTGGCGTCGACGTCACCAACGACGCGCAGATTCGCTGGGACGATCTGCTCTCGCCCTTCTCACGTGCGTGGTCGGGCGTCGAGCCGGGTCCCCTCGAGAGGTTCTACGACAACAACACGTACTTCCGGCAGCCCGTGATCGCTGGGCCAATCGTGACCGACGGGCGTTCTCTCGTGCGCGACTACACCTTCGCGCGAGGGGTCGCGAAGTCCCAGCTCAAGGCGTCGGTCCCGGGACCGCTGACCTTCGCGACCCTCGCCGCCCGCGACGAGCAGTACCGCTCTCTGGAGGACCGCGTGCTCGCGGTCGCAGACGCTACGGCGAGGGAGATCGCCGGGTTGAAGGCGGCGGGAGCCACGATGATCGATATCGAGGATCCGGCGGTCGTCGCATCGCCAAAGCACATCGAGCTCGCGCGCGAGGCGTACGGCCGCTTCGCGGACCCCGACCTCGCGCTCACGCTGGTGACCTACTTCTTCCCGGCCGATGCGGTGCTCGAGTCTCTCGCGTCGTTCCCCGTCGCCGCGGTCGGCATCGACGTGCGCAGCCGGGACACGACCGCGTTCGATCGGCTCGACGCGTTCCGCACCCAGTACGTACTCCTCGGAGTTGTCGACGCGCGTAATACCCGCCTCGAGACCGCCGACGAAGTTGCCCGCTACGCGGAGCGTGCCCAGAGGCTCGTGCCGCAGGAGCGGCTCGTCCTTGCCACCACAACGTCGCTCGAATACCTGCCGCGCGACGTCGCTCGCGCGAAGCTCACGGCCCTGGTCGAGGGAGCGCGGCTCCTGAGCGGCGAAAAAGCAGGGGCAGGGGCCCCTGGCGGGGCGGGGGCCCCGGCATGACCGACAACGTTCTGCTGACGACGACGGTCGGCTCGTTCGGAAAGCCCGAGTACCTGACCAAGGCGCGTGCCCAGGCGGCCCGGGGCAAGCTCGGAGCCGCCGAGCTCGAGGAGCTCGAGCGCAGGGCGACGGCCGAATGGATCCGGCGCCAGGAGGACATCGGACTCGACGTCCTCGTCGATGGCGAGATGTACCGCGGCGACATGGTGGCGTACTTCGCGGAGCGGCTCGAGGGCTTCAAGATCGGCGGGCTCGTGCGCTCGTACGGCAATCGCTACTACCACAAGCCGGTGATCGCGGGAAAGGTGGAGCGCCTCCGTCCGATGACGGTCAGCTGGTTCGAGTACGCGCAGTCGCTCACGTCCAAGCCGGTGAAGGGCATGCTCACCGGTCCGTACACGCTCCTCGACTGGTCCTACAACGAGGCCTACCCAACGCGCCGCGACGCGGTGCTCGCTCTCGCCGAGATCGTCCGCGACGAGGCGCGCGACCTCGAGCGTGCTGGTGCGAAGTACATCCAGATCGACGAGCCCGCGATCCACGCGCGGCCTGAGGAGATCGATATCGCCATTGAAGCCATGGGCATCGTGACCGCCGGCCTTTCGGCAAAGACGATCTCTCACATCTGCTATGGGGACTTCGCGGCGATCTACCCGCAGGTGCTCGACCTGCCTGTCGACCAGCTCGACCTTGCGATGGCGAACTACGGCTATCGGTGGCTCGAGCTATTCGACCGCAATCCCTTCACGAAGGAGCTCGCGATCGGGATCGTCGACGTGCACGCGCACGAGACGGAGACGGTCGACGTGGCCGCCGACGGGATCCGCAAAGGCCTGCGCTACGTCCGGGCCGAGAAGCTCTGGCCGCACCCCGACTGCGGTCTCAAGACGCGCACCATCGAGGAGTGCGTCGAGAAGTGCGTGGCCGTGGTCGAAGCGACGAAGGTCGTCCGTAAGGAGCTCGCAAAAGTCCCGGCGTAACCTGCAGGCGGAAGTGAGCCTTTCCGCGCGGTCGGTCGCGATCGCTTTGGTCTGGGCTGGTCTCGCCGTCGTAGCGATGCTCGCTCTGTTCCAAGGTGACTGGTCCGACTACCTGATCCCGCTCGCGCTCTTGGCCAGCACGGTCTTTCTGCTGGCGCTTCGCTGGCAGACAGTGGCATGGCTTCGCGGAGGCCGCTCGGCGGTCGTGGGGCGAGCAGTCCGGACCGTCGCTGTTTCGTGTCTTGGTCTATTCGCCATTTGCACCGTCACTGTGATTGGCTACACGAGGCTGAGCGGCTGTCCGATCATGGGTGACCCGGGAGGCTCGATCGACTTCGAGAACGCCGATTCCGTTCCTTTGATCGTCTATCCGGAGGGTGCTCAAGTTCCGAGCTTGCGGAGAGTCCTCGAGCCTGGCGGCAAGATGGGCTGGGGATATCTGGTCAGCTGCGGATCCAGCAGGCGGGACGACGAGGTGTTCGGAGTCTTCGGCGCGGAGTACGCTGGCGCTTGGGTCTACTGCCGGGAAGTGACCCGAGGCGAAATGGATCACCGGCCCACTCTTGTGATGCGACGCGGCGATCTTCAATGCACGCCCGCGTACGCTCCGGCTGGCCCGCCGTAGTCTTGGGCGAACCCGACTAACGAATTGGGTCGGTCCCCCGCATTTCATTGATGGTGCCGACCACGATCAGCGCGGAACGTTGGGAGCAGCTCTACCGACTCGAGTTCGCGCGGGTGTATCGCGCGCTGCTCGCTGTGCTTCGCGACCCCGACCGCGCCCTCGACGCCATCCAAGACGCGTTCGTCGCGGGCTTGCGCAAGCCGCCCGCCGCAGACGATGACCTCGCGGGGTGGCTCTTCGTCGTGGCGGTGCGTTCCGGCCGGCGCGGCTTCGGCCGAACGTTGCTGCGCCTCGACCACGCGCGATCGCATGCCTCGAAGGATGAGATCGCGTCCTCGCTCGATCGAATGGAGGTCGGACGACTACTCGCCGGGCTCACCGAGCGACAGAGGGCGATGGTGGTTGCCCAGTTCTACCTCGGCCTCGACCACCGCGAGATCGCACGGCACTTCGGTGTGAAGACCGGGACCGTGAGCGCGACGCTCGCCCAAGCGAAAGCGCGCATGCGCGCGGAGGTGCGGAATGTTTCCTGAGCTCAGCATCGAGCGAGTCTTCCGGCGGGAGATCGACTCCCTTCCCCTACCGCCGGAGAGTTCATGGGTCCCGCAGGCGCTCTCGACGCGACGATCGATACGGCTGACCGCCGTGGTCATCTGCGCCACGGCGGTCCTCGTGCTCGGTGCGGTGCTGACCGCCCGAGAAGCGGGCGACGCGGCGGCGACGGGCCGGCGAGTGGTAACGACCCCGCTCGTCAATCTTCCGCGGCCCGCCTGTCTTCGCGGCGTGTGCAACGTCTATCGCAACGATGCCTTTGGTTACGGGATCGTTCTGCCAGCGGATTGGCGCGTCGCCCCTCCGCTTCGCGATGCCACACCTCCGAGCAGCGAGCTGGACCGCGTCGAGTTCACGGCCCAGAGCTCCGCCGAATGGACGCACCTGGTCGGACTCGAGGTGGTTGCTCCGTGGGATCTGGTCGTGGAAGTGCACGACCGGCGAGGGATTCTGCCTATGGATTGGTCGCGAGTCGACGGATGCGGGCCGAACCCGTGCGTGGTGGGGGAGACCAGGCTGAGTCAGGTTCCGGCGTACACGGCGTCGTGGGCCATCTCACCATCGCTGCGAATGCACGCGTACTACCTCGAGCGCGGCGATCGAATGCTCATCCTCCGTTACGTGACCGGCCCAGGTACCGAAGGCCCACACGCGGTGACCGAGCGCACGCTGCAAGAAATGGTCGGATCGCTAACGCTCGACTAGGGATGGGGCTGTGTTCGGCGCCGAGAGACGGCCTCGCCTGCGCTACTTGCGCTTGCCCTTTTTGCCCTTTTTCTTCCCGGCCTTTTTCTCGGCGCGCACTTTGCGCGAGCGCGGCGAAAGGGGAGTTTCCGGAGTAGCGACCGCCTGCGGGATCGGATCGACGACGACGTCGATCCGAGGCGCGACGGTCGTTCGTTGGATGAAGTACACGGTCCCGGTCGGGGCCGTCATGTTCAGGTGCCGGACCTCGAGCTCAGCCTCGGCGAAGTGGTGGACCACCCGGCGGACGCTCACGTTCTCGGGGCGCGGTGTGAAATTGCGAAACGAGTCCAGGCGAACGACGGCGTAGGCGTCCTGCTGGTCGGGAGTCCGTGTCGTTGCCACGAGCGAGAGGTTACTAGCGGTCGTAGAGCTCGAGGATCTCCCGGCGGAAGGGCACGCCCGCCTTGGCACGAAGTTGATCGAACTGGTCGAAGTCCCACTCCCCCACAAAGGTGACGGCGACTCCTGTCTTGCCGGCGCGGCCGGTGCGCCCGACGCGGTGGGTAAAGACCTCGGCGTCCTCGGGAAGGTCGTAGTTGACCACGTGGCTGATGTCTTCGATGTGCAGCCCTCGCGCGGCGACGTTCGTCGCGATGAGCACATGCAGATCGCCCTCGCGAAACCGCTCGAGGGTGCGCTCGCGCTCCCGCTGGGTCATATCGCCGTGGATCGCGGCGACGTTGTGTTTCTTCTTGCGTAGCTTGTCCTCGAGATCGTCGACGCCGCGTTTGGTGTGCCGGAACACGAGCACCTGGTCCGTCTCGTACCGGCGAAGCAGCTCCTCGAGCGCTCGGACCTTGTCCTGCTCGAGCACCTCGACATAAACCTGGTCGATGCTGTCGACGTTCTGCTTCTCCGGCTCGATGGCAACCTCGACCGCGTTGTGGCTGAAGCGGCCGGCGAGCTCGCGCACGTCCGCGACGAGCGTCGCGCTGAAGAGGGCGGTCTGCCGCCGCTCGGGCGCTCGCCGCAGCAGCCGCCTCACCTCGGGTGCGAAGCCCATGTCCAGGAGGCGGTCGGCCTCGTCGAGCACGACGATGAAGAGACCCGAGAGGTCGAGATTTCCCTTCTCGATGTGATCGAGCAGGCGCCCCGGGGTGCCGACGACGATCTGCGTTCCGCGCGCGAGAGCGCGCTCCTGCGGCCCGTAGGGGACGCCGCCGTAGATCGCCGCCTCGTGCGACTTCCGATATTTCCCGAGCGCCCCGAACTCGCGTGTCACCTGGAGGGCAAGCTCGCGGGTCGGCACCACCACGAGGGCCTGCGGTTTCTTCAATGCGGCATCGACTCTCTCGAGGATGGGTATCGCGAACGCGGCGGTCTTTCCGGTGCCGGTCTGCGCCTGGGCAAACAGGTCGCGGCCCGCCTGCAGGACGGGGATCGCCCGAGTCTGCACGGGCGTCGGCGCCATGAAGCCAAGCTCATCTATGGCGCGGGAAATGTCGGGGTGGATCGCGAGCTCGCCGAAGCGAGCGGTCGGTGGTGCGAGGGTCAATGTCTCTCCGGTTTTGATTTACATGTTAACCGGTGAAACGCTCGCGGTGGACGAGCTCTTCCAACGGAAGTCGATTCAGTTTGGCGACGATCTTCTGGGGATCAGCCTTCGGCCGCGGTCGCGGCTGGCTCGCGGCCGGGTAACCGAGAGTGATGATGGTCGCGATCGCGGCATCGCCTGGAACGCGCAGGTCCTGCCGCATCCGATCGTGCTCGTCGGGGCGCACCGAGTTCGGGCAGGTGCCGACTCCAAGGGCCCACGCCGCCACCATCATGTTCTGCGCGACTCGCCCGGCGTCGAAACGCAGGCGTTCGTTGAGCAGGACGACCGCGATCGCGACTGCGCAGCGATCAAGATTCCGCGGCGCCATCATCGCGCTCGAGAGATCGTGCCGATGTTGCCGGTCCTTCAGAATGATGAAACGCCACGGCTGGCTGTTCTTCGCGCTTCCCGTCGCTCGACCCGCTTGCAGAATTTTCGTGAGGACGTCCTCGGGGACGGGACGATCCGCGTATTCGCGGACTTCGCGTTTCGCAACGACAGCCAGGTAAGCGTCCATCGCGTTCAAGTATCGTCGTCCTGATCCAGGCGCACTGTCCGCGCGTATTCCGAACGGCCCAGCAGAAATCGGGGAGGTAGAGCCGTGCGTATCAAGTTGCTCGTGCTATCAATCCTTGCTCTCGCGGTGCTCTCGGTCGCCATCGCGGGCATCGTCGCCGCGAACGACAAGAGCCGCTTCAAAACAGCCCTCACCGGGTACGAAGAGACTCCGGCAGTCTCCAGCGCGGGGAGCGGCGAGTTCGCGGCCACCGTCGACGATGAGAATCAGACCATTCACTACACGCTGACCTTCGCCAATCTCAACGGCAATGTGCTCTTCGCCCACGTTCACTTCGGCCAGCGTGGCGTCGCAGGCGGCGTCGCCGCGTTCCTCTGCGGTGGCGGCACCAAACCGGCGCCGTGTGTTCCTGGGACGACAATCAGCGGCACGATCACGCCCGCGGATGTCATCGGTCCGAGCGGACAGGGGATCGCACCGGGCGAATGGAACGAGCTCGTCGCCGCGATCCGGGCCGGTGTCGCGTACGCGAACGTCCACTCCACCACGCAACCAGCAGGCGAGATCCGAGGTCAGATCAACGACAACGACCAGCGCAACTAGTCGGGCGCGAGGGGGCGGCTTCGGCCGCCCCCTCGGCTTATGCTCGGGAACATGCCCGGCTCGATCCGCGTAGCCCGCATCTTCGGCATCGACATCAATGTCCACTTCTCATGGATCGTGATCTTCTTCGTCGTTGTCACGAACCTCTCGGAGGCGATCTACCCGGACCAGTTCCCGCAGTGGTCGCGCCAGAAGACTTTCGTCGTCTCCGCGGTGACCGCGACGCTCTTCTTCGCCTCAGTCGTGGCTCACGAGCTTGCGCATTCGCTGGTCGCCCGGCGATTTCAGATGACCGTTTCGTCGATCACGCTGTTCATGCTCGGCGGGGTCGCGAGCCTCACCCGCGAGCCCCCGTCGGCTAAGGCTGAGTTCTTCATGGCGGCAGCCGGCCCTCTCACGAGCATCGTCATCGGCATAGCCGGCGTGATCGTCGCCTTCGCCGCCGATTCCGCTCTCCAGAGTGCGCCGTGGCTGCAGACCGTGTCCGCCGTGGCCGGCTACCTCGGGCCAATCAACCTCATCGTCGCCGCGTTCAACCTCGTGCCGGGGTTTCCACTTGATGGAGGGCGAGTGCTTCGTGCCGCCATCTGGGGCATCACCAAGGACCGTTTTGGGGCAACGCGGATCGCGGCGCGCGGTGGCCAGATCTTCGCCGGTCTCGTTTTCGCTGTCGGAGTGGCGTTCGTGTTCGGCATTGGTTTCCCGCAGAACGAGCTGCAGGGAATCCTCTACGGCTTCATCGCGTACTTCGTCTGGAACGCGGCGAGCTCGTCGCTGCAGCAGGAGCGCCTCGCCTCGATCGTCGGCGGCGCGACGGTCGGCCCGCTCATGACCACGGACTTCCGGTCGACGCCCTCCGGGGTCATGGTGGGCCAGCTCATCCGCGACCTCGTGCTCCCGATGAACCTCCGCGCGATCCCGGTCGTCTCCGGTGATCGCCTCATCGGTCTGATCACGATCGGTGACCTTCGCAAGGTCGAACAGGATCGGTGGGCGATGACGCCGGTCGAACAGGTCATGACGCCGGCCTCGGAGCTCGCCACGGTCTCGCCCGACGATGCCCTCGGCGCCGCGCTCGAGCGCTTCGGCTCCACCGACCGTCCGTTGCTGCCGGTCGTCAAGGACGGTCGGCTGGTCGGCGTCCTCTATCGCGAGGCGGTCATCGGCTACGTGCGGATGCAGGAGATGGTCGCCCCTCCGGGTCGGCGCTGACGGTCGCGGCTAAGCGGTGTTGCGCTCGGCCGCGATAAGGTCGAGGACGAGAGTGGTCCATCCGAAGTCGCGAGCACCCTGTCCCTCGCCGGTGCGCGGGCCGTAGAACTCGCGGATGCCGCTTCGATCGATCATCGCGATCGTCCGCTCGACAATGTGACTCGCGACATCGCCACGACCGTGCGCGCGAAGGCCCCAGTACAGATACCAGTTCACGTTGATCCACGTCGGCCCACGCCACGTGGTCTTCGCGCGCCAGCCTGGATCGAAGCCGCGTTCGCTGGCGGCGACGCTCGGGATCGGGTAGGGAAGCCAGAACTCCTTTTCGTTGAGGAGGTGCTCGTCCACGAGCCGTTTGGCCTTTCGTGGGTCTAGATCGTCGAGGATGAGTGGAAAGAGGCATGAGAACGTGAGGGTTCGGGCGGGCGTCTCGTCCCAACCCGCGAGGTCCCAGAACACTCCCCTCTCGTCGTCCCAGCATTTGGCCTCGAGGGCT
>DASPWX010000200.1:0-2938 GCA_035637615.1 Bathyarchaeia archaeon | reverse complement strand
CCGGCTTGCGTCCGGTTCTGTGCGTCGGTGAAAGCGCGGCGGAACACGCGGCCGGTAATGCGAGCGTCGTCGTGGCGCGCCAGATTGTCGCCGACCTGAAGGCGGCCCAGCGGCGCGGGCTTGAGCGGTTGGTGGTCGCGTACGAGCCGATCTGGGCGATCGGCACGGGGAACCCGGCCACGGGCGTATGGGCGACGACTCTCGCGCGCACGATCCGGGCCGCGCTCAGGGAGTCCGGCCTCGACTCCGAAGCCATCCCTCTCCTGTATGGCGGAAGCGTGAGCGCGCGCTCTGTCGGCGAATTCGCAGACGCCGACGGGATCGACGGCGCGCTTGTGGGCGGAGCGTCGCTCGACGCAGACGAGTTCGCGGCCGTCGTCCGCGCATTCGCTTGAACAGCGCCACCAAGGCGCGGTACCGGCCGGTCGTCCTCTGCGTGCTCGACGGATGGGGCATCGCGCCGGATTCCCCCTCGAATGCCGTGACGCGCGCGAAGACGCCGCGTCTCCGCGCTCTGTTCGAGACCTACCCGCACGCGACGCTGCGCGCGAGCGGCCGTGACGTCGGTCTTCCCGACGGCGTGATGGGGAACAGCGAGGTGGGTCATCTCACCATGGGCGCCGGTTACATCCAGTACCAGGAGCTCGTGCGCATCAACGATGCGATCGAAAACGGGTCGTTCTTCGGCAACGCAGCGCTGCGCGCAGCGTGCGCGGCAATACGCGGCAAGGGGACCCTCCACCTCATGGGCCTCCTCTCGACCGGTGGGGTACACGCGGACATGAAGCACCTCGCGGCGATCGTCGAGCTCGCGCGGCGCGAGAAGGTGGAGAACGTCGTCGTGCACGCGTTCCTCGATGGCCGTGACATGCCACCGCGCAGCGCGCTCGAGCTCGTACCGCGCGTCACAGCGCGGATCGCGACCGTGCACGGCCGTTACTACGCGATGGATCGCGACAAGAGGTGGGACCGTGTCGAGCGCTCCTACCGCGCGATCGTCGATGCCGACGCACCGCGCGTCGCCACCGCCGAGGAGGCACTCCGCGCGTGCTACGCCGACCCGGAGTGCCGCGACGAGCTCCTCGAGCCGCATGTCGTCGGCACGGGTGCGCCCCTGCGTGATGGCGACGCCGCGATCTTCTTCAACTTCCGGCCCGACCGCGCACGCGAGCTGACGTGGGCACTCATGAAGCCCGACTTCGACGGATTCAAAAGATCACGCGTCGTTCGTAACCTGACGTTCGTCACGCTGACCGATTACAAGGTCAACCTGCCTGATGTACTCGTCGCGTACCCGGCGCAGGAGGTCACGCCGATGGCGCAGATCCTGGCCGACGCAGGTTTGCGGCAGTTCCACACCGCCGAGACCGAGAAGTACGCCCATGTCACCTACTTCTTCAACGGAGGGCACGAGAAACCGTTCGAGGGTGAGGACCGCGAGCTGGTCCCTTCGGCCAAGGTCGCGACCTACGACCAAAAGCCGGAGATGAGCGCGGCCGGCGTTGCCGCAGCACTCGTCAAGGCGATACGCGGGGGCACCTACGATTTCGCGATCGTCAACCTCGCGAATCCGGACATGGTCGGCCACACCGGGGACCTGCAGGCGACGTTGACGGCGATGGAGGCCACCGACGCGGCTGTCGGCCAGATCGTGGACGCGACGCTCGCCGCCGGAGGCTGCGTGCTTCTCACAGCCGATCATGGGAACGCCGAGGAGATGGCGTTTCCGAACGGTGAACCGAACACGCAACACAGCACCAATCCCGTTCCCGTCGTGTTCATCGCGAAGGACGCCGGCCTGTTCGCGATACGCGACGGCGGCCTCGTCGATGTGGCGCCAACGCTTCTCGGCCTGCTCGGTCTCCCGGTGCCCGCTCGGATGACCGGGCGCAGCCTTCTGGATCGGCCCGAGACCTGATGCGCTCGCGCGCGACGCTCGCATGGACCGCGTACCTCGTCCCCGCCGCCGCGCTCGCCCTCTACGCGGTCGCGCAGTGGCTTCTTGCTCTCGTGAATCGCACGCCAGTCCTGTACGGCGAGGGGGCGGTCGCGAACGCGGCGCGCCTCGCGCGCGACGGCATCGCATATCTCGACCCGGATCCCTCCCGGTTCGTCGCCGCGAACTACCCGCCCCTCTATTTCCATCTGGCGTCGATCGGCGACCCGTTTATCTCCGGACGGATCGCGAGCATCGTGGCGACGCTCCTCGTCTCGGGCATGGTGTACATCGCCGCCCGCCCCGCCGGCCCGCTCGCCGCGACCGCTCTGTGTGTTGGTTGGCTCGCGCTCGCGCCGGTGGCCATCTGGGGATCCGTGCTGAAGCCCGACCTCGTCGCGCTCGCATTGACCGCGACGGCTGTCGTCGTACTCGATCGCCGCCGCGACCTCGCTCCAATCGCGGGCTTCGCGCTGGTGTTCGCCGCGCTGGCGAAGCCGACCGCGCTCCTACCGGCGGCGGCTCTCGTCGCGTGGCTCGCGTGGTCGGATCGGGCGACCCTCGCCCGTTCTGGCTTCGGCGCGGCGGTCGCGGTCGTGGCCGCGGCGGTAACCGTGTACCTCGACTCGGTGCCGGACATATGGCGCCACGTCGTGACGTGGAACGCGCTCGCGTGGTCGGCTGACCAAATGCTGTCGATCGCGATAATCGGCGTCCTTGTCCTCGGCGTCCCGCTCGGGCTCGCGGTCTTCACGCGGGGCGTCAATGGCGCGCGTGCCGCCTACCTCGCCGGCGCGCTCGCGATCGTTGTTGCGGGCGGACGCGAGGGCGCGACCATCAACTACCTCCTCGATCTCACGGTAGCGACCGCGCTGTCGCTCGCGGCCGCCGCGCCGAGACTCCGGGCCGGCGCGCTCTTCCCGATCCTCGCGCTCGCGCAGCTCGTCCTCGCGACTGTCGTCATCGATCCACTCCGGGTGGTTCCCGGGCGCGTGCCGTTGA
>DASPWX010000199.1:0-23274 GCA_035637615.1 Bathyarchaeia archaeon | reverse complement strand
CGCCGCCGCGAACACCAGGAGCATGGCCGGCCAGTGCGAGCGGGCATCGGCCCTCGCCTTCAATAGATGAGCCTGGCGCCGGCTCATGCCGTCTGCGAGCGGTCCGAACGGTCGTCGCCGACCCGGGCAACGATGCCGTCCAGCATCTCGATGCGGACCGAGCCCCGCGCCGCGAGCTCTTGCTCGTGGGTCACGACGATCAAGGTCGCCCCGCCCCTGTGCGCTTGCAGCAGCAGCTCGAAAATCGCGGCACCGGTCGCTGAGTCCAGGTTGCCGGTCGGCTCGTCCGCGAGGAGCAACGGCGGTGCGTTGCCGAGAGCGCGCGCGATCGCGACTCGCTGCTGCTCGCCACCCGACAGCTCGTGCGGCAATTTCGTCCCCTGCGCACCGAGGCCGACGTTGCGCAGGAGCTCACGTGCTCTACTGCGGGCCGATGCGTCGTCTTTTCCGGCAAGCAGCATGGGCAGGGCGACGTTGTTCTCAGCGGTCAGGTTCGGAATGAGGTGGAATGCCTGGAAGATGAAGCCGACCGACCGCAGTCGGTAATCCGCAAGGTCGCGCTCCGTCAATCCGCTGATCGGACGACCTCCGACAGTGACCGTTCCGGTGTCGGCGCGCTCGATCCCTCCGATGATGCTAAGGAGCGTGCTCTTGCCGCTACCGGACGGTCCGCTGATCGTCGCGAAGGCCCCGCGGAGGATGCGCAGGTTCACGCCATGGAGCGCTGCGGTGGACGTACTCGCGCTTCGGTAGGTCTTGCCTACGCCGCGCAGCTCGATCATCGCTGGGCGACCAGCGTGCGCCCCTCCAGCTGCGAGGATGCCGCGGCGAGACCAGCCTTACACACGAAGGCCGTCGTCAGCGTGCGGCTTCCGTAGTAGATCAGCCGCGGCGCCGCATTCGACGCGCGCTCCATGTCCATCTTTATGAAGGGTACCGACCGCCACCCTCCATCAACC
The DNA here is from genome assembly GCA_035637615.1 of Bathyarchaeia archaeon. Lineage (GTDB taxonomy): Bacteria > Chloroflexota > Limnocylindria > P2-11E > P2-11E > 3-1-20CM-2-70-9. Next base: position 22,315 of record DASPWX010000199.1, on the reverse strand, counting down.
GCCTGGCTTGCCGCGATGAACTCGCGAGCGCGTCGCAACGCTGGATCATCCGCGACGACCCCGGAGAATCCGAGCGCAAGCGTCGCGAGCGCGGTCGAGAGAGGATCGCTCGCGTCCTTCACCACCGACCACCCTCCGTCGGGACGTTGAGAGCCGCGGAGGAACGCCTCGGCGCGGCGGAGCGGGGAGCGAGCACCGATACGGTCGAGCAGTCGCGCGTTCACATAGATCCCATAGAAGGGTCCCTCGTACCACGTACTCGACCAGCTACCGTCCGCGCTCTGACGCCGGCTCAGCCACTCGACACCCCGGTCGATCTGGTCGCTGAAGCGCTCGCGGTCGTAGAGAGCCAACGCATAGAGGAAGTTCGCGATGACGTCGGGATCCGGGCCGGTCCCCCACGCCTTCGCGATGAATTCGAGTTGACGGTCGTGAATCGCGTCATGTGGCGGAGGCGCCGGGACGATCCATGTTTCGAACGAGCCGTCCCCGTGGCCGCCATCGAGGACCACCGCGATGGCGCGCTCGCAATGCTCGACCACATCCGCTCGGCGATCGGCCCGAAGAAGCACCTGCATGACCTGAGCAACGTCGTCGGCGTCATTGGGTAGCTCCGGGAGTCGAGGATAGAACGACCACCCGAGCCCGTCGGCCGATCGCCGCGACAGCAGGTATCCCGCCTCAGAATCAATGATCGGCTGCAGCTGACCGTGCAGGAGCGGATCGGCATCGAGCAGGGCATCCGTGATGAGAGCCCGCTGAAAGACGTCTCCCGACTGGTACTCGTCCGATGTGAACCCACCCGAATGTGAGAAGTAACCGAGAGCGCGCGCCTCACCGAATCCGCTGCGCCATTGATCGACGAGAAAAGCGATCCCTGGGAGGACAACTTCTTGCCAACGATCGGTCGCGGTCGGAACGGTCACGGCAACATCGGGCGCGGCACGCAGCCGAGCCCGGTTCTCGGCGGTGATGCGCCGGGTGTCGGCCTGCAGGTCGTGGGCACCGCGTTCGAGCATTCGCATCGCTTTCCGCCATGGAAGGTCCGGCCACGCAGCGATCTCGTCGAGCGCGCGGCCTACATGGAGCAGGACACGGTCCATCATCGTGTCGAGCACGTCGTCGTAATACAACCGCCGTGCGAGATCCTGCAGCAGCGCGGGCGAGGTGCGTTCCTTTGGACCGGGCAGCTCCTGCGGCAAGATCTCGCGAAGGACGACCGAGGGTCGCCCATCCCGGAGATCGGCCTTCCAGTCATGAACGTCATCGAATATCTGCCGAGCGATGTTGTATTCGTCGATCGAGCGCGCGAGCGCAGCGACGGGCGCTGTTTCCCCGGCGAGCTCGGCGAGTCCGAACACGCTCCCTTTCGCCATCGCCGTCTTGCCGGTCGCGATGACGATCCCCGCTGTTGTCCCGAACGTCTGCCAGGCCCGCTTTCCGGAGGCAAACTCCTGCTCCATCGCGTATGCGGTGATGAAGTCCGAGATGCTCCCGCGGAACGCCGGCCAGAATTCGCTGGTCGGCGGAAACAGTCCCTGCAGCAGCCGGTAGGCCTCGAACTGCAAGGCTGTGCCGCGCAGCGCCCAACCGGCCGCCGTCGCGGCATCCACCGGCTCGTCGATCTGCATGTCCATGAGCACGACCGCGTTCGCCAAAAAGCGTCCGGCCAGGGCCAGCCGCCGCAGCGCCGGGCGGGGCACCTCCGGAAAAGCGGTCGTAAAGAGGTATGGGTGCAGGTCGTAGATCCATCCCTTGACGTTGACCCGCAGATCGGCGTCATGACTCCAGCCGCCCTGGATCTCCTCGGCCAGCGCGGCGATCGTCCTCGCCTCTTCCTCGATCGCCGGTCCAAACAGCTCGACGGCATCGCTCATCTTCCGGCGTCTCCCCTCCTCATTCTCGATAGGTACGGGCGGTCGGGTGACCCCCGACCGCCCGGTGAGGCCCGATCCCTAGCCTATGTTGATCCCGCAGATGTTCGCCCAGCAGTCCGCGGTGGGAAGGGCGGAAGCCAGCTCGAGTCGATGCTCCAGCTCCTCCACATCGAGGGTCGCTGCGTTCAGGCTTTCGACCTCTTTCGCCATCGCATCACCTCCTCTCAACCGCCGCGTGTGCGCTTACCCGAAGTTGATCCCGCAGATGTTCGCCCAGCAATCCGCCGTCGGAAGCGCTGAGGCAAGCTCGAGTCGCTGCTCGAGTTCCGCGACGTCCAGCTTGTTCGCGTTGAGGCTCTCCACTTCTTTGGTCATCTACGCACCACCCCCTTTCTGGCCGGCCTCACTTTGGAGACTCACAGGTCGCAGACCCGTTCGTCCTTGACCTCAATAGGAGCACCCTGCGCGTGTTCGACGTACGCCTCCGCCACCATCGCGCGGAAGCGCGCGGCGAAGCCGTCGCAGTAGTTCGTCATCATCTGGCCGCCATGCTGGCTCTCCGCGAGGACGGCGCACCCGCCACCGCAGTAGAGGTTGTACCGGCACTTAAGGCAGATCGGATTTGTCGTCACGTTTCGGCTTCGCCACAGCTCGGCCAGCCGTCCACCGAGCTCGACGTTTCCGTCCTCGAGGACGCGGCCGATGCGGATCTGCGGGTCACCGGTGCGTTCCCAGCACGCGTAGATGTCGCCGAAAGCGTCGAAGATGTACATACCGTTGTGTGCTCCGCAGAACGTCGACTTGAGCTGGGGCTCGACATGCTCGCCAAAAATTCGGCGCGCCTGCTGCTTCAGACGATCGTCGGGACGATCGATGATCCGCATCTGCGGATAACGCTCGCGCAGGTCGTTCAGCGACTTGTCGAGCTCCCAGGAGCTGAACGTGGTCTTCGCGTCGGTCTTGTCATTCGCCGGCTGGATCGGCGCGGTGTATGCGACGAAGCCCCGTTGTTGATGCCAGCCCTGAGCGATGATCGTGTCCGCAAGCTCGGGTAGCTGCTCGATGTTGTTGCGATCGACGTTCAATCGAACCTGAACCGAAACGCCCGCAGCGAGAGCCATGCCGATGCTCTCCGCGATCAACGCGAAGGAGCCACGGCCGTCGGGATAGATCCGGCGGAGGTCGTGCTCGCGTGGTGGCCCATCCAGCGTGATCTGGATCATTCGGATCGTGGACGGGTTGAGCAGGTCGCGATACGCGTGAAGCTCGGTGCCGTTCGTCACCGCCCAGAAGGTCGCGGGTCCGAGCTCGCGGGCCCGCTCGATGATCCGCTCGACGGCCGGGCGCGACGACGCCAGCAGCGGCTCTCCGCCGAAGAATCCGATCGTCCGCGAGATCGCCTCGTCCGGCGCGATCCCGTGCCGGGCCTCGATCGCCGGCATAGCGCCGAAGATGCGATCGATCATCGCCGCATCCATCGTGCGAAGGAGCGGCTTGAAGCGCGGGTCGGTCCGCATGTGGTCCTGGAAGCAGTAGAAGCAGCGAAGGTTGCAGTTGTACGTTGGCATGAAGATGTACGACGGCAGCCGCGCGGTCTTTCGATGAAGGTCCTCTGCGACTCGGCCGAGCAGCTGCTCCTCGGCCTCGACGGTCAGCGTCGTCAGATAGCCGCGGCGTTTGAGGGTCTCGATCGCCTCGTCACTCGGGCGGATGACCTCGCCATCGATCGGCGCCTCCGGGGACCAGGTTCCGAAGAGCGGCCGCGGAGGTTTGCCAACTTCGAGTGATCGCACGTATGTCGCGACTCGCCGGCTGACTTTGTCGTAGGCGCCGCTGTAGCCATGTACCAGGAGCATCGCGTCGGGCTCGTTGGGCAGATCGACGTAGATCGTGTAGCTGCTCGCGCGCAGCGGGTCGACTTCTGTCGCGGCTGTATCGCGCCATTCGCGACCCTTCGCCGGACCAATGAGCGTGGATTCACGGACCATTGCCCGCCTCCCGGTGCGGCAGGCTAGCACAGGCTTGCAGGACTCCCAGCCAGGCGTTCTGATGAAGACGCTTCATCGATCCGAGCCATGCGCGGTCGCCACCACCAGAGACTCACGCCATGAGGTCGTAGGCCTCGCGCAGCCACCCCAGCAGCTGCTTGTCAATGTCGTTCGCGGTGGCGACACGAACGTGGACGTGAAATCGCCGGGCCGAAACGCGGTCGACCTTGGTGACTCGGTCGGCGCGTATGACGTGGTCGGTCACGATCTGCAGATCGAGGGCACCGCGCTTCGGGTGGACGCCGAGGAAGCCACCGCGGCTACGGAGCAGTGTCGAACGCTCGCCACGCTCCTCGGTCACCGGACCGAACGTTTGGACAGCCTTCAGGAGATACGCGTACGCGCGCTGGAGCCCCGGATCGGCGCGCGCGATCGCGTCAGCCGACGTGGACCGCGTCCCCCACTCGAACCGTCCCGCCTTTCAGGACGCGCGCCCACACGCCGAACGCCAGGGGCTCTGTAGTCACCTCTTCGCGGCGGTACTTCCCGATCGCGGCGAGGGTATCGAGATCGGAGACGCCGGTGTCTGGATCGAGGGTCGTCACCGCGCAGCGCCCGACGTTCCCGCCGGGCTCGACCACCGCCGCGCCGATATGGACGCGACGCCCGATCCAGGTGTCCTCGGCGTGCGCGTGGACGCCCGCGATGCCGAAGAGCATCCGAAAGCGCCGAGGATCGACGGGCGCGGTGACTCCGGCGGCCTTCCCGATCGCGCGGAGTGACCCCTCCGAGAGGAGTGACGCGCCGGCTGCCTCGTCGGCCCGGTCGACGCCCTCGCCTGGCTCGTCGAAGCGGACGAGCTCGACCGGTCGCTCGGCAACGGCGGACAGAGCCTCGGACCAGGGTCCGTCGACCACGTGCGCCGGGACGGTTCTGCCGTAGATCGTGACCGCCGTCGCGCGTCCGGGATCGGCCGGGCCCTCCACCGCCAAGCCACCGGGCATCTCGAGGACGAGGTGACGGAAGCCGGCGTCGAAGCGCGGCTTTATCCCGACGAAGCGGTGCACGCGCTTGGCGTTCAACATCCGGCCCTCCGGATCGACGATGCAAAACCGACGGTCGTTCTCGACGCCACGCGGACCGAGCTCCACCGAGTCGAGCTCCTGGATCGCGAGCGCCTTGATCGGCGCGACATGAATCCACGCGACGCTCACAGACACGCTGGTCAGTGTTCCACAGCCGAGAGCGTGACAACCGGCTCACACTGGAGCAATGCGCATCCTCGCCGTCAGTGACGTCGAAGACGAGGCGGTCACCGCATCGTTGCCCGCGCGGGCCGGGAGCATCGATCTCGTCCTCGGCTGCGGCGACCTGACGTACGAGTACCTCGACTTCGTAGCGACCGCCGTCGCCGCGCCGCTTCGTGCCGTTCACGGGAACCATGACGTTCCGCCGGAGACTCTGGACAACCGGGAGATCGGCGTGTGGTGGGACGGAATTGACCTTCATGGCCGCGTCGTGTCTATCGACGGGCTGCTCGTCGGTGGCCTCGAGGGATCGCCCCGATACAACAAGGGACCGTTCCAGTCCACGGAGCTCGACATGTGGCTCGCGATCCTCAGGATGCTGCCCGCCCTCGTCGTGAACCGGATCCGGCGCGGCCGATTCATCGATGTGCTCGTCACACACGCGCCGCCGCGCGGGATCCACGACCGTCTGGATCCGGCGCATCACGGCTTCGTCGCATTCCGCACGTTCTTGCGATGGTTCCGACCCCGGTACCACCTCCACGGTCACACGCACGTGTACGACGCACGCACGGTCACGCAGACGCAGCTCGGCGCGACGACCGTCGTCAACGTCTACGGCGCGAGGACCATCGAGCTGTGATCCGCTCGGACATCGCTCGAGCCGACTACCGGCGCGCGCGGCGGAGGGCTTTCATGCGTGGCGTCCTGAGCTGGTTCCGGCGCGCAGACAACGCGCTCCTCGCGTTCGACGAGGTCCGCCGAGGCATTCACGCGCAGGCCCAGCGCGACGGTGGCTTGCGCGAAGTCGAGATCGACCAGATCGTCGGGAGCGTCGGCCGGTACCGCGACTTCGACCGCGCATTCCTGCCTCGACAGGTCCAGACGCAGGACCGTTGGGAGAGCGTCGACCGCGCGTATCTCGACCACACGGAGCTTCCGCCGATCGACCTGTACAAGATCGGCGAGACCTATTTCGTCAAGGACGGCAACCACCGCGTCTCCGTCGCACGCGAGCGGGGACAGTCCTTCATCGACGCGCATGTCATCGAGGTCGCCTCCCCGGCGCCGGTCGACTCTGTCGAGGACCTGCTCGACTTCATCCGCGATCAGGACGCTCTGGCGTTTTACGAGAAGACGCATATCAGCGAGCTGCGACCGGGCGCGCGCGTCGAGCTCACGCTTCCGGGTCAGTATGAGAAGCTGCTCGAGCACATCGCGACGCACCAGTGGTATCTCGGCATCGAGGAAAAACGCGAGGTCTCCTACCGCGAAGCCGTCGCAAGCTGGTACGACCGCATCTACCTGCCGACGGTCGAGGCCGTGCGGGCGACCGGCGCGCTCCGAGATTTTCCGCACCGCTCCGAGGCGGACCTGTATCTCTGGATCACCGAGCACCACTGGTACCTGCATCAGGCGGCGCTCCCGAAGGGCACCGAGCTCAAGGAGCTCATCAGCGAGTATGCCGACGAACACAGTGAGCGCCGACCGAACCCGCTCACGGTGATCGGCCGGATCCCGCCGGTGACCGCGGTGCGGCGCAGAGTCTTGCCGCGCCGCGGGGATCGCCCTAGCTGATCACGAGGCTGAGCTCCCGCTCGACGATCGTCGAGAGGCGCTCGACCTCCGCACGCAACGCCGATCGCGGCACGGCGCCGGCCTCGGAGAACCATGCGACCTGGAGGTTCTCCCCGACGATCTTCCACGTGCCCGTGACGACGCCGCCCGAGACGACGATCGGTGCGATCCAGCCGCTCTGTTGGCTCACCACGCGCCGCCGAGCCGGCGAGAGGACGTGAGGATCGTCGGTGCCGGGACCGAGGACATACTGGTCGAACCCAGGCAGCAAACGCACCGCCTTTGTGGGTTTCGTTGACTGGAGCTCGTCCAGATCCTCGGCGAGAACGTACCGGCGTTCGCCGCCAACCTCGACGTCGCGCAGCCGATCGGCGACCGCGCCGAACCACGTCCGCACCTGTCGGGTGCTCACCCTGCCGCGCGAGAGCCAGTTGTGGAAGTTCTCCGCGGTCGCCGGCCCGTACGCGCGGAGGTACGCAACGATCGCGATCGCCGCGGCTTCATCGGGCTCGGGGAGGCGAGCCCAACGCGGACTCGCGTCCTCCGGACGGACGAAGGTCACACGATTCCCTCGGTTCGGGCCGAAGCAAAGATCACCCTGCCACGCGTAGGGCTTGAGGAGCGTGCCCCATCCCGAACGGAGCGCGTCGCCCAGGTGACCGTAGCCGCGCCTCACGATCACCGCCGCGATCAGCTCCTCTCTCGTGAGAACCTTGCCTTGGAGCGCGTCGCGGATCACCTCGCGAAGTGCGTCGAGCTGCTTCGGCGTGACACCGAAATATTGTTGCCAGCTCGGCCTGTCCCACGGTCGTCCGGACGCGATCAGCGAGAGGAACGCGCCCGCGTCTTCGGGCGTGAGCAAGTGGAGCGTGCCGCGCATCGCCCAGGTCTTGATGAGCCGGCCGTCGCTGAGCGCGCGCCCGACGTCGCCGGGCTTCGATCTGGTGCGCCGGACCCGGACGCAGAGCTCCGCGAAGGACGAGACCTGGGCCTGTACGGCGCACAGCCGGCGGACGACTCCCACCGCCGACTCGTCGGCTACCGGATCGAGGAGCTGTCGCCGCATTCGCCACGCGAGTGCCTGCTTCCAGGTGATCTTCGCAGCCACCCGCGGGAGGGTAGCCGGGATAGGCTGTCGACGAAATCGATCAGTGAGCGCGAAGAAGAAGCCCGCGAGCACGATCCCCGCCGCGAAGCTTGCTCTCTACGAGCGGCTCATCGCGACGGATCCGACCGTCGAGCGAAAGGGCGCGACCGTGCCGTACACGTCGACCAACGGGAAGATGTTCACGTTCCTCTCGCCGACGGGCGAGCTGCGGATCCGGCTGCCCGACAAGGAGCGCGAGACGTTCATGAAGAAGTACCGGGCGAAGCTCGCGGTCTCTTACGGCATCGTGCAGAAGGATTTCGTCGCGGTCCCGGCCGCACTGCTCGCTCGCACCGCCGAGCTGAAACCGTACCTCGCGATCAGCCGCGCATATGCGGAGCGGCTTGGTGCCAAGACCGGCAGCAAACGTGTTGCCGCCCAGGCTCGCGCGCGACGGCCGGCGGCGAAGCCCTAACGCGGGTGCCCACCCGCCGTTAGAAGGGAACTAGCCGGCAGAGCGTGGAGGTACTCGACTTGAGAAAGCTTCTTTCGTTCAGCATCGCGGTAATCGCGCTGACCCTCACGACAGGAGTTCCCGCGGCGGCCGACCCAGGCCAAGTGCCCTCGCCGCCGCCGGCGACCGATGCCTTCTCCCCGGGCACAGCGTGCGCTCACGCGAACCTCGTGGTGAATCGCGGCTTCGACTCGAACCACGCGACCGGAGTGCGCGGGGCTGGCACGCCGCCGACCTGCGATATCGGTGGTGGTGGATAGATCCGGCGAACCCTAGCGGTAGCGGCAGCGCGCTAGTACGCGTCCCCGCAGGAGAATTGATCTGGCATAAGCGCCTGGGCAAAGAGCACGATCCCGCTACCGGCTGCTCCCCACGCGAGTCCCGTGTTGAACGCGCCGTCCGGAAAATCGTTCACCTTCGCGCCCGCTCGCTCCAGAGCCTCCCGGGCCGCCCGAGCGTCATTCGCGTCGAGCGCCGCGCACCGGAGCGGCCGGGTCCCCGGGCCGATCGGCGCGAAGACTTGACTCGTCGCAGCGAGTGGCTCGCCGAAGTCAGCGATGGACGTAGTGAATGGCCAGTCGATCGCATCGACGTCCGGCGGCGACCCGCCCACCGGCTCCGCTGAGCTCACGACCCGAAAGCCGTCGGCGACGTAGGCCCGCGGCGCCTCCACGGCCCAGGCGGTCAGAGGGAGCCAGGACTCCGGCGCGGTGAGACGTGCCGCGAGCGCGTCCAGCTGGGTCCGCGCCGCCGACGGCTTGTAGAGCGTTTCCTCGGACGGCTCCAGGATCGGCGACGACACGATCACCGTGCGGGTGCCGTTCCAGGCTCTGAACGTGCGCGCGCTGATCACATGCGGAACCGGTGACACCCCCGGAGCGAACTCGAGACGAACCTGCCGGTTGCTGTCGAAGAGGCCGGTACCGAACACCTCGTCCCGTAGCCGCTGCACCCCTCCGATCGTCAGCCTGCGCTCGACGAGCGTGCCGTCGGCGGCCCGTGTCACCAAGCGACCATCGGCCGTCGCGACCAAAACCGGGGCCGGACAGCAAAGCTCTCCGAGCCAGTCGATCCGCACGACAAGATCGGATGGTCGGACTATCCGCAACGCGCTGGGTGCGCGTCGGCCCGCAGGGGATGCGGCGACCGGCGACGATGTAACGCTCGCCGTCTTCGTCGCAGCCGGATCTGGGATAGCGCTCGAGGTCTGTCCAGGCGAACTGCCCTCGCGCGAGCAGGCACTGAGAACGAGCACGAGCACTGCCGCCGACGCTGTCGATGCACAACGCAGCCAACGGATCATTGAAGGACTCTACGCCGACCTACAAGGACCGACGGTCAAGCCTGGTCCTTTTGATTCTTAGAGCAATTTCATGTTCACACCGCACAGCCTGCCTAGCGTCGGCGGAAGATGCACGCGCAGGTTGAGTCACGTCACACGCTGACCCACCTGCTCGATCTCACGACTCTCTCGATCGGCGTCTGCGTGGTGACCTTCCTTTACCTGCCGAGCGTCGTCCTCGCTTTCGCCGTCGGCCGACTGAGCAACACGACGCTCGGCCACGCCGGGGAGAACACCTCGGTCATCGCGCGGTCTGCGACATGGCGAGGGGACGAGCCAGCGCGGGTCGCCGCAGCGCCTGACCAGGGCTGAGATTTTCTGAAGGAAGACGGACGCGGCGGCCCAGGCCCGATCGCCGCCGTCGCGTTCGGCTTCTATCTGGCGCTCCTGGTCGTCGTCATGCTGTCGCAAGGGATCGAGGTCCTTCCGGATCGTTATGCCGTCGCGATGCTTGTGGGAGCGATCATCCTCGGCCGGGGCCGGCGGTTCATCGTCGATTGGTCCCCGTTCATCGGATTGCTCATCTCGTACGACTTTCTCCGCGGATTCGCGGATGACCTCGCCGGTCGCGCGGAATTCGTCCTGCCGATGCAAGTCGACACCGCGATATTCGGCATCGTGCCGACGGCGTTCCTGCAACGGACCTTCTTCAACTCGAGCTCTCTCCAGTGGTACGACTACGCGGCGACGCTCTTGTATTTCCTGCATTTCGTCCTGCCGCTGGGATTCGCGATGCTGCTGTGGCTTCGCAGTCGGAGCCAATTCACCGAATTCGCGGCAAGCCTGACGATCCTGTCGTACGCGGCCTGGCTCACCTACCTCGTGTTTCCCTCAGCGCCGCCGTGGCTGGCGGCGCAGAACGGTTATCTCGGCGGTGTTACCCGAGTCCTCGGGCAGACGATCAACTTCCTACCGGACCGTCTGGATCTGCCGTCGATCTACCGCCAATTGAATCCGAACGCGGTCGCTGCCATTCCGTCGCTGCATGCGGCCTATCCGTTCCTCGTTCTGCTCTTCGCGCTGCGGTTCTTCGGCCGTCGTGGGATCGTCGTCGGACTCTACGTGCTCGCGGCCTGGCTGGCCGTGATCTACCTCGGCGAGCACTACGCCATCGATGTGATCCTGGGTGCCCTGTACGCCGGAGTCGCGTTCGTTCTGGGGCCGCGGGTGCTGAATCTCATCGAGCGCGTCCGACTCTGGAATCCGGACTGGGGTCCAATCTTCAGGAGGGCGTGATCCCCTGAGCGACACAAAAGTCCGATGGAACCTAGCCTCGACGATTCAGGGCGATCAGGGTGAGGAATTCGTGAAGCAGCGTGCCAGCCAGCAGCGAGGTGACTTCGCCGTGGTCGTACTGGGGCTGAACCTCGACGAGGTCGAAGCCGACGAGGTCCAGGCCCCGTAGACCGCGCACCAGCCGCAGCGCGTCCCGGCTGCTCGGTCCACCAACCTCCGGCGTGCCTGTCCCCGGCGCGAAGCCGGGGTCGACGAAATCGATATCGAAGCTGAGAAAGACCGGGCCTTTCCCGGCGCGCTCGACCACCTCCGGCAACACCGCATCGACGCCTCGTTCCAAAAGCATCTCCGTCGGAATCAAGTGAATGCCGAGCGCCCGCGCACCGTTTCGATCCTCGGGCCCGTACAGGGAGCCCCTGATGCCGAGCTGCACCGCCCTCGCGGTATCGATCAACCCCTCCTCGATGGCCCGGCGACACCACGTGCCGTGGGTGTAGCGCTCTCCCCAGTAGTTGTCCCAGGTGTCCGTGTGCGAGTCGAAATCGATCAGGCCGACCGGGCCATGCCGCCGGAAGACCGCCCGCAGCTCCCCCAAGGTGATGGAGTGGTCTCCGCCAAGAGCGAGCGGAATCACGCCCGCATCCAGGATGGGCGTGAGCCCCTCTTCGATCACGCCGTACGAGGCCTGCACGTTCCCGGGTATGACCGAGAGGTCTCCGGCGTCTACGGCAGAGACGTATTCGAAGATTTCGATCCCCTGCTCGACGTTGTACGGGCGGAGCAGCCGAGATGCCTCTCGGATCGCAGCCGGGCCGAATCTCCCGCCGATCCGGTAGCTCACCGCGGTGTCGAACGGGATCCCGATGAACGCCGCGTCCACACCGGTCATGTCCGCGACGTTGGGAAGCCGCATGAATGTGCCGATGCCGGTGAATCTCGCGGCCCGCATGGCGTCCACGGGCCGGTAGCGCTTCGTTCCAGCGCGCCCGGAGATTTCAGGCACGAGCGAGCTCGGACTCGACGGCTTTCAGGCTCTCCTCGTGGATGATGCCCACGACCTGGTTGCGCAGCTCGGCGAGTCGTGGGCCCGTGAGGGTATCGAACGTGCGAGGCCGAGGGATGTCCACCTTGAGAGTCGTCCGGATACGACCCGGCCGGCTGGTCATCACGTAGATGACGTCTCCGAGGAAGATCGCCTCCTCGATGTCATGGGTGACGAATAGCACGGTCTTGCGATAGCGCTGCCAGATATCGGTCAGGAGCTCTTGCATGATCTGCCTCGTCTGCGCGTCCAACGCACCGAAGGGCTCGTCCATCAGCAGCACTTCAGGATCGTTGGCGAGCGCCCGCGCGATCGCGGCCCGCTGTTTCATGCCTCCCGAGAGCACTTTCGGATATGCGTCGGCGAAGCCGTCGAGCTTCATCAGGTGGATCAGCTCGCTAGATGTTTTGCGACGCTCCGCCGAGGGGACCTTCTTGATCTCCGGCCCGAACTCGATATTGCGCCGTACCGAAAGCCAGGGGTAAAGGGAGTACGACTGGAACACCATGCCGCGGTCCGACCCTGGTTCCAGGGTGAGCTTGCCATTCACGAGCACCTCACCTTCCGTGGGAGTCACCAGCCCGGCCGCGATCATGAGGAGCGTCGACTTGCCGCAGCCCGAGGGCCCGACGATGCAGGCGAACTGGCCATCCGGGACCGTCAACGAGATCCGCTCCAGAGCCTTCACCTCACCGTGCCGGGTGCGAAAGCGCATCGCGACGTCGGCGATTTGGATCTCGCTCACGTGCGCACCTTCTGCACATACGGGAATGCCAGACGATGGATCACGGCGAAGAGCGTGTCGGTGATGAGACCCAGCACGCCGATCGTGATGATCGCGGCGATGATCCGGTCGGCGCGCAGGTAGCGCTCGGCGATCAGGATGAAGCTTCCGATGCCATGTTCGGCCGCCACGAGCTCGGCGACGATGAGATACGTCCAAGCCCATCCCATGGTGATGCGAAGCGCATCGACGACTTCGGGAAACGTCGCCGGCAGGAACACCTTGTAGAAGACCGTCCAGCGGGACGCGCCGAGGGTGTACGCCACGCTCAGCATCTCGTCAGGCACCCGATGCGCGATGTCCATCACCATCAACACCAATTGGAAGAACACGCCGATCCAGATGATCGTGATCTTCTCGTCTTCCCCGAGGCCTTGCAGCAGGATCAGAAGCGGAATGAAGGCGGAGGCCGGCATATAGCGAATGGCGTTGATCGGCGGGTTGAAGAACGAGCGGACGACTTCGAACGACCCCATCAAGAGACCGAGGGGCACCGCCACCACGGCCGCGAGCAGAAACCCGGCGACGATCCGGAAGGTGCTCCAGCCCACGTCGTTGTAAAAGGCGAGGTTCACCATCATGTCCCACCACGTCAGCACCACCTGGTACGGGCTGGGGACGAAGAGTGGGTTCTGCACCAATGCCGCCAGCAGCGTCCAGACGCCAACGACGAAGACGAAGCTGCCCACCGCCAGGATCGCCCGGGCCCGCCCTGGAATGGCCTGCTTCGGAGTGAGGTAGGTACGGACGAGGCCCCGGCTCCGCCGCGGACGGGCCGCTCGCGGCGCCGGAGCTATTCGGGCCGCAGGGACCCGGCTCAATTGCGCTCCTCTACAACGAGCTGATGAAGTCGGGATTCACCGCGTCCATGGGCTTCACCGGACTATCGATCTTTCCTTGGGCTTTCCAAAAATCACCGGCGGCCTTGACATTGTCGTTGATCTTCCCCGGCGCGCTCTTGGTGCCCATGATCGTCTTTCCCGTCTTCAGATCGAACAGCGTGAGCGTGTCGAGGTCCGCCTTCACGTCGTCCGCGGTTTCGCTGGTGGCCTTGGCTACGATGCCGAGTCCTTCCGCTGTGTTCTTTTGGAACCAGTCAAAAGCGTCGTAGTAGGCCTTCATGAACTCCGTGACCGTGGCCGGGTACTTCTCCACGAAGTCCTTCCGGAAAGCAAAGCTGTCCATGATCAGGTCTGGATACTCCTTGGAAGAGACGAGGACGCGTCCATCGGTACGCGCCTTGGCCTTGCTCAGCCACGGCTCCCACGTCACCGCGACATCGACCTGCCCGGCCACAAAAGCCGCGCCGGCTTCCCCGGACTTCATGTTCTGCTCGCTCACGTCCGACAGAGAGAGGCCGTTCTTCTGGAGCACCTGGGCGAGGAACCATTCCGAGACCGAGCCCTGGTTCACCGCGACCTTTTGGCCTTTGAGATCCTGCACCGACTTCACGGTGTTCTTGGCCAGGATCCCGTCACCACCGACCGAGGCGTCGATGGGAAACACTTCCACCGCCGGGACACCGTTCGACTGAGCCCGGGCGAAGGCATCCACCGTCGAGGCCATCCCCTCGAGCCGTCCGGCCGTCAGCGCGATCAAGCGATCGTTGGGGTCTTCGACGTCCTGAAACTTGACGTCGAGGCCATGGCTCTTCCAAGTCTCCTTGGCGTTCGCGATGTAAATGATCGCGTAGCCGGTCCATGTCGATGACGCGATGTTGATGGTGCCGGTGAACTTGCCGCCCGTTCCTGTTGTGGTCGTCCCGCCGCAGACCGCGAGCAGGAGTCCGAGCACCACGGGAAACACATAGCGAGATGGACCACCCGAACGATTCAACATGCGACCTCTCCCCCGAAGCTTGCGAGCGGCCCATCCTACCGAACGCCGGTCAACAACGGTCTGACCATGGGCGAACCGCACTGCGGGTAGGCCGTACGCGGAAGCGACGACCGCGCCTCGCGGCGCGGTCGTCGGGACTGAGTCGTTACTTCCGCGGATCGTCGGCGGGGTTCACGTACGCGATGCCGCTTGGTCCAATGCCGTGCACCTGAGTGATCGTCACGCCCCTTGTGAATACGTAGTGCTTCGTCATGGCGGGGATCAGGATGAACGAGCCGGCCGGCATCTCGACGGCCGTCTCTCGGCTGCCACTCGTGCCCATGCCGACGATGAACGTTCCCTGGATCACCGTGACGTGCTCATCGATCGGATGCTGGTGCGGCGGCAGCGCATAGCCGTCGGGGAATCTGAACCGCAGCGTGAACGGTAGAGCCTTGCTCGTGTCGCCTTCGATGACGACGATCTCAGCGCCCGCCGGGTAGGCGGCAGGAGCCTTGGCCCATTGGAACTCCTGCGGCACAGAGTTCGCGGGCGTGTACGCCTTTGCCGGCGCAGCGGTCGCGGCCACCGGTGATGCGGCGGTCGAGGCCGTCGTCGTGTTTGTCGGCGTTGCCGCACCGCCACAGGCGCTCACCACCAGGGCGGCAGCGATCGACAACGTCAGGAAAGGCACGCGGAGTTTGCGCAGAGCGTTCATTCAGTCCTCCTCAAGTCCTGAGGCAACACTCGGGCCTTCCCTGGAGCGGCACATCCGGAAAACTACCGATATTCCGGCAAATAGCACCTCCCAGACGAGAATGTCTAGGTGCAGGTCACCGGTCTCACCAAACGCGAGCGAGAGGTAGCGGCCTTCGTCGCTGAGGGTATGACGAACCGCGACATCGCCGACCGACTGGTCATCTCCGATCGGACCGTTGAGACGCACGTCGAACACATCCGTAACAAGCTCGGCGTGCGGTCTCGCGCTCAGGTTGCGACGTGGACGGTCACGGGAGGCGAGCTTGACGTCCGAAAAGACACGATGCTCTCCGGTCCGTTCAACGCGCTGCCGGCGGAGTCCGTTCAACGCGGATCCGAGCATCGTGTCGTCACGTGTCTGTTCGCCGACGTCGTTCCGTCCACCGATGTGGCGGCCCGGCTCGGGGCCGAGCGCACCAAGACGGTGATCGACCGGGCTCTCCGCGAGCTGAGCGCGATCGCGACGGCAGAAGGGGCGGTCGTCGAAAAGTCAGCCGGCGGTGCGTATTTCGCGATGTTCGGTGCTCCGGTCACGCACGCAGACGACCCGACGCGCGCGCTCCGAGCGGCCGAGAGCGCGATTCGTTGGGGAAGCGACCACCCGGACACGTCTGTGCGCATCGGCGTCGAGACAGGCGAGGTGCTGGTCGACCTGGACGCGATCGCCACGACCGGCGACGGCATGGCGTTTGGCAGCTGCATCAGTCTCGCGGGACGATTGCGCAACGACGCTGCACCCGGCGAGGTCCTCGTGGGACCGATCTGCCAGGAGGCGACGTCGGCAACCGCCGAGTTCACGAGTCGTGGCGAACGCGACCTCGAAGGGATCGGGCTGAGGAGGATCGCGGCGCTCGCCCGGGCCGAGACGGGACTTGCCGCGCGCCCGCCGTTTGTGGGCAGACGGCGGGAGCTCAAGCTGCTGCGATCGGCGCTCGACCGCGCGCGCGCGCGCGAGTCCGTCTTCGCTCTGCTGATCGCGCCGCCCGGCCAGGGAAAGACGCGAACCGCTGAGGAGTTTCTCACCGCGACCGAAGGCGCTGCGCACGTGCTTCGGGCGCGCTGCCGTCCCGGCGCTGAGCTCGGAGCGCAGACACCGCTCCATCAGATTCTGACAAGCGATCTCGGACAGCCAACGATGCGGCTGATCGAGCGCCGCGTCGCGGAATTGATGACTGACGCGGCGCACACGGCCGATACTGTCGCGGCGCTCGCGCATAGCGCCGGCATCCTCGTCGATCAGCGTTTGATGAGCCTCAGTCCTGCCGAGCGGCTCGAGGCGCTCGCGAGCGCCTGGCGGCGATACCTCGGCGGGCTCGGAGCGGATCGCCCGGTCGTGTTGTGGATCGATGACCTCCATTGGGCCGACCCTCAGCTCGTTCGTCTCCTCGATCGAATCACGTCGGGCTCGGGGATATCAGCGCTCGTGATCGCTGCCGCGCGTCCCGAGTTCGCGAGTGCCGGCCTACGACCGGGTCAGGATCGGATGCACATCGACATCGGGCCGCTCGATCCGATTGATGCGGCGTCGCTCGCCGTAAGCGCCGGAGCACCGGATGAGCGCGCGACGCTTCGCGCCGAAGGGAACCCGCTCTTCGTCATCGAGCTCGCGCGGTCCCATACGACCGAGCCCGACAGCATCCCGGTCACGGTCCAAGCAGCGATCGGCGCGCGGCTTGACGAGCTCTCGGCCGCCGACCGCGACCTGCTCCAGCGCGCCGCGGTCGCGGGCGAGATGTTCGACGTGCGCGGCGCCGCCCTGCTCGTCGCGCGAGAGCCGTCCGATGTTGCGACGTCGCTGCGCCGCCTGACCCAGCTCCGCTATCTCCGGTCGGTTGAGTCGGGCTTCCGTTTTCATCACCCGCTGGTGCATGAGGTGGCGTACCACCGGCTGACCCTGACCGAACGCATGCGCCTTCACGCGCGGTTCGCCCGCGACGGAGTCGACCCTGCGGACGTAGCCGCCCGGGCACACCACTGGTGGGAGGCGTTGCGGCCATCGGATGCGGACTGGGTCTGGAAGGATGCTCCGGCGGTGGGCGACATGCGTCGCGAGGCGCTCGATGCGCACATCGCCGCAGGTCAGCGGTTCGCCGAGCAAGACTCGCACGAGCGCGCAATCGAGTTCCTGGATCGCGCCATTGCGCTCGCCGAGCTGCCGACGGACAGGGGCCGGGCCGAGCACGCGCTCGCGAGCGCGTACTGGCGGTATTCGATCGGTGACGAGGCCTGGACGCACCGGCTGCGGGCGATCGACGCGTACAAACAATCCGGCGAGGTCGCACCCGCCCCGCTCTACGCGGACGCGATCGAGCTCACGATGTTCCAGTACGGATACTTCCGATCTCTTCCGGACATAGAGATCGTTCGGCGGCTCCTCAATGAAGGACTGAGCGCGGCACGCCGGATCGGCGATGTCGTTTCACTCGCGCGTCTCCTGGTGCAGCACGGTCAACTCGTCGGTGATGCCGAGTCGGTCCAAGAGGCGCTCGAAATCGTCCGCCTCTCGAAGGATCCTCGTGTCCACGCCGACGCGCTGCAACGCCTTGCGATCGTGAAGATGTGGTCGGGCGATATCGCGGGCGCCCAGGACGTCTACCGTCGCGTCGATGAGCTCGTCGCGCAGGGCGCCTGGGTAAACGAGGTCGAAGTCTTGTGGTGGCGGGGCCTCACGTGCTATCTGGCCGGTGATTTGGGCGAGGTCGAACGCATGAGTGATCGTCTGACCCAGCTCGCGGCACGTCGAAGCGCGCACCTGCGCAGTCATGCGCTCGCTCTCGTGGCGCACGTGCGCCTCGCGCGCGGCGACTGGGAGGGTCTGGCTGCTCTCGGCCAGGAGATCGCCGAGCTTGTCAAGGCGAATCCCACCACTCAGTTCTGTTTGGCGGCCGGCGGTGCGGTGGGGTACGCGGCCGTCGCCGATTCGGTGCGCGGCCGTCGATCACCACTGCAGATCGACGACCTTGTCCTGCTGATGGTCCCGGAGTCGGCCGCCGTGCGCGATGGCATCCTCGTCCTGCCGATGGCCATGGCCGGCCGCGATTGCCGTGCCCTATCTACGACCGCATTCGAGAGTCCGGATGCGGTCTGGGACCGTGAGAACATCGATCCGCTCGGACTGAGGTTGCCACTCGCGCTCGTGACTCAAGAGCGCTGGAGCGAGCTCGAGTCCTCGCTTGTTCGGCTCGATCGCGCCGCCGCGCGCGGCAGCGCACTCGCCGGAGCCGTCGCGACGGCGGCGCGTGGCGAGAGGGACGGAGGATCCGAAGCGCGCGACGTGTCTCATGGCGAGCTGAGGAGGCTGGGCTATGTCGGCCTAAGCGAGGTCCTTGCCTTCCGACCGGCCACGACAGCGCACTAGTTCAGCTCGGCATTTCTCTTCGCCCCAGGGGCGAACTAGGCACGATCTCGCCGGGGCAGCGCTGGTAGGTGTCGCCGCTGTGACCTGGGTCGGCGTCGTGCTTCAGGGCACCAACTGTCAGGACCGCGGAGTCAACCGCACGACCGGGATCTCGCGATCAGTCTGTACCGCGTACTTGCCATAACCCGGCGCGACCGCGACGATCTGGGCCCACGCGCGCTCGCGATCAGGGCCACTCAGTGACTTCGCCTCGACCGCCACCTCTCGGCCGCCGACATCGATGAGTGCGTCACGAGGGTGGCGTGCGAGGTTGACGTACCACGCCGGATGCGCCGCCGAACCGCCCGCGGACGCAACGATGAGCCAGGCATCTGCGCGGGCCGGTTCATCGTCGAACCAGCCGAGGGTGGTCTGCCTTCGCTTTCCTGTCCTCGCCCCGGTAGTCGTGAGGAGGAGGAGCCGTCGGCCCGGCGTGCGTATCCGGCGGCCGATGAGTCGGTAGAAGCCGACGTTGCCGGCTCTGAAGACGGGCAGCAACCAGGCCGGGATGCTCGAGAAGAATTTGGTTCCACGCGTACCCCGCGGCGTGAGTCGCACGGACATGCTGGAACGGTAGCGCGAGTTACCTCGTACGTCATCGGATGGACCGACACAGAGATCATCGAGCGGTCGCGTGGCTCGGCTAGTGTGGCGCCCTCATCAAGACACCGGTTCGCGGGGAGGAAGATCGTGTCGGTCATCGACTGGCTGCTCGACTCGGACCCGGCGATTCGCTGGCAGGCGATGCGCGATCTGACCGATGCGCCGCCAGATCAGGTCGCCGCGGAGCGTGCCTGCGTTGCCACTGAAGGCTGGGGCGCGCGGCTGCTGTCTCTCCGCCGGAAGGATGGGCTCTGGGACACCGACAAGTCAGATTCCGAGTGGCCCTCTCTTCTCGCCCTATTGATGCTCCGCGACATGGGCCTCGATGCTTCGAGCGAGGAGGCGCGGACAGCGATAGCCCTCGTGGCGAACAACGCGACGTGGCATTCCCGCGGCCCATGGCACGGCACACCCGTGTTCGCGGGCGAGGTCGAGCCGTGCATCAACGGACGCGTCGTGACGCTCGGCGCGTACTTCGGCCAGGACGTGACAGGAATCGTCGAGCGGCTCCTCGGCGAGCAGATGGCCGATGGCGGGTGGAATTGCGAGCAGGAGAACGGCTCGACGCGCGGATCGTTCCACACGACGATCAACGTCCTCGAGGGTCTTCTGGAGCACGAGCGCGCAACGGGCGGCTCGCCCGGGGTGACCGCCGCACGTGAGCGAGGGCAGGAATACCTGCTGGAGCGCCGACTGCTGCGCCGACTGTCGAGCGGCGAGCCGATCGATCCGGCCTTCACGCTGTTTTCGTTTCCGACGGGCTGGCACTACGACGCGTTGCGCGGGCTCGACTACCTGCGCGCCGCGGGCGTGACGCCCGATCCGCGCCTGGCCGAGGCGATCGACGTGGTCCGCTCCAAGGGTGACGCCGAAGGCCGATTGCCGCTCGAGAACCCACACCAGAGCGAAATGGTCAACGCCCGCCTCCGCGATCTCGAGTTCGACATGGACGAGCGCGAAGGCCGGCCCAGCCGCTGGAACACCCTGCGCGCGCTGCGGGTACTTCGCTGGGCCGGCCGATTGTGACGGCGTAGAGTCCGGGTCGCATGGGAATCGCGAGGGTCGACCCGGAATCGATGCTGCAGGGAACAATGACTCGTGCGCAATCGATGGAGTCCCGATCGCCGTGAGCTCCGTGGTCAATCGGTCGACAGCTCAGGCGGTCGCGGAGTACTCCGCGTTGACCCACAAGCGAGTGCTCCATGTGATCGAGGACATCGACGACGCAGCTCTTCGCGCGCGTAGCGGCCGGGCCAATTCGGTTGGCTTCAACCTATGGCACATCGCTCGCTGGGCCGACTGGCTACAGGCACAAATCGCTAGGACCCACGGCGAGGACCAGCGATCCATATGGGAGCGCGAAGGCCTAGCCGACCGCTGGGGATGGGACTCGGCAAAACTTGGCGCCTCGCAGACTGGGATGGGCATGGACGAGGGCGTCTCAGCGCAGCTTGAGCTACCACCAAAAAGCGAGATCGAGCGTTATGCCCGGGGGAGCTTCAGCGCCCTAGACGCATCGATTGCCGGGCTCGACGAAGAAACGTCCGGCACACTTCTGAAGAGTGGCGAGACGAATGAAATCAAGGATGCGACGATCGGATCGTGGACCGTCAGCATTCTCGTTCACGCCAATCGCCACCTGGGCATGATCGAGTCGGCGAAAGGCGTGTCAGGACGGCGAGGAACCGCATCCGTCTAGAGGACTGATGGGGCGGACAGCAAACGGCGCGACGAGCACGCGGTCGGATTCGAGGCCTCAGCACGCGCAGACGTAGTTGCCATAGATCACGTGCCAAACGACATACGTGGAGATGCGCACCACGATCGCCGCGAGGAACCCGTATCTCCGGAACATCACGGCTTGCACCAAGTTCAACACGTAGTCGATGCCGAACACGGTGGCGGCGGCTGCCTCGAGGCCAGGCCGCTGGAGGGCGGCGAGATCTTGCGTCGCGGGCTCGATCAGCGATGTGAGGGCTGCCAGCATCCAGAAGACCGACGCCCTGTACCGACCGCGCAGAGCGAGGTTCGACACGAGCCAGAGGAGGAGCGGGATCGGGAGCAGCCGGTAGAAGACTTCGACGATGATCGCGCCACCGCTGTAGAAGAGAAGGGGGCCGGGGAACGGCGCAAGCGCGTTGAACGACGGCGCCCCGATGATCTCCTTGTACGCAGCGGTCCAGTGGAAGACGAGGTCGTGAGCGACGAGCGCCACACCAAGCCCTATGCCCCACAGGATCGGATAGAAGACACGGTGCCGATTGCTGATCCGCGAGTCCCATGCCGCGGGGAATCCCGTGCGGTGCGAGAACCAGATCCCCACGAGCCCCGCGACTCCGAAGGCGGCGATGGAGGGCGGCGCAAAGAGCCCGATGCGCGGGTCCTTCTCCAGGCCCCCGCCGATGAGGAGGATGTACAGCTCACCGACGACGAGGAACGCGACGCAGCCAAGCCAGACGCGAGCCGAATTCCCGAAAGCCCCGCTGTCTTCGACCGGTGTAGCGGTAGGCGCGACCATGCGGCCGGGAGTCTAGAGCCACGTCTGAGAACGTTTATGCCGAGCGAGAGCGAGCAGTCGTCAGTTCAGAAAGCCTGCCGAACCCTGCCCCGCCTCAGGATTCCGCGATGAATTCGTTCACACACTCGAACACGCGGAAACGGATCGCACCCAGGCCGGCTATGACTCCCTCGACGACGCACATCGTGTCGTTGAGCCACTTGTAGCGCTCATCATCGGCCTCGAACCATATGACGATGTTCTGCCCTCCGACGCTCTCCCCGTTGGCGTTCTTGCCGAACACCGTTCGCCCCTGCATGAGAAACGTAATCTTTGCCCCATCCTGCGTTGTCACAAGACCCCCGGCGTTGGGCAACATCCGTCCGTCGCTGCGTCGTCGCGGATGGTTCGTCCACTGAACGGCTCCTGTGAGCCTGGGACCGTCGGCGCGTCCATCCCCGTGTCCATAACCAGATCCCTCTTCGCCGCCGTACGGCTTTACGAGCGAGAAGCCGCCCTGGTAGCTGAGCTGCATTTCGCAGATGG
>DASPWX010000198.1:0-15241 GCA_035637615.1 Bathyarchaeia archaeon | reverse complement strand
GCGAGAGCCTGTACGCGGGGTGGCGGCGCGCGGTCGAGCGATCGCGAGGCTGGGCCCTGGGTGTTAGCCCTTCGGGATCCGCTCCGGGAAATCGGACATGATCCCGTCGACGCCCCACTCGCCGAAGAGCGCGATCTCGCGGGGCTCGTTCACCGTCCACACATTCACTTTCACACCGGCGGCGTGCGCCGCCTTCACCATCTCGGGTGTCACGTACGTCCGATTCGGATGCAGCGCCCAGAGACGCATCCCGCGAGCGCTCTCCATCAGCGACGATCGATCCGGCGAGTCCGCGAAGATGAACGCGCGACGAACGGATGGCCCGGCGACACGGCATCCTTCGAGTGCGGCCCACCAGAAGCTCGACACGTAAACGTCGGGGTCCTTGCGTTCGGCAAGGAGCTTTCCCACCTGAGCGCCGGTCTGCTGCGCGCCCTTCTCGCTCATCTCGCATTTGAGCTCCACGTTGACGCCCAGCTTTCCGCGGCAGTAGTCGAGGACTTGCTCAAGCGTGAGCTTGTGGTCCGGCTTCGGCCGGTCATGCGAGATGAGAAGACGGCCATCGTCGGCGAGCCAGACGTCCGTCTCGACCTCGTCACATCCGAGCGCATGTGCCTTCTCGAACGACTCCATGGTGTTGTCCGGCGCGTGCCCCTTCGCTCCTCGGTGTCCGATCCGGCGCATCGGGACTAGCGTCCCACATCCCGGCGTCGCATCGCGAACAGCGCGATGGCGGTGCCGACTGTCCCGATCACGATGAGGGTCCCAAGACCCGTCCAGTCGTCCTTTGACATGGGCGTTCCGTACAACGCGTACAGCGAGATGTTGTTGACCCAGTCGGGCCACTGGAAGAGCGGGCCGAACTGTTGCGCGAAGTACCCCACCACCGCAAGCGTGCCGAGAGCCGCGACCGCGACGCGCGGACGCCATCCCACGAGCGCGTGACCGATGCCCGCGAAGGCGTAGGCGACCGGCAGCACAGCCGCGGACGCGAAGACGAAGCGACTGCCGGGGAGACCAATCCCCGTCGACGTCGCCGTCAGGTACACCGCGAGCGAGCTGACGGCTACGACGACGGCGCAGGCGACGACGACCGCCGCGATCCGTTCGACCACGACGCGCCCGCGCGACACCGGCGCGCTCAGGATCATCTCGAGCCGGCCCTCGGCGTCATCGGCGGCCCAGCCATTCACCTGGACGACGACGAAGAGCGAGACGAGCAACAGGAGCGTCGAGAACCAGATCACGCCGACGAAGTCGGCGTACGCATTGATGCCGGCGCGCTCGAAATACGCCCGCAGCAGCGGAATATCCGAATTGCCGAGAGCATCGACCATGACCTTGGTGATCGAGGTCAGGAATCCCGCGAGCACCGCCAAACCGAGAGCCCACGCGACGGTCCACACGCGCTGCTGATCCACGATCGCCAGGACCGGCGTCCGAAGAAGCGGATCGCCGGCCGGCCGCCACTCCAC
Source organism: Bathyarchaeia archaeon (assembly GCA_035637615.1). GTDB lineage: Bacteria > Chloroflexota > Limnocylindria > P2-11E > P2-11E > 3-1-20CM-2-70-9. The sequence continues at coordinate 13,766 of DASPWX010000198.1, read as the reverse complement.
CCGCGTCTTTCCGGGCGCCACACGGAAGAGCGGGCCGCCGATGTCCCGACGAACGAACGTCGCCACGGCGATCACGACTAGCACGAGCGAGCCGATAGCCAGCGCGGCGGTGGCCGGGACGTCAAGCGAGCCGCCACGAAGGAGCGGGGTGCTTCGCTCGAAGAGATAGAAAGGCGACACCCAGCGGAGCGCCCCGATGTCGACGCCCGAACGGGCGGCGGCGTTCACCATGAAGAGCGCGAGCGCGATGATCCCGCCGATGCCGGTCGCGCTTCGCCTCGTCGTGACAAGCTGCGCCACGACCAGCGCGAACGCGAACACGAAAAGCGTGAGGAGCCACATGATGAGACCCTCGAGGGCAAGTGGCCCGAGAGGCAAGGGCTCCTGTCCGATGGCCGCGCCGACGTCGGTCACCGCCAACATGACGGCGATCGAGACCGCGGCCACGATGGCAAAGCCGGTGGCGCGCGCCGCGATCAGCCGCAGCCGGGAGGCGCCGGTCGAGAGCCAGAGCTCGACGAGGCCGCGCTCCTCGTCGCCGCGGCCGGCGCCGGTCCCGGCGAGCAGCGCCCAGAACGCATAGATGAGGACGGCCGAGCCGAACCAGCGCCAGGTCAGGTATCCCGCCATCGTGTCGAGCTGAGCCGGAGCCGGAAGCAGGTACGTGAGTTGTCGCGCGAGAATCTCCATCTGCTGCGCGAAGACGGCTCTGGCCGCGGGGTTGTCGCCCGCGATCTGCGCGAACCCGACGGCGTTGAGTAAGCCGCCGGCCGCTACGACCAGCGCGGTCATGAGGAGACCGGTACGGTGCGACCGAAGCGCGAGCCGGTATAGGGTCACTTGTAGAACCCGAGGAAGATCTCCTCGAGCGACGGCTCGCGGCTCTCAAATTTGGTGACCCGCGAGCTCGCGAGCGCCGCGAGCAGAGGCTCGAATTCACCCCGGAACATCCCGCTGACGCGGTGATCTTCGACGGCGACCTGTTCGAACCCAGGGATCGCGCGGATTCGCTCGAGCGGTGGGGGCCCGGCGAACACGATCTCGATGCGGTGCGCTCGCATCCCGGCGAGCTCATCCAGCTGCCCGACGGTCGCAAGGTGCCCCTCGCGGACGATGCCGACGCGATCGCAGACGTGCTCGACCTCGGAGAGGACGTGCGAGGAGATGAAAATGGTCGCGCCGCGACCGCGAGCGTCGCGAACCAGCCCATAGAACTCCTGCTGGTGTAGCGGGTCGAGCCCGCTCGTCGGCTCGTCGAGGATGAGCAGTAAGGGCTGTGGCGCGAACGCGAGGAGGAGCGCCAGCTTCTGCTTATTGCCGTGCGAGTACTCCCGGTACTTGCGGCCGAGATCGAGATCGAGACGTTTCGCGACAGCCTCGACCTCACTGTCGGTCATGTCGCCGCGAAGGCCCGCGATGTAGGCAACTATTTCGGAGCCCCGCCAGCCGCCGAACTGCGGCAGCTCGCCGGGGACATACCCGATCTTGTGTTTCAGAGCCACCGCGTCGCGATCGGCATCGAGCCCAAGGATCGTCGCCGAACCCTTGGTCGCATGGATGAGGCCCATCAGGAGCTTGATCGTCGTCGTTTTCCCCGCGCCGTTCGGGCCCAGATAACCGAAGACCTCGCCCTGGTTGACCGTGAGGTCAAGATCGAAGATCCCGTGGCCCGATCCGTAGTCCTTCGTGAGTCCATTGGTTTGGATCGCCGTCGTCACTTCCCTCTCCTCTCGGGCGCGGCCCGCGGGGATCGCCGTGGACGGGTCGTCAGGGGCCGATCGCTCGGACAACGCTCACGTCGCGCCCGGGCTTTACACGTAGCTCTCGGTCTTCACCCAGCGCAATCGCCCGCCTGCCCCCACCGTGACGGTAACAAACGTGGCCCCGCCGAGAGAGTGCTCATCGAACAGCTTTATTCGGCGCGGCCGGAGACGATAGAACCGGTACGCGTCGAGGTCGGCGTCATAGGCCTTGAAGCGCGCGGCGTAGAGCTGCTCGGCGCTGCGCGCGGCCTGGCCACGAAGCTCGCGTGCCGTCCCAAAGAGCTGGATCCCGTGGTCGCTGGCGCCCCAGGTCTGGGTCGAGCGGTACACAGCGACGGCCGCGGACGGATTGGCGCGGATGTTTCGCGAGTGCTGCGCCGCGGGTGCGGATAGCCAAACGATCTCGAACGCCGGTCCCCATGCGAAGTACGCGGTGTTGACGTAGGCACGTGCGCCGGGCGACACGGTCGCGATGGCGCAGAGCTTCGATTGGTCCAGGAGGCGCCGAGTCATCGCGGCGAGGCGGCTCGCAGGTGGATGCTTGGCGGTCCGCCGAACTGGCATCGAGCACATGATGCACATGCGCGCACTAGGCTTCCGTTCCGTGCCGGACCGATTCGTCACCCGGGGTTTCGTCGGGCGCCGCGAGCCTGCCGGATCGGCCCAGGCCGCTCGGGTCCCGCCCGGCCAGCACCTGGTCAAGGACTTCCCTGTCCTCTCCGCGGGTCCGACCCCGCGCACCGCGCTCCAATCGTGGTCGTTCAAGATCGAAGGCCTCGTGAAGGCGCCGGCGTCGTGGGACTGGGCCGACTTCCTGAAGCTTCCGGCGCAGGACTTCGTCAAGGACATCTCCTGCGTGACGAAGTGGACGAAGCTCGACACGCGCTGGCGAGGTGTGAGCGTCGACATCCTCCTCGAGCAGGTGGAGCTGGACCGGCGCGCCGCGTTCGTGACCGCGTTCTCCGACGGGGGGTACACGACGAACGTTCCGCTTCCGGATCTCATCAACGGACAGTCCTTCGTCGCGTACGAGTACGACGGCAAAGCGCTCGCACCGGAGCATGGCGGGCCGGCGCGCCTTGTGGTCCCGCATCTGTATTTCTGGAAGAGCGCGAAATGGGTCCGTGGCCTTCGCGTGATGGAGCGCGACGAGCCCGGGTTCTGGGAATCGCTCGGGTACAACAACCACGGCGACCCGTGGAAAGAAGAGCGGTATACAGGCGACTAGGGTGAAACGTCCGCTCGAGTGGCAGATCGCGACGGTCAAAGCGGTCCGGACCGAGACAACCGAGGTGAAGACGCTCACGCTCACCCTCCCGGACTGGACGCCGCATCGCCCCGGGCAGCATTACGACGTTCGGCTGACCGCGGAGGACGGGTACTCCGCTCAGCGGAGCTACTCGGTCGCGTCGGAGCCCGAGCGCGCGGGAGAGATCGACCTGACCGTCGAGCGAATAGCCGACGGCGAAGTGTCGCCATTCCTGGACGACACCCTCAGGGTCGGCGACCGCTTCGAGGTACGCGGGCCGATCGGCGGGTACTTCGTCTGGGATAGCTCGATCGGAGGCCCGCTCCTTCTCGTCGCCGGTGGATCGGGAGTGGTGCCGCTCATGGCGATGCTCCGGCACCGCGCGGCTGCGCGCGTGAAGGAGCCGGCCCGTCTCCTGTACAGCGCGCGCACGTACGAGCAGATCATCTACGGCCCGGAGCTGGAGATGCTTGCGCAAAGGAACGGTCTCACCGTCTCGTACGCGCTGACGCGAAGCCAGCCCTCCGGTTGGAAGGGCTACGCGCGCCGGATCGACGATGCCATGCTCAAAGACGTGAGCGAGCCTCTCGGCCGGAACGCGCTCGCGTTCATCTGCGGGCCGACGGCACTCGTCGAGGTGGCCGCGGACGGGCTCGAACGGGTCGGGCTGCCCGCCGACCGTATCCGGACCGAGCGCTTCGGGCCGAGCGGCGCATGACCGAGCCCATCGACGAGCTCGTCCTCGATGGCAACGCCGTTGCCGGAGCTCTCTCGGAGATCTACGGGGACGACATGACCACGGTGCTCGCGGAATGTGCGAGCTGCGGAAACACCGATTACATAGGCGAGCTGCTCGCCTTCGTGCAAGCGCCGGGCATCGTCCTTCGATGCACGGCATGCACGACCGTCGTCCTTCGGATCGTCCAACACCCACGCGGAGCGCGCGTGGACGTCCAGGGCAAGCGCATCCCGCCACCACCAAAGACCTAGACGCGTAGGATTTCCGCCGGGGAGCGGGAAGAAATGGAACGGCGGTCCGAGCGTCGCCTGGTTTCGTGTGTCTTCATCGACCTCGTTGGATCGACGGGTATGGGCCAACGGCTTGGCCCCGAGCGAATGCAGCGAGTCCTCTCCGATAGCTTCCGCGAGATCAGCGCGATCGCAACCGAGGCCGGCGGGACGATCGAGAAGTACATCGGTGATGAGGTCTTCATCCTGTTCGGAGCTCCAGCGGCGCATTCCGACGATGTGATCCGGGCGCTGCGCGTCGCGGAGTCCAGTGTGCGATGGGCAGCCACGTCGCCCAATCCGATCAGTATCCGCGTCGGCATCGAAACGGGCGAAGCCCTCGTCGATCTCGACGCGGTCGGAGAGCGCCAGAGGATGGCGGTCGGTGCATGCGTGAATATCGCCGCGCGGTTGATGGCGCAGGCCGATCCCAACGAGATCCTCGTTGGGCCGACAACGTACTTCGCCTCGAACCGAGCCGCGGACTTCGAGGACCTCGGACCGCACGAGCTCAAGGGGCTTGGCCTCGTGCCCGCGTGGCGCTTGAAGAGCGTGACCCAGGGTCCGGAAGGCCAATTGCCCCTGGTCGGGCGAGAGTCCGAGCTCGGGAAGCTCCAGTCGGTCTTCGAGCGCGTCGCCGCTGGCCACGCGTCGCTGGCGCTCCTTATCGGTCCTCCGGGGATCGGCAAGACGAGGATCGTCGAGGACTTCGCCCGGGCCGTTGCAGGCCGCGCGACAGTTCTCGAAGCGCGCTGCCGGCCCGGGACAGAAGTTGGGTCATCGCCGCTTCGCCAGCTCCTTGCGAACGCTGACCCCGACCGCATCCCGAGCGCGGTCGCGCACAGCGCCGGACTGCGATCGGATCCACGGCTTCTCGCCCTTCCGAGTTTGGACCGACGTATGGAGATCTCAAGCGCGTGGCAGGAATACCTCAAGGAACTATCGAGCGCGCAGCCTGTTGTCATCTGCCTCGAGGATGTCCAGTGGGCCGAGAGCGACCTCATCCGGCTCGTGGATCGTCTAACCCTATCGTCCGCAGTCCCGCTGATGGTCGTTGCGACCGCGCGACCGGAGTTCCCGGGAATGCCGCTGCTGCATCCCGCGGACGACCGCATGATCCTGGAGGTGCAGCCGCTCGATGCGGTATCCGCGAACGCGCTTGCCCGAGCGGCCGGCGCCCGCGATATCGACATCGACCGCGCCGAGGGGCATCCACTCTTCATCGTCGAGCTGGCGCGCGCTCGCGGGCGCGCCGGCACCGGCCTCCCGGTCACGGTGCAGGCGGCGATCAGCGCTCGCCTCGATGAGCTCGCCCCGGCCGAGCGGGAGCTTCTGCAGAGCTCGTCCGTGATCGGCGAGACCTTCGACGTCCAGGGGGCTGCTCTTCTTGCGCAGCGTGATCCGTCAGAGGTCGCCGGAACCCTCGGCCGCCTCGCCCACCTCCGATATGTCCGACCTGTTGACGGCCGCTTCCGCTTCCATCACGCGCTGGTGCACGACATCGCGTACGGGCGTCTGCCGGTCGGCTCTCGTCTCCGACTGCACGCTCAATACGCGCGCGAAGGTCTCCGCGCCGACGACGTCGAGACTCTGGCCCACCACTGGTGGCAGGCGCTCGGTTCGGACGACGCCGCGTGGGTGTGGGAAGGCGACCCGGAACGCGAGTCCATGCGGTCGGACGGGGTGCGCGCCAACATAGCCGCTGGGGTCAATCTCGCGAATCGTCTCGCGTTCGATCGAGCGAGCGAGGTCTTGGGCCGCGCGCTCAGGCTCGCGGCAGGCCCACTCGAGGCGGCGCGGGTGGAGGAGGCCTTCGGTCTCGCCTGTGCGAGAAACGCGAAGGGCGACGAGGCGACGGAGCATCGATTGCGCGCGATCAACTTCTACCGAGAGGCCGGAACGTCGCCGCCGGTGAGCCTCTACGCCGACACCCTGGATCTGCCCGTCTTCAACTGGGGTTATTTCCAGCACAATCGCACGTACGAAGAAATCGCGGGCCTGATCGACGAGGGCATCACGAACGCGCGACAGCGCTCTGATCAACCCAGCCTCCTCCGCCTCCTGGTGCAGCGGAGTGTCTTCATGAACAACGGCGAAGCGCTGCCGGAGATCCGTCGGCTTCTCGAAAGCGGCGCGGACTTCTCGACGAGGGCGGACGCCTTATGGCGCCTCGCGCTCGTGCACTTCACCGTTACTGAAGATCTGAATCAGGCGCTTGGCGCCCTTGGCCTTGCCTTCAATTTGGCGGCGACCGGCGCGGGCTTCAATCTTCCTGAGGCTCTCATGTGGCGCTCGAATGCCTACTTCTACGCGGGAGATCTCGTCCGCGCCGGCGCGGACGCCGACCGGCTGCTCGAGATCAGCAAGACCTTGAGTCCGCACACGCGCCAGCACGCCATGGGCACGAAAGCGCGGGTCGTTCTCGGCAGCGGGGATTGGCCTGCGGTTATCGAGCAGGCCAACGCCCTGCGCTCTCTCGTGCGGGAGTATCCAGACGACAGCTTCTGCATCATCGGCGCGAGCGGTGTCGGGGACGGCGCGACAGCTGACGTTCTGGAAGGAAGAAGCGCGTCCGAAGATCTCGACGCTCTGCTGTTGCGGATGGTCCCTGAATCCTCCGCGATTCGCGCTGCGACGCTTCTCGTTCCACGCGCGATGTCATCGGGCGAGTTGGCCGAGGACGAAGCCCATCGCGCATACGCACGCGAGACGCCGATCTTCGATCGCCAGTCGATCTGGGATCTCATTGAGCTGCATTGGGCGATCGCGCACGTCGTGCGGGGCCGATGGGCCGACCTCGAGCTGTTCATCCCGCGGCTGGACGCGCGGGCAGCACGCGGTGCGAAGCTTGCGGGGGCTCTCGCTTCGGCGTTGCGAGAAGAAGCGGCCGCCGCTCATGGAGGTCCGACACCGAAGCACGAGGTGCTCCGAGCGCTCGGATATCAGGGCATCAGCCAACTCGTCTCGTATCGCGCGCACTAGAGGGAAAACACCAGCGATACGCTGAAATCGTGATCTTCTGGGGACGCGGCGATCGGGTCGAGCCTCCGCCGGAGCGGCGCCGGCTCCGTCGGATCCCGCGCGTCCTCGGTTCGTCGTTCCGCCTCGTGTGGGAGGCGGCGCCCGGACGCTTTCTCGCGAGCCTCGCGCCGCAAGCCGTGACCGCGGTCACCACGGGGGCGCAGCTCGTCATCACGAGAGATCTCATCGCGGCCGTTCTCGCGACCGGTAGTGGCGGCGATCTCAGTCGAGTCACGACGCTTCTCGCCGAGATGATCGGACTGAGCGTCATCTCGAGCGCGACTGGCCTCATCCAGGGTCAGCAGCAGTCGATGCTTTCGGCGATCGTCGAGCGTCACACCAACTCGGTCCTGCTCGATCGGATCATCGCGATCGACCTGAAGCGCTTCGAGACGCCCGAATTCCAAGACCTTCTGCGTCGCGCGATGAACGCGATGGGGCGGATGATGGGAGTCACCGGATCCGCGATCGGACTCGCGCGCAGCCTGTTCCTCATCATCGGCGTCGCCGCGGCTCTCTACATCCTGCAGCCGATCCTGCTCGTGCTCGCGGTCGTTGGATTCGTGCCGATGTGGCTCGCGAGCGCGGCGACCAGCCGGCAGACGTATCACTTCTGGCGATCGATGACCCCGAACGAGCGGATGCGGAACTACATCTTCGGACTTTTCACCAGCCGCGAGTACGCGAAGGAGCTGCGAGCGTTCGCGCTGGCTCCGTACATGCGCGCTCTCTACGAGCGCCTGTCGAACGAGCGCCTCAGCGAGCTCGCCAAGAACCTCCGCAAGCGAGCCCGCTACCAGATCCTGAGCACCGGCGCGTCATCGCTGGTGACCGCGCTCACCTACGGAGCCCTCGCCTATCTCGTGATCGAGCACCGCATTGGCGTCGCAGAGGCAGGCGCCGCGGTCGCCGCGAGTCAGCAGCTCTCAGGGCAGCTCTCGAGCGTCGTCAATAACATGACGCAGCTCTACGAAGCGAGCCTCTTCCTCGAGGACTGGGAAGAGTTCAGCGGACTCGCCCCGGCCCGCGGGCCGGCGCCCGCGGAGCGCGCCGCGCCGTTCGAGCGCATCGAGCTCGACCACGTTTCCTTTCGCTATCCGCCGTCGGCCTCGAAGGACGGCGGCCCGGCTCTGCCCTCACGCCTCGCGCTGGACGAGGTCTCTCTCGAGATCCGTGCGGGCGAGGTCATCGCCCTCGTGGGCGAGAACGGATCCGGCAAGACCACGCTCGCCAAGGTCCTCTCCGGCCTCTATCGGCCGGACTCCGGACGGATGCTGTGGGACGGCGCCGACGTGACCGCGCACGACCAGAGCTGGATCTACGAGCGCGTCGCCGTGCTCTTCCAGGACTTCGCGCGGTTCATGCTCACCGTGCGCGAGAACATCGGACTCGGCCGCGTGGAGCAGCTCGACGACCTCGATGCGATCGTCCGCTCCGCGGAGCGCGCCGGCGCCGATTCATTTGTGAATGCCTGGCCCGACGGCTACGACACGATCCTCGGCCCGTATTTCATGGGCGGAAAAGATGTTTCGATCGGTCAATGGCAGCGCATCGCGCTCGCGCGCGCGTTCTTTCGCGACGCGCCGCTCGTCATCCTGGACGAGCCGACCGCGGCGCTCGACGCGCGCGCGGAGCACGACCTCTTCACGCGGATGCGCGACCTCTTCAGCGGCCGGTCGGTGCTGCTCATCTCGCACCGTTTCTCGAGCGTTCGCTCGGCGGACCGCATCTATGTCCTCCACGAGGGCCGCGTCGTCGAGAGCGGGAGGCACGACGAGCTGATGCAGCTCGGCGGCCGCTACGCGGAGCTCTTCACCATGCAGGCGTCGGCCTATCTCGCTCCGACCAGAGAGCGAGTGCCCGGCTAGCGCGAGGCGGCGGCGGCCGGTCGCTCAGGCAGCTGTCCCCCGAGCTGCATGATCAGGCTCATCCCGTCATTGAGTCCCCAATGCTCGACGATCTTTCCATCGCGGAAGCGGTAGATCGACCACGACTCGATGTCATAGGCCTGCCCATCGGACGGGGCGCCCCTCCACGACTCGCCGGTGTGCTTTCCAGTCGCACGATTCCGTAGGACGACCTTGTCGCCCTCCTCGATGATGTCAATGATCTCGACCTTCCGCTCGGAGAAGGCCTGGCTGTTCATCCGGTGCGACGCCTTCGCGCCGGCGAGCCCCGGCCCCGCGGTCCCCATGTTCGAGTTTGCCTTGAAGTCAGGCGCGAAGTACTGATCGAGATCGTCGAGACGGTTCTGGTTCCACGCCTCCTGGACCTTGCGCAGGGTCTCCTTGTTCGATGAGGCCACGAGTGCACCTCCCCTTTGTCTCGCGAGCCTACGCCCGCGGCGGAAGAAGCGAGCATGCCCTCGCATCTAGAAGTGGGACGCATCGGCGGCTACAGTCGGACGAGATGAGGAAGGGCGCACCGCACGCGCACTCGTTCGCCCTCATGGCCGTCCTGGTCCTGCTCGCCGCCTGCAGCTCACCCGCTGCGAGTCCGGGCGCTTCGGCTCCGGCGCAGACCAGCTCCGCGGCGCCGACCGTCGAGCCGACCCTCGCCCCGGACGCTCCCTGCCGGGACTGCTGGCCGCTGAGCGGGAAGCCGCTGAAGCTCGGCGCCGTCGACAAGCGAGCGCTCCTCGTCAAGATCGACAACGTTCCCCTCGCCCGGCCGCACTACGGGATCACGCAGGCCGACATGGTGTTCGAGATCCTCGTCGAGGGCTTCGCAACCCGCCTGGCTGTGGTCTTCCACTCGCAGGATCCCCAGACGATCGGGAACATCCGCAGCGCGCGGCTCGCGGACCGATCGCTCACGCCGATGGTCCGCGGTGCGCTCGTGTACTCGGGCACGTCGGCCTACGAGATGCCGCTTATCCAAGGCGATGCCGCGAACGGCAACTACGTCGACCTCTCGGCGGACTACACCAGCGGCTATTACCGCGTGACCTTCCGCCCGGGTCCCTACAACATGTTCACGAGCGCCGCCGCAATGCGGCAGGCGATCGCGGCACATGGCGCCGACACCCCGCAGCAGATCCCCTCCTGGGGCTTCCTCGCCGCGATTGATCACGCGCCGACGATCGGGGGCATGGCCGGTGCGACCGCCGCGACGGAGCTCACGATCCCGTACCGCGAGGACATCTCGCTTGTGAAATACCAGTACGACCCCCAGACGCGGACATACGCGCGTTTTCAGAACAATGCCGGGAAGGCCGTCCGCGACGTCGATGCGGTGAATAACCAGCCAATCGCGGCCGCCAACGTCGCGATCATCCACACCGAGATCTGGGAGGTGCCGGAGATCGTCGACGCGGCCGGCGCGCACGCGCACGACATGCGCCTTACGGGGACGGGCAGTGCGACGATCTTCCGGGATGGCCTCCGTCAGGAGGCCACGTGGAGCCGCGCGAATAACACCGACCCGTTCATTTTTAAGAACGCTTCGGGCGAGAGGATCCTTCTCGACCAAGGCCAGACGTGGGTGCACGTCATCCCGAGCGACTGGGAGACCCCGAGCCAGTAAGGTCGGCTTCGCGCAGCGACCCGAGCGGCGAGAACACGAGCCATGCACGCGCGAACAAAACCCCGACGGCCGCGACGAGCAGGGTGTCACGGTTTCCGAACGCGACCGCAAGCGCCGCGCCGACAAGCGCGCCGAGTGGTGCCACGCCGTCGACCAGCACGTGCACCGTCGCGTTCACCCGACCGAGCAATTCGTCACGCGTTACCTGTTGCCGCAGGCTGATGATCGCGACGTCCTCGATCATGCCGAGCGTGTCTCCAAGAAGCTGGCCGATGAACAGGAACGAGGCCGCGATCACCGGCGGTTGACCCTTCGCGAGCGGCAACAGGAAGACGAGGATGCCGCCTGCGATCCCTACTCGGACGATCGTTGGGCCGATTCCGAATCGTCGGACCGTCGGGCCGACGAGCGCGGCGCCGATGAACGCTCCGACCCCGCCGAGTGAGATCGCGACGCCGACGATAAAGGGGCTCAAGCCGAGATCGTTAAGTCCGTAGAGCACGTAGAGAACGCCGATGAACGACCCGAAGAAGTAACGCGTCACCTCGAAGCCTGTTGTCGCGCGGAGGCGGCCGTCCCGAAAGACGGTGGTCAATCCCTCGCTGACCTCGCTCCACGCGGAGCGCTCGCCGCGCGGGACGAGCGGCGGCTCCGGCTTTCGGATGAGAAGGATCGAGATGGCAGAAACGAGGAACGACGCGGCGTCCACGAGGATCGCCGCGACCGCCGAGACGAGCTGCACGATCGCGCCTGCGAGCGCCGGCGCGACGACCTCGGCGAGCGCACCCGACATGCCGAGCTTCGCGTTTCCCTCGACGATCCGGTCGCGTCCGACGAGCGACGGCAGGTACGAGCGATATGCCACGTCGAAGAAGGCTCCGAGCATCGCCGCAAGGAACACGACGACGTAGAGGAGCTCGACCCGCAGCCAGCCGGCGACATACGCGAGTGGGATCGCGAGAAGCAGAGCCGCGCGGACGAGATCGGCGACGATGAGTATCGGCCGACGCCGCATTCGATCCGTCTGGACGCCGGCGACGAGCCCGACGAGAAGCGTCCCCACCGATGCGGCCGCGGTCAGGATGCCAAGCTCAGCCGGGCCGGCCCCGAGCACGAGGATCGCGACGAACCCGATCGCCGTGCGCGTCACTACCGAGCCGAGCTCCGAGATCGTCTGACCGATCCAGAGCTTGCGGAAGTCGGCATGGCGCCAGAGCGAGTCGGTCATCACCGCGTCACCCTACCGAACCGCGCCTCCGCCCTGGCCCCTAGCATCGGGGCGTGAAGCTCGGAGTGATCGTGTCGCCCGCGGCGGGGTGGTCGTACGCGGAGATCTGCGACCTCGCGCAGGGCGCCGAGAATTCCGGCTTCACGTCGTTCTGGGTGAGCGACCACTTCTTCGGTGGTCCCGGTGGAACGCCGGACCGCAACTGCCTCGAGGCCTGGACACTGCTCGCCGCTCTCGCGCGGGACACCACGAAGATCCGACTCGGCGTTCTTGTCGCCGCGGTGCAGTACCGGAATCCCGCGCTGCAGGCGAAGATGGCGGCGAGCGTCGACCACATCTCCGGTGGCCGGCTCGAGTTCGGGATCGGGGCCGGTTGGAAAGAGGATGAGTACCGAGCCTACGGGTACGACTTCCCGTCGCCCGGCGATCGCGTGGATCAGCTCCGGGAGGGCATCGAGATCACGCAACGGCTCTGGAAGGAGGATCGCGCGACCTTCCACGGCAAGCACTACCGCATCGACGACGCGGTCTGCGCTCCCAAGCCGACCCAGCGGCCGCGTCCACCCATCTGGATCGGCGGAGCGGGGCCTCGGGTCATGCGCCTCGCCGCCCGGTATGCGGACGGATTCGACCTCGGCAAGCACGGCGCCGGCGGAGCCGACCTGACTCCTGACGAGATGGCGGCTTCTTTCCGGGAGCTCGAGGCGGCGGAGGGAATGGCAAAGCGAGAGGTGCCGCTCCAGCGCTCGCACTGGTGCGCGAGCACCCTCGAGGCCGACGGCAAGCCGCTCGTCGAAAAGATCCACGCTTATGCCGGCGCCGGGCTCGAGCAGTACCTCTGCGCGTTTCCGAAGGAGCGCGCTGCGGAGATGGTCGAGCGTTCGCGCGAGCGACTGATCCCAGCGTTCGCCTAGCAGGAACCGCGTTCATCCCTACACTGGTTTGGAGTGGCAGCTCCCCAGACGGTGACTCCTCCTGAGTACGAAACTGCCGGCGAACCGCCGTTCTCGTGGCGCGCCATCCTCGAGATCGTTCAGGCGCTTGCTCTCGCGGTCGTCATCTCCGTCGTTCTCAACCTGTTCGTCGTCCAGGTCACCGAAGTCCGTCAGAACTCGATGGTGCCGACGCTCCTGCAGAACGATCGCGTGCTGGTCAGTAAGCTCGACTACCGATTCGGAGTCCCGCAGCGCGGCGACATCATCGTCTTCAACCCGCCGATTCCCGACGCGACGATCCCGTACGTGAAGCGCGTCATCGCCGTAGGTGGCGAGACTGTCGATCTTCGGAACGGGAACGTCTTCGTCAACGGGACACAGGTCGATTTCCCACAGGCGCACGGCGCGACGCAGTCCCAGGCCCCGCAGATCGTCTATCCGTTCACGGTACCCGAGGGCCAGATCTTCGTGATGGGCGACAACCGCACTTTCTCGTCGGATTCACGAACGTTCGGCCCGGTGCCAGTGGGCAACATCATCGGCAAAGTGATCCTGCGCTTCTGGCCCTTCGACCGGCTCGTCTTCTTCGAGTGGTGATCGCCCTCTCCAGCTAGTCGTCGGCGCCTGGTCGTGGCTACGGGTGTGAGCAGCGCCGGGGTCTTCTTCGCTCGGCTCCCTCGTGGGATCGCGATGGACCGCCGGCCAGGGGCCGCTCGCTCAGAAGACCCCGACGCTTCTCAACGTCATGCCCAAGGCGCCACCGCGACTAGCCGATCGGGCTTCCTAGCTCTGCGTCGCGGTCTGGCTCCAAGAGCACGACCCGGCCATCGGCCTGAATTGCTCCCAGAGTTAGGACTTCGGAGTCGAATGTCGCGATTCGGCGCGGGGGGAAGTTTGTGACGCATACGACGAGGCGGCCGAGGAGGGCGCGCTTGTCATACCACTGTCGCACCGCGGCTGAAGACTTACGGGTGCCATGCGAGCCGAAATCGATCATGAGCTTGTACGAGGGGTTCCGCGCCTCGGGGAAGTCGTCG
>DASPWX010000197.1:0-4231 GCA_035637615.1 Bathyarchaeia archaeon | reverse complement strand
CCCGGGAGCTGGTTCTGCGTCTCCTGCCGCGACCAGTGCGAGCCCGTGGCGCACGACGGCCCGCTCGCGCTTCGGGCGGCGGGTGCGCATGTCGGCCCGCTCCGCGCGGCGATCCGCCGGCTGAAGTACGGAAGCGAGCCGGGGCTCGCGGCGGAGCTGGGCGCCCTCGTTGCGCTCGAGCTCGCGCGCGATCTCGCCCAGGGCGTGACGGTCGACGCGATCGTCCCGGTCCCGCTCCATCCGTCGCGTGCGGCGGCACGCGGATATGACCAGGCTGCCCTTCTCGCGCGCGCCGTCGCTCTGCGCTTAGATATGCCGCTGCGTCCGGCCCTGCACCGCATACGCGGAGGGCGTCCGCAGGTCGAGCTCGACCGCGCTGCGCGCGCCGCGAACATCCGCGGAGCGTTCGTCGCCGAGGCGAGCTCGCTCAGGGGGCTGCGCGTCGCGATCGTCGACGACGTGGCGACAACCGGCGCGACGCTCTCGGACGCGGCCGCCGCGGCGCGATCCGCCGGCGCCCGCGCGGTGCGCGCCTACGTCGTGGCGGTCGAGGAATGAGTCGTTCGCGGTGGTTGGGCCGCGGCCTTCTCCTGTTCATCCTCGCGTTCGCCAACCTGAACGACATCCGGTCCAGCGACACCACCCCGAGCGGCGGGGAAGCGCCGGGCCTGTGGTCCCCCGACGTCCTTCCGAACGCGCTGTTCGCGTGGACGGTGATCAACGAGCACGACGTCGACTACGACGAGTTCACCGCACCGTCCGCCGGAGCGACGGACAAGCTCGACCGCGAGGCGTATTTCTTCCGTGCCTGCGGTGAGTCCACGGCGACGGCCCCGCCGACGGCGAAGCGGAGCCTTGGCGGTCCACCCGCACCGGGCCCGAACGATCACGTCTGCTCGGTCTTCCCGCCGGGCATGGGCATCCTCGCGCTGCCATTCTTCGCCCCGTTCGTGCTCACGGGATCGAACCCGCTCGACCTCGGCCTTCTCGTTCACGGCGGGCATGTCGTCGCCGCGATCGTCGAGATCCTCGCGACCCTCGTCCTCTGGTCGGTGCTGCGCCGCTTCGCGAGCCCGCGTTGGTCCCTTGTGCTCATCCTTCTCTATTTCCTCGCCACGAGCGTGCGAACGGTCGCGAGCCAAGCGCTGTGGCAGCACTCGGGCGTGCATCTCGCCCTCGCGTCGGCGCTCTGGCTTACGCTCCGCGAAGAGCCGATCCCACTCTCTCGCGACCTCGCCGCAGGAGTGGTGCTGGGGCTCGGCGGCGTGGTGCGCCAGACCACGGCCCTCGTGGCCCTCGGCCTCCACGGGTTCCGTCCGACGCGCATCTTCTGGATGCTCGTTGGGACGGTCATCGGTCTGGCACCGCTCCTCGCGTACAACGATCTCGCGTTCGGTTCGCCTCTCGAGCAGGGCTACGGCGTCAAGTCATTCGCCACACCGATCCAGACCGGCCTCTACGGCCTCTTGCTCTCTCCGTCACGGGGCCTCCTCGTGTACACGCCCTACGTGGTCTTTGGATTCTTCGCACTCCTCCGGGCATGGCGCTGGCCCGGCGAGGTCGCCGGCCGCCTCCGCGGGCTATCGCTGGTGTGGCTCGCCGCGCTCGTGCTCTACGCGACCTATGCGGAGTGGTGGGGTGGACGCGTGTTCGGGTCGCGGTTCATGGACGATTTCGCGCCGATCCTTTTCGTCGCGATCGCCTGGGGCACGTCCGTCGGCATGTTGGGATCGCGGCTCGCCCGCATCGTCTTCGGCCTCTTGGCGGCGTGGTCGTTCGTGCTCTTCCAGGCCGCCGCGTTCCTGTACGACAAGGCCTGGGACACCGTCCCGGTCAACGTGAACGACGACCCCTCGAAGCTCTTCAACTGGAGCGACCCGCAGTGGCTCGCGGTTTTGAAGCTGGTCCCGTCGGCGGACGAGCGCGTCATCGCCGGGGCGGTCCTGAGCGCTCTTGTCTTGGTGCTGCTCGTGCGACTCGAGCTGCGTGCTGATCGCGGGAGTGAGCTAGCGTCGCAGGTGTGAGCGCGTTTCTGATCTTCTTCGGGCGCGGAGGCTCGAGCGACATCGAGCGGCAGCTCGACACGGTGAAGCTCGCTATCGGCGCGGTCGTTCTCGGGCGTGCCGCCGACGCGGGTTTCTCGCGCCTCTACGCGGTCACCAACGACGCGGAGGCGGCCGCGGCCTTTCGCGCAAAGGGCGCGGCGATCCTTCCCGCGCGGACCGAGCCGTTCCATTTCGGTCAGGAGCTTTCTCGGATCGTTCATGAGAAGAAGCTCGACCGCGTGTGCACCATCGGCGCCGGCGCCGGTGCGCTGCTCGAGACGAGCGAGCTGCGCGCGCTGCGAGAGGACCTCGAATCGAGTGAGGCCGTCGTCCTCTCGAACAACTCGTACTCAGCCGATCTCGTCGCGTTCACGCCCGCGTCGGCGCTCGACGCGATCGACCTGCCGGCCACCGACAATCCACTCCCGCGCCGCCTGCACCAGCAGGCGGGTCTCTCCTCGCGGCAGCTCGCGAAATCGGCGGCGACGCTCCTGGATGTGGACACGCCGACCGACGCCGCGCTCCTCGCCCGGCATCCGAAGTGCCCCCCGGAGCTCCGTTCGCTTCCCGCGTGGCAGGAGATCCTCGCCGACCGTATCGAAGCGCTCATGCGTCTTGTCACCACGCCGGATAAGGAGCTGCTCGTCGCCGGACGTGTCGGCGCGCCGGTGTGGACGTTCATCGAGACGCAGACTGCCTGTCGCGTGCGAATGCTGGCGGAGGAGCGCGGCATGCAGGCCGCGGGCCGGGACACGTCCGGCGAAGCGCGCAGCGCGCTCGGGTTCCTGTACGAGAAGATCGGCCCGCGCGAATTCTTCGCGCGCATGCAAGAGCTCTGCGACGGCATGCTGTTCGACACCCTCGTCCTCTTCGCGCACCTGGGCTGGCGCCCCGGCGCGGCCGAGCGCTTCGCGTCCTATCTCTTCATGGCCGAGCGGATCGAGGCGAAGCCGCTGCGCGAGTTCACCGAGGCCGCGCGCGAGGCGCCATTTCCGCTGCTGCTTGGAGGGCACACGCTCGTGTCCGGAGTCCTCTGGACGATGGTCGAAGCCGCCTGGGCCGGACATCCGGAGATATGAGCGCGCTCTTCGATCACCACGTGCACAGCGACCGCTCGGACGGCACGGTGTCGCTCGCGGACCGCGCGAAGAGCGTGGCCACCCGACCGCACGGGGTGTCGGATCACTACCCCTGGAAGGAGAAGCTGCGCAACGAGGACGACGTGAAGCGCTACATCGACGACGCTTCACGTCTCGGTCTGCGGGTCGGTCTCGAGTACGACCTCGGGGTCGCTCCGCCGCTCGGCGTCGACACGCGCGAGTCGCTGCACTACCTCATCGGTGCGATCCACCAGATCAACCTCGACGGAAAGCGGATCGGCTACGACGACGCCGGCGCGTTCGTGAAAGGCCGGATGAAGACCTTTAAGGAACGCGATCGCTTCAGCGATCCCGCGCTGCAGAGACGAATACTCGAGCGCACGCTCGAGGTGGTCGCCGAGGGGATAGACCGCGACCGCATCGACATCCTCGGCCATCCCACGTTCTCGGCGCTTCAAGCGCTCGGCGATCCCGAGCGCGTGTATCCCGAGGAGTGGCAGGAGCGGCTCATCGATCTGTGCGTAAAGGGCCGCATCGCGATCGAGATCAACGAGAGCTACGGCGTGCCGCATCGGGAATTCCTCGAGCGCGCGGCACGGGCGGGCGCGCTCTTCTCGGTCGGGACCGATACCCACTTCGAGATCAAGCCTCTCGACAAGACTGACGCGATGATCGCGGCGGCGGCTTTGGACCGCGGGCGTTTCATGGCTGGAAGCCGCCTCGCCCCGAGATAGCGGCCTCAGCGGGCGGGCGCGTCCTCCGCCAGCAGCTCGTACACGAGGATGGCGATGGCGATGAGCAGCACGAGATGGACGGCGTTGCCGCCGAAGTTGGCAGCCTGTGCGACGAACCACGCCGCGACGAGCACCCAGACCGCCGTCCAGCGCAGCCGATGGCCGGTCGCGATGGTCACGTTTCGGAGGCTAGCGCCCGTATACTTTTCATGCAGGACGACCTGCGATCCGCGGCAGGAGGGGAGCCGTGTTCCGAGGACTGTCCGTCTACACCGGAAACGCCCACCCCAAGTTCGCGAGAGACATCGCCGCCCACCTGGAGGTCCCGCTCGGCGATGCCGACGTCACGAAA
>DASPWX010000196.1:0-7006 GCA_035637615.1 Bathyarchaeia archaeon | reverse complement strand
GCTCGATCCCGCGGCGCGCAGGCCGGCCGCGATCTGGAGGATGCAGCCGGGATTCGCGCTGACGATCACGTCGGGCGAGGCCGCGAGGATCTTGCGTACTTTGTCCTGCTGCAGCTGTCGCGAGACCTCGGGATGAGTCAGGTTGTAGATGCCGGCGCTTCCGCAACACCGCTCCGCGTCTTCTATGTCGACGAGGCTCACGCCTTCGATCGCGCGTAGGAGCGCGCGCGGCTGAGCGCGGATCCGCTGCCCATGTGCGAGATGGCAGGCGTCCTGGTAGACGACGCGGATGGCCCGGCGCGTGCGTGCGGGAACCGGTTTCAGGACCTCGCTTGTGTCGCGCACGCGGGCCGCGAAAGCCTTGGCACGGTCCGCCCAGAAGGGATCGCCGCCGAGCACGTGTCCGTAATCCTTGAGGTGCGCGCCACACCCCGCGGCGTTGACGACCACCTTTCCCTCGCTACCTGAAAAGGCATCGATGTTCAGGCGCGCGAGCTCGCGGGCGCGTTCGCCCTCGCCCGCGTGGGCGTGCAGGGCGCCGCAACAGGTCTGCTCCTCGGGGACGCTGACGATGTGTCCGTCCCGCTCGAGGAGACGCACGGTGGCGCGTTCGGTATCTCCGAATGACTCGCGCATGATGCATCCCGCGAAGACGCTGACGTCCGCGCCTTCGCGTTCGACTCCTCGGAATGGCGCCCCCTCAGCGGGGGCCGCGAGGGACGAGGCCCAGCCGAGGCGACCGGGCAGCCTCGCGGCGAGACGGGCGAGGCCCAGTCGTGCGCCGATGTCGGCAAGACGTGCGGCAAGAGCGAGACGCCGTGGGCGGGCGACCGTTTCGAGCGCGCTGCGCGCGAGCGCTCCACCGCCGGCGCGCTCACGCAGAACCTCGCGCGCTCCTTCCATGATCCGACCGAACGGGACGCCGGAAGGGCACGCAGTCTCGCACGCGCGGCAGACCAGACACGCCTCGAGGTGGTCGACTGTCGTGTCGCTCGGCGCGGCCGGGCTCGCGACGACCGTGCGGATCAGCTGAATGCGTCCGCGCGGCGAGTCCGCCTCGTCGCCCAGCACCCGGTACGTGGGGCAATCGTTCAGGCAGAGGCCACACGAGATGCATGTCGCGAGATCCTCGGAGCTGACATGGGTGGAAGGGAGAGCGATGTCCCTAGCATACGGACGATGGCGATCGGCACCGCGAGCATCGCGGCGCGACTGCGCGAGGTCGTATCGAGCGAACGGGTCATCGACGATCCCGCGACGCTGCTTCCGTATTCCTACGACGCCTCGTTCTGGTCGCTGCGCCAGCGGCGCACACCGAGCGCGGTCGTCGTGCCGGAGTCGACCGCCGAGGTCGTCGCGGTCGTCCGTGTCGCGAATGAGACCGAAACACCGGTCGTGCCGCGCGGCGCCGGGACCGGGCAGACCGGCGGCGCCGTCGCGCCGGAAGGTGGCATCGTCATCTCGTTCGCGCGCATGCGCAGGATCGTCGAGATAGACCGCCGCAACCTCCAGTCGATCGTCGAGCCGGGCCTCGTGTACTTCGATTTTCAGAATGCTCTTGCCGATCAGGGACTCTTCTTCCCGCCGGATCCGGGAAGTGGCCGAGCGTGCACCCTCGGCGGGATGGCCGCGAACAACGCAAGTGGACCGCATGCGGTTCGCTGGGGTACGACCTCCGCGTACGTGCTCGGTGCCGAGGTCGTGCTCGCGGACGGCTCGGTCATCACGACAGGCGGCGTCCACTCGAAGGCGCTCAAATCATCGAGCGGTATCGATCTCACGAAGCTGTTCGTCGGATCAGAGGGCACGCTCGGCATCTTCACCCGTCTTCGATTGCGCGTGCAGCCGCGGCCACCGGCGCGCGCCGTGATCCTGGCGGGCTACCGCGCCCTCGAGGACACCGTCGCGTCACTCGACGATCTCTTCGAGGCAGGGATCCTTCCCTCCACCGCGGAGCTTCTCGATCGGAGCGCGGTCGACGCGCTCCACCTCTGGCGGCCGGAGCTCGAGCTACCGGAGGGCGAAGCCGTCCTCTTCATCGAGGTCGAAGGAACACCGGAGCAGGTCGCGGCGAACGTGCGCTACACCGACGGAATCGTCCGCAAGCGCGCCACGGTCACGCGCTTTGCCGAGGACGAGAGGGAGATCGCGCGGCTGTGGGCCGGACGCAGCGGGCTCGCCGCGGCCACGGCGCTCGCGCATCCGGGAAAGCACCGCATCTTCGCGGGCGAGGACCTCGCGGTGCCGCTTTCGGAGATCCCGCAGACGGTGCGCCGGGCACGCGAGATGGGGGCCGAGCTCGGAATAGCGGTCGTCTTCTACGGGCACTTTGGCGACGGCAACGTCCATTCAGCGATCCTCGTCGACCCCGAGGACGCCGACGAGGTCCGTCGCGCGGACGAGCTCGCCGACAGGCTGCACAAGCTCGCGATCGAGGTTGGCGGCACCGTGACGGGCGAGCACGGCACCGGTGCGGTGCGCGCTCGGTACATGCGCGCCGAACATGGCGACGCGCTCGACGTGATGAAGCGGATCAAGAACGTGATGGACCCGAAGGGGTTGCTGAATCCCGGAAAGCTGTACGGCCCCTAGAAGTAGCCGTAGTCCGTGAAGACGAGCCGGAGGAACGCGAGGC
Source organism: Bathyarchaeia archaeon (assembly GCA_035637615.1). Taxonomy (GTDB): domain Bacteria; phylum Chloroflexota; class Limnocylindria; order P2-11E; family P2-11E; genus 3-1-20CM-2-70-9. The sequence goes on along the minus strand of DASPWX010000196.1, from coordinate 4,371 downwards.
CGCAGAGCGCGACGAAGAGGATCCGATGGGACAGGATGGCTCGCGGATTTTCCTTCGCGACAAGGGCGACCTGGCCCCAGAAGAAGAGCACGAGGCCGATCTCCGCCCACATGAACGCGGCGTGCTCGTAGCCGATCCCGGTCCAGCGGTACGGCTGCATCATCGTCCAGTTGAGGAGCGCGTTCGCCGCTTGATAGAGGTGGAGGAAGGCGGTGATGAGAGCGCTCGCGAGGAATGCACCGGCGACCTCAGCCGTGCGCGGACGGCGACGCCACACGAGAAGCTGCCCCACGATGAAGACGTTGGCCAGAGGGATGAGGACCGCGTCCCCGATGAGCGCCGAGGTGTACGACAGGGTCGTGCGATACGTCGCGACGATTGGATCGTCATGCCACCGCAGCCACGCGCTCCCCGCCGCTTGTACCAAGAAACCGAAGAAGCAGGTCGCGAAGAACACGAGACCGAGGAGGATCCAGGGTCGTTCCTCGACGCGCGCGACGGTCCGCAGCATCTGTCTCCCTTCCCCGTTCCTGCCCTATTTCGGTAGCGGCGAGCCTATCACCCGCCTCCGTAGTATGGCCGCCCGATGCACGACATCGTCATACGTAACGGCACGATCTACGACGGCGAGGGCGGATCTCCCTACGCCGCTGACGTCGCGATTGATGGCGATTTGATCGCCGCGGTCATGCCGGCGATCGGAGATCGCGGCAAGCGAGAGATCGACGCGTCCGGTCTCGCCGTCGCACCGGGATTCATCAACGTGCTTTCGTGGGCGATCCCTTCGCTCATCGCTGATGGGCGCGCGCAGAGCGACGTCCGCCAGGGAGTCACGCTCGAGGTATTCGGAGAGGGATCGTCGATGGGTCCGCTTACCGAGGCCATGCGCCGCGATCAGATCGAGCGTCAGGCGGACATCAAGTACGACATTGCGTGGACCACGCTGCGCGAGGGTCTCGATCACCTGGTGCGGCTTGGCGTCTCGGTGAACGTCGCGTCGTTCGTCGGCGCCACCACTCTTCGCGTGCACGAGGTCGGTTATGGCGACCGTCCCCCGAGCGGCGACGAGCTCGAGCGAATGCGGCGCCTCGCGCGCGAGGCCGCAGCCGATGGCGCGCTCGGCCTCGGGTCCGCGCTCATCTACACGCCGGGAACGTTCGCGTCGACCGACGAGCTGGCCGCGCTCGCGCAGGCGGCCGGTGGCACGTACATCTCCCATTTGCGCAACGAAGGAGAGCGCCTTGTCGAAGCGATCGACGAGCTTATCGAGATTGCGCGGACTGCCGGGGTCCGCGGAGAGATCTATCACCTGAAGCAGGCCGGCAAAGCGAACTGGTCGAAGCTTCCGGCGGTCATCGAGCGCGTCGAGGAAGCCCGCGCTGGAGGACTCGACATCAGCGCCGACATGTATCCGTACACCGCGGGCGCGACCGGTCTCAACGCATGCATGCCGCCGTGGGTGCAGGAGGGCGGCTTTCGCGCCTGGCTCGGTCGACTTCGGGAACCGTCTCTGCGGAAGCGCGTCGAAGAAGAGATGCGCGCGCCGGGTACCGACTGGGAGAACCTCTACGTCGCCGCCGGCGGCGCGGGCGGCGTTCTCCTCGTCTCCTTCAAGAACGACGCGCTCAAGGCGCTCACCGGAAAGACGCTCGCCGACGTAGCGAAGATGCGTGGCAGATCCCCAGAGGAGACGGCGATGGACCTCGTCGTCGAAGACGAGAGCCGCGTCGGCGCGTGCTACTTCATCGCATCGGAGGACAACGTTCGGCGGCAGGTCGCGATCGAGTGGATGAGCTTCGGCTCCGACGAAGCGGCGCCCGCGCCGGAAGGCGTCTTCCTCAAATCCAACCCGCACCCGCGCGCGTATGGCACGTTCGCGCGACTCCTCGGGCACTACGTGCGCGACGAAGGCCTGGTCCCTCTCGAGGAAGCGATCCGCCGGCTCACGAGCTTCCCCGCGACGAATCTGGACCTTGATCGCCGCGGCCGCCTCGCGCGAGGCTATTTTGCCGACGTCGTCGCGTTCGATCCGGCCGCGATCGCTGACCACGCGACCTACGCCGACCCGCATCGATACGCCAGCGGCATCGTCGATGTATTCGTGAACGGCGAGCAGGTTCTACGCCGCGGCGAGCACACCGGCGCTCGCCCGGGTCGCGTCCTATCGCCCCAGGCCTAGCTGCTCCGCCATCCAGTCCGCCATCGCCGGGCGGTACTTGTAGGGAATGTTGTTGCAGACATGGTTCCCTTCTGGATAGAGCAGCAGCGTCGCGTTTGGTGCTTCGCTGACGATCCGCTCTGCCTGCTCCGGCGGAAAAAGCCGATCCTTGCCGCCGTGGATGACGAGAAGAGGGCACGTCACGTTCTTCAGGACGCCCCGAAGGGTAAGAGCCTTCGATCGCTCGAATGCCTCACCTTCGTCACGCGAGTGGGTGTAAAAGACGTAGCCGCCCTTCGTGAGCGGATTCAACGCCGACCAGCACTCGGAGAGGTCATACGGGCCCGCGAGCGCGACGATCGCGCGGAGGCGCTTCTCCTTCGCCGCGGCGCGCGGTCCGTAGATCCCTCCCATGCTGATGCCCATCAGCCCGACGCGCCCAAGATCGAGACCGCGCTCGTTGGCCGACAGGTGGTCGAGGATTGGACTGATAACGCTCGACCAGTCAGCGCGGATCGGAAAACGCGGCGCGTTCTCGCCCTGGCCTGGACCGTCGATGGTGAGGGTGGCGAGCCCGCGACGGAGGAAATCGTTCTCCATCGCGTAGAGCTCCTCCTTCACCGAATCGAGCCCCGGGACGAGGATGACCACCGGTGGGCGCCGTGCTGCGCGCGGGACGCGCACGATTCCTGGGATGACGGCGCCCTCGAACGGCGCCTCGATCCGCCGGCCCGGCGGATCGAGATATGGCATCGCTTTCGCGTACGTCGCCACGGTCCGCTCCCGTAGGTCGTCGTGCAGCGCGCGATCCTCGAACCAGAGGAACTTGCCGAGGTGGTAACACCACGCAGCTCGTTGATAGGCCTCGGTCGCGGTGACCAGGTGGCCCGACCGTTCAGCTTCCACGCCGATCGCGCGATGCTCGTCGCCAAGACCCTTCCAGTTCGGCGCCCAGTCGCGCCAATCTGCGGTCGCGGTCAGAACACGATCGAAATCGTTCCCGTCGATGCCGTTGGCGACGAACCGCGGCTTCCAGTGGCCCGCGGCAAGTTGAACGCGGTTGGCGGTCTCGGTCGTCACAGGTCGGCGAGCTCGATGCGCTCCGCGACCGCCGACAAGTAGCGCGCCGCGGTCGCGCCATCGGCGACACGATGGTCGACCGAGAGCGTCAACGTCGCGATCGGCCGTACCGCTGGCGCGCCGTCCCTAGCGACGACGCGGTCCGCAACGCGGCCGACGGCCAGAATCGCAGCCTCGGGCGGGTTCACGATCGCGGTGAAGCGATCGACGCCCATGGTGCCGAGGTTCGAAACGGTGAGGACCGAACCCGTCAGCTCGTGCTCGGCGAGCTTGCCCGCACGGGCGTGGCCCTCGAGCCGCTCGCGTTCGGCGGCGAGCTCCCGCAGGTCTTTGCGGTCGGCGTCGCGAATGACGGCGACGAGCAGTCCGTCCTCGAGCGCGATCGCGAGTCCGACGTTCGCTGCGTCGCTCGTCACGAGCTCTCCTCCCTCGAGGCGACTCCGCAGGCGGGGATGGTCGCGAAGCGCTTTCGCCGCGGCGGCGACGATGGCATCCGTGTACGACGCGCCGGCCGCCTTGCGCTTCTCGTTGGCCGCGGTCATGTCGACGTCGCGCGAGATGGAGAACTGCGGCTGCTCGCGAACGCTCTTTGTCATGCGCTCCGCGATGGCCCGGCGCATGCGCGAAAGCGGTTCCCTCTTCTCCTTTGAGAAAGCGGGGGGCGACGCCCTTGAGGGCGCGGCATCAACATCCTCTAGCGTCACCCGACCGCCGGGACCACTGCCCGTGATGCTTCCGATGTCGACGCCAAGCTCCTGTGCCCTCTTGCGCGCAGCCGGCGACGATCGGACTCGCTCGCCGTCCGGCGAACCGGTCAGCGGCAGAGCCTCCGAGGGCCCCCGCCCGCCGCGGGAGCCCGGCCCGGTCGCGGGCTGGGCTGCGGCGGGTAGAGAGGGTTTCGGAGGCTGAGCCGCAACCGACTCAGCAGGGATCGGCTCGTCCGCCGTCTCCGTGATGAGCGCGATGACGGTGGCCACGGGAGCGGTGGCGTCGGCAGGGTAGAGGATGCGGCGGAGGGTCCCGGCGGTCGGGGACTCGACTTCCATGGTTGCCTTGTCGGTCTCGACCTCGAAGAGGACCTCGCCCGCCGCGACGGGGTCGCCGACGCGCTTGTGCCACGCGACGATCCGACC
>DASPWX010000195.1:0-2346 GCA_035637615.1 Bathyarchaeia archaeon | reverse complement strand
ATGAGAGAGTCCTGAGTCACTTCTGCGATGCTACCGATGGCAGCAGCAGGTGTTTTCGGGAGGACGACCATGAAGTGGATCACGCGCGAGCATCCCCGGGTCGACAGGGTGGCGTGTCCGTGGCTTATCGAAAGGTTCGTCGACAAACAAGCCGAGTTCCTTTACGTGCCGAGCGATCAGGTCGCGGCCGAGGCGCAGAAGCGAGGTGCCACGCCTTACGACATCAAGGATGTCGAACTCGGACATCACGGAGCGGAGTGCAGTTTCGACGCGTTCGTGCACAAGTACGGGCTCGAGAAGGATCCGGCGATGGCCTACATGGCCAAGATCATCCGTGGCGCGGATACCGCTGACAAGACGATCACGCCCGAGTCGCAGGGGGTCGAGGCGATCCTCGATGGGATAAGGCACGTTCACTATCCCAACGACCAGAAACAGCGCGAGGCGTCGCGGCCGCTCCTCGACGCGCTCTATGCCTTCTGCCAGAAGAAGGTGGAGGCAAAAGCGGCGTGACCCTGCGGCACGTTGGCTTCACGCCTGTGCCGCCCGGTCCCAAACCAGGCTTCGATCACGCCGACACGTACCTCACGCGGACCGGCAACCGGCTCTACGTCGCCCACACCGGCGCCGATCGAGTGGACGTGCTCGACTGCCGCAGCGGCAACTACATCGGAGCCATTACCGATCTGCCTGGCGTAGCCGGTGTCCTCATCGACAGCGAGCAGGACCTGCTCTTCACGTCTGACCGCACGGCGGGACGGGTCAGTCTCTTCCACTGTTCGGACCAGACGCTCATCGGTCGGGTCCCGGTCGGGCCGCGGCCGAACGCGCTCGCGTACGACCGAAGGTTCCGGCGGCTCTTCAGCTTCAACCTCGGCGAGCCCGCGGGGACCAACTGCACGGCCTCGGTGGTATCGATCGAAGAGCGCCGGGTGACGACGACAATCGCTCTTCCGGGCCGACCCCGCTGGGCCATGTACGACGACTCGAGCCGCTCCGTCTACGTGAACATCGCCGATCCTGCGACGATCGATGTCATCGCGGCCGACTCCCTGATCATGTCCGGCGCGATTCCCGTCCCGGCGGCCGGCCCGCACGGACTGGCGATCGTGCAAACGGAACGGGGCGCTTCGCTTTGGTGCGCAGCCGACGCCAGCACGCTCGTTGTGATCGACCGCGATTCCAGTGTGGTGCAAGCGACCCTACCGCTCCCGGGCACCCCCGACGTCGTCATGTACGACCGCGATCTCGCCCGGCTCTACGTGGCCGTCGGCAGCCCCGGAACCGTCTCCGCGTTCGACGTTCGTAAGCGCGGTCACCTGGAGACGATCGAAACAGAACAAGGAGCGCACACGATCGGCTGGGATCCGGCAAGCCGTCGGCTCTTCGTCTTCGAGCCAAAGAGTTGCGGCGTCGCGATCTACGAGGAGAGTGCGTGAGCGTCGAGAGTCCGCCGCGGCTGTCCCTGACCCAGATCGCTGGGTACTTCGTTCGCCTGGGGACGACCGGATTCGGCGGGCCGATCGCACTCGCTGGATACATGCAGCGCGACCTCGTCGAGCACCGCCACTGGTACACGCAGGAGGAGTACCTCCAGGGCCTCGCGGTGTCGCAGACCCTGCCGGGTCCGCTGGCCGCGCAGCTCGCGATGTGGCTCGGCTATGTCCGCCGCGGGTTCTGGGGCGCCTGCGCGGCGGCGGTGCCCTTCATCCTGCCTCCGTTCATCATCGTGAGCGGAGTCGCGGCCCTCTATGTTGCTTTCCGCGGTACGACGGTCATCCAGGCCTTGTTCTATGGCATCGGTCCGGCGGTCATCGCGCTGATCCTTCGCGGCGCGTGGAAGCTCGTTCGCGTCACGGTGAAGGACGAGCGGCGGCTCTGGGCCATCTTCGCTGTGGTCGGGATCGTCACGTTCGTGGCGCGCAGTGAGGTCGCGGTGGTCTTCATCCTTGCCGGCCTCGTCGGCGTCGCGATCTACGCCCCGCGAGGTTGGCTGCGCCGGGCGCAAGCAGCTCCGATGGCGGTCCCCGTTGGATTCGGGACAACGTGGGCGGCGGTCCAGAACACCGACCCCAACACCCTGCTGCAGCTTGGAGTCTTCTTCTTCAAAGCCGGCGCGTTCACGTTCGGCTCGGGGCTCGCGATCGTGCCCTTCCTGCAACAGGGCGTGGTCCGCGACTTCGGCTGGTTGACCGAGCGAGAGTTTCTCGACGCGGTCGCCATGGGGATGATCACGCCGGGACCGGTCGTGATCACAGCGGTCTTCGTCGGATATCTCGTCGCCGGCCTCGCCGGCGCCACGGTGGCGGGCCTCGGAGTTTTCCTGCCACCGTTTCTGATGGTCGT
>DASPWX010000194.1:0-29484 GCA_035637615.1 Bathyarchaeia archaeon | reverse complement strand
ATCTGTCCGTTCTCCTTGGCGCGCTTGATGTCGTCGAGCGACTCGCCACGGATGACGAACTCCTGGTGAGCGATGTCACCCATGCGCATCCCGAGGTCGTAGACGATGTCGTCCCACTTCCAACCGGCCTTCGACGTGATGGTGGCCGTGCCGTCCATGAGGCAGTCGAATACGGCATCGAGGCCGGACTGCGCCATGCCGGCGTATCCGGTGAAGTCACGACCCTGACGGCGGTACTCGGCGAGATCTCCGAAGTCCTCGGGAACGATGAAGCAGTGATCGTGCAGCGAAACCGCGAGGTTCTGGTCCAGGAGACGCCACACGCGCTCCTCTTGCGAATCGTTCACCTCGACCTTGCGTGAGGGCACGCGGTCGAGCTCCTTCGCGAGCTTGAATTCCCGGTAGTCGGTCCCCGGCTCGAGATAGTCGAAGCTCTTGTAGCCCTCGTACTTCGTGCGCTTTCCTACGTCGGTCGTCTTCATCGTGTCCTCCCCTGCGTGTGGTGCCGCCCGATATTAGCGACGGCGCCGGGGGTCGAGCGCGTCCCGAAGCCCGTCGCCAAGAAAGTTGAACGCGAGCACCACGATGGTGATCGCGAGCCCCGGATAGATCGCGAGCGCCGGTGCGGTGAACACGTAGAGCTGCGCGCGCTGCAGCATGTTGCCCCACGAGGGCAGCGGCGGCTGCACGCCCAAACCGAGGTAGCTCAGCGCCGACTCGGTAAGGATCGCGAACGCGACACCCAGCGTGGCCGAGACGATGAGGGAGGGGATGGCCTGCGGAAGGATGTGGCGCAGAAGAAGCCGTGGCCCGGCGACGCCGAGCGACTCGGCCGCGACGACGAACTCCGCGGTCTTCCAGCGAAGGGTCTCGCCGTACACGACCCGCGCCACCGGCATCCACGAAAGCGCCCCGATGACGAAGATGAGCGTCCCCACGCCGGTCCCGAGCACGGTGATCACGACGAGGATGAAGAAGAACGCGGGCACCGCGAGCATCGCGTCGGTGAAGCGCATCAGCGCGCCGTCGATCCAGCCGCCTTTGAAGCCGGCGACCGCGCCGACCAGGACCCCGATCGAGATCGCCGCCAGCATCGCCGCGAGACCGACGAGGAGGGTCACGCGGCTCCCGTGAAGGAGGCGACTCAGCATGTCGCGGCCGAGCTCGTCGGTGCCGAGCGGGTGCACGGCGCTCGGACCCGCGAGGCCGTGCAGTGCGTCGGTCGTCTCGGGTGCGATGGTCCAGAACAGCGGACCCACGACCGCGAGGACCGCGACTGTCGCAAGGACGACGAGCGCCGCGAGCCCAAGGCGGTTCATGGGAGGCGCACCCGTGGATCGATCCGGGTGTAGGCGAGGTCGACGAGAAGACTCGCCACCACGGCGATCGCGGCGACCACCACGGTGAGCCCGGTGACGAGGGGATAATCCCGGCCCTGCGCCGCCTCGAGCGCGAGGCGCCCCATGCCCGGCCACCCGAACACAAATTCCGTCACCACGGTGCCTCCGATAAGGCGTGGCACGAGCGCGCCGATCGCGCTGACCACCGGGATCAGCGCGTTACGCAGCGCATGACGCGTCATGACCGTGCTCGGTCTGAGCCCCTTCGACGTCGCGGTGCGCACGTAATCCTCGTGCAGCACTTCGATCATCGACGAGCGCGTGAAGCGCGCGACCGTCGGCAGGATCGTCGTGGCGAGCGCGACCGCCGGGAGCACCAGATGCGCGAGCCGGTCGGCGAGCGTGTCCGAGGAGACCGAGGTCACACCCGCAGAGGGGAGGACGTGCAGCGATACCGCGAAGACGAGGATGAGGACGATGCCGAGCCAGAAGACCGGGACGGACAGGCCGATCGCGGACACGAGGCTCAGCAGGTGGTCGCTCGCTTTTCCGCGGCGCATCGCCTGCACGACGCCGATGGGAATTCCCAGGACGATGGAGATGAGCAGCGCGGACCCGGCGAGCGTCAGCGTGTTCGGGAGACGGTCGGCGATCCGCGCGGTGACCGGCTCGTTCGTGAGAAGTGACGTCCCCAGATCGCCGCGCAGAGCGCCCGCGAGCCATTCGACATAGCGCTGCGGCACGGGCCGGTCGAGACCCATGAGCCGGATGAGCGCCTCCCGCTGCTCGGGCGATACGTCGAACCGCATGATCGAGGCGGGACCGCCGGGTGCGAGATTCACGAAGAAGAACGTGAGGGCGCTCGCGAAGACGATCACGAGCGCCCCCAAGGCGACGCGCTGAAGAAGGAAGCGAGCTACTTCTTAGCCAACCACCATTCGCCCAGGTAGTGCATCGCATCGCGCAGACCGAGCTCGGGAACGCCCTTCAGCGACGTGCTGATGACATCGATCTCCTGCGGGTACCACAGGAAGAGGTACGGCAGCGTCTCCGAGGTGTAGGCCTGCAGCTGCTTGTAGACGGCCTTGCGTGACTCGAGATCGCTCGCGCTCTGGCCCTGCACGAGTAGGTCATCGAGCTTGGCGTCCTGGTAGCCCGGGATGTTGAAGCCCTTGCCGGCCGCGCTGGAGTGGTAGTACGGGAACACGTCGGGATCGGACGGGTACGTCCACCAGTTCACCGTCGCGCTGTACTCGCGGCGAACGACGTCTTTCTGGATGTAGCTGTTCCATTCCATCGTGTTCAGCTCGGCGGCGACGCCGACCTTCTTCAGATCTTGCTGGATGAGCGCGTTCACCGGCTCGAGCACGCCGCGCTGCCCGACGTCCATCGTGAACTTGAACGGCTGGCCGTCCTTCTGGAGGATTCCGTCGGGCCCGGGCGTCCACCCGGCCTGGGCGAGGAGGTCCTTGGCCTTCGTCTGGTCGTACGGGTACTTCGAGGCGAGCGATGGGTCGTAGTACGCGGAGAGTGCGGGGGTGATCGGCGAATTCGCGATGGAGCCGTAGCCGAACTCGACCGATTTGATGATCGCCTGCCGATCGATCGCGTACACGAATGCCTGACGCACGCGCACATCTGTGAAGCGCTGGTCGGTCTGATTGAGAGCGAGCCAGTAGTACTGGACGAGCGGTCGTGAGACCACGGTGAGGCCGTTCGCGGTCTTCACGCGATCAACGGCGGCCTTGTTGTCCAGGATCATGATGCTGATGTCACCGGAAAGGGCTTGTGCGATCTGCGTGTTCGGGTCCGGTACGACCGTGAAGACGACCTTGTCGAGGTACGCCTTCGGACCGAAGTAGTTGTCGTTGCGGATGAGCGAGACGCTCTGCCCGGAGGTGTACTTCTCGACCTTGAACGGGCCGGTGCTCACCGGGACGCCTTTGTTGAACGATGTGGTCGTCAGCGGGTTGGCCGAGAGCACGTGCTTCGGAAGGACGCCCGCGTTGTAAGCGAGGAACGACGCGAGCGCCGCGAACTTGCGCGACAGGTCGAAACGCACGGTGTTCGGATCAACGGCGGTCACGCTCTTCACGGCCGCGTAGCTCGCGCGGTTCTGCGCGCCGAGATCGGGCTTGAGCACGACATCGTTGAACGTGAAGACGACATCGTCGGCGGAGAACGGAGTGCCGTCGCTCCACTTCACCCCGCTTCGCAGCTTGAATGTCCAGCTGAGGCCGTCGGGCGCGACCGTCCAGCTCTCAGCGAGGTCCGGTGCGGGCGCGAGGTCCTTGCCCGGCTTCGTCAGCCCCTCAAAGATCGCGCGGTTGATGAACAGCGATTCGACGAACGCATTCGGGCTCCACGGGTTGAGTGTTGGGTCGGCGCCGATCGGGATCGTGACGGTCCCGCCCGCAACGGGCGCGCCCGACGCTGAGCCCGCGGCCGACGCGCCGGGTTGAGCCGCTCCTGTACACGCTGAGACGAGGAGCGCTCCCACGAGCGCGAGCGTCGGAAGGACACATAGACGGCGACGTTGAACGAGCATCACGGACCTCCCCCTGCGTAGCGAGGGGAGTTTAGGCCCCTGATGGGGTAGGGGCCCCACGGACAGCTCAGTCCGGCGGATTGAACCGACCGCGGTAGTTCACGTCGAGTATCGCGAGGCGGTCGAGGTGCGGCGCGAGGCGCTTCTGGAAGTCGTCCCAGTTCCGCGTCTCTTCTGGTGACCATGCGACCTCCGCGAGCGCGATGAGACGCGGCCAGGCCATGTACTCGACGCGCTTGGGATCGGGCATGTACTCGGTCCAGATCTGTCCCTGCGTACCGAGCACGTGTTTCGCCTCCTCGGCGGAGAGCTCCTTCGGGACGGGCCGATAGGCATAAACCGCCTCGAGCGAGTTGTAGCCGCCGATCCCCGGCGGCTCGGTCGGAAGCTCCGTCTGTGAGTAGTCCATGTATGTGGGCTTGTTCGGCGCCATCACGACGTCGTGGCCGGACTTGGCGGCCGCGATCCCGCCCACCTCGCCGCGCCAGCTCATCACCGTGGCACCGGGCGCGAGACCGCCTTCGAGTATCTCGTCCCATCCGACGAGACGGCGCCCGCGCTTGTCCAGCCATGAATCGAAATGGCGGATGAACCACGACTGCAGCTCGTCCTCGTTCTTGAGCCCTTCCTTCTTCATGCGCTCTTGTGCCGACGGCGTGTTACGCCACTCGGTTTTCGGGCACTCGTCCCCACCGACGTGAATGAACTTCGACGGGAACAGCTCGAGGACCTCGTCGAGGACGTCTTCGAAGAAGCGGAGCACGTTGTCGGTGACGCCGAGGACGTGGTCGGTGATGCCCCAGTACGTCAGGACTTCGATGGGCGTTCCGGTGTTGCCGAGCTCGGGGTACGCGGCGATCGCGGCCATGGCGTGCCCCGGCATCTCGATCTCCGGCACGACGGTGATCCCGCGCTCCGCCGCGTAGCTCACCACCTCGCGCACGTCGGCCTGTGTGTAAAAACCGCCGTGCGGCTTTCCGCTGAATTTCCGCTGCTCGGGATCGTGCGTTCGCGGCGCGGTCATCGAGTCTTTGCGAAACGCGCCCACGGCGGTCAGCTTCGGATACTTCTTGATTTCGATGCGCCAGCCCTGGTCCTCGGTGAGGTGCCAGTGGAAGACGTTGAACTTGTGCATCGCGAGGAGGTCGAGGTGTTTGAGAACGAATTCCTTTGGCATGAAGTGGCGACCGACGTCGAGATGGCTCCCGCGCCAGGCGAAGCTCGGCCGATCCTGGATCTCGAGAGCCGGTATCGCCCAGGACGGTCCCGCGACCGGGGCGCGCCGGTAGATCTCTGGCGGAAGCAGCTGGCGCAATGTCTGCGAGCCGTGGCGGATCCCGGCGGGTTTGGACGCGCGGATCGCAACCTCGTCAGGAGTGACCGTGAGCCGATAGCCCTCCTCGCCAAGACCTCCGAGCGAGGGGTCGAGGGCGAGCGCGATCCGTGAGCCGGTTCCGGAGCCCACCGGTATCGGCAGGCCGGTCGCGGGACGGAGTTGGTCCCGGAGGAGCTCGGCGAGACCGTGCAGTTCGGCGCCGGCCACGATCGACGTCGTCGCGCCGAGGGCGAACGATCCCGATCGCGGCGTGACTTTGGCGGGAATGGGGATCAGGGCCGTGGCGGGCACCACGGCCATGCTACCGACTGAGGGCGTTACCGCGCGCTGTCGATACGGACGATCGTCTGGCCGTACGCGGGGATCTTGAGCTGGCCGAGGTTGGTGCCGTCGCGCGTCGCGATGATCGCGATCTTGCCGTTGGCGTTGCTCACCGCGTAGAGCCTCTCACCGTCCGCGCTGAGCGCGAGCGCGTCGAACTCGCCGTCACTCTGCCACACCGCGCGCGATGAGAGATCCGCGGCATTGACCACCGCGATTCCCTTGTATCCGGCCGCGTAGATCCGATCGGAGCTCGGGGAAAGGAGCGCGCCACCGGTGATGTAGCGCTTCGCGCTCGCAATCGGGAAGAAGAAGCGACCGATCGCCGCCAGCATCCCGTCATCCGCGCGGCTCACGGTGATCGACGATGTGCGACGCATAGTCATCTGACGCGCGTCGATCTCGTCGATCACGCCGAGCGCGGGATTGATCGCGTACACGGTGGCCCCATCCGGTGCGACCGCCACCGACCAGAGCAGGTACTTCTCGAAGTCGGTCGATCGCTGCTCGATCGGGAGCGGAGCGGTCAGCATTCGCCGCGAGACCAGGTCGAGCGCGTACACGTACGGTTGCTCCTCCAGCTTCGGAGTGCACTTCGGACCGTCCCAGGAGGTGCAGCTGCTCGCTGCGCCGGCGTCGAGGCTGAACATCCAGCGCCCGTCCCGCGAGAAGACCGGAGGCGGGCGGAAGCCGCCCTGCTTTTGTACGCCGGTGATTGCGGCTGCCGGCAGGAGCGTGCTCGAAGGAACATCGAAGACGCGTATTGCGGTCGCGCCCTCGCCGAACTGATTCAGGAAAAGGGAGCGGCCGTCCGGCGACATCGCGACGAAGCCGTACGTGGACTGGCCCTTGAGGTCGAGCGTCGCCTCGGTCGCGCCGGTATCGGCGTCGACGACCCTGAAGCCTGTGACCCAATCACCTCCTGCCTGATAGGGGGAGATCGACAGGGCGAGGTGATGACCGTCACGCGAGAGCGCCGTCTGCCCACTATCGGTCCACAGCGCGTGATACGTCCCATCCAGCGTGTACGAGCCGAGCTCGCGTCCGGAGGCAAGCTCGAACCGGCGCACGAGCGTCTTCGTGGCGCCGTTCGCTTCCTCCGTCGCCAAGAGCGTCGAGCGGTCGAACGAGACCGATCCGTCGGGAAGCGTGCGAAGCGTCGCGCCGGTACGCGCGTCGATCGCCAGGATGTTCGCGACCCCGCCCGGGCCGACGGATCGCAGATAGACGACGTCATTCGCCGCGTTCGTGGGGCGCGGGGTGGCCGTGGGATCTGCGCTGGTGGAGGGCGAGTCGCTCCGCCGCGGAGCGGCGACTTGCGCCGTGCATGCGGCAAGGAGGAAAGCGAGCGCCAGCACGATGATTCGGTGGGGGCTGCGCACCATCAACCGAAATACAACCGCGAGCGGCCGCGGTTCCCTGCGGTCAGGCGGGGATGGCCTCCGCGCGCCGGCCACCCACGACCGCGATCGTCGTGGCGCCCATGCCGAAGAGCAGTGCGCAGAAGATCACAACACCGCCGAGGATCGGGACGAGCGCGACGAGAAGCAGCGCCACGAGCCCGATGAAGAGGGCCAGCCACACCGGCACCGGACGCCGCGCGACCCGGAGAAGCGCCCCACCGACTCCGACCGCGGCGATGGGGATGCTCAGCGCGAGGACGACGACGAACAGCGCGAGCACCACGAACCCGATCCACCACCCGCCGATCAAGGCGCCGACCGCGAAGAAGACGATCGAGAGGATCGGCAAGCCGACGAGCACGAGCGCGCCGATGGCCAGCGTCAGCCATGGCGAATGCACAAGGGCCTCGCCCGCGCGGCGTGAGAAGCCGGGGAAGAAGAACACGACGAGGATGCCAAGGATCAGGAGACCGATGAGGCCCTTGAGCCATTCCACGACGAGTGCCGCCGTTCCTGTGAAGATCGGCGCGCGACCGTTGTCGGGAGTCTGCCGCTCGACCGAACCCTTCACCGATGACGGGTTCGCGATCTGCGCTTCGTTCTTGCTCGTGTATTTGAGCGATCCGCCGACGGTCCCGCGATCGGTGATCTGCAGCCTATCGACGGTCGCCGTGACGTTGCCACCGACGCTCCCGTCGATCTTCACGTTGCTGCCGCCCGCTTGCAGATCGCGGCCGATCTGACCGCTGATCGTGGCGTTCGTCGCGCCGACGATGACGTCACGTCCAACTCGCCCGTTGCTTTGGATGGTCAACTCGTTTCCGCCGACGACGAGATCGTTCGCCACTTTTCCGTCGAGCACGACGGTGTTTCCGGCAGCGCGCACGCTGCCGCCCACCTGCCCTCGGATCACCACGCTGTTTCCGCCTGCGATCACGTCTCCGGTCACGTTGCCGTCGACGCTGATATTGCTGCCGCCCGCGATCAGGTCACCGTGGATGGTCCCGTTGATCGCGATGTTCGTGCCGAAGGCATAGAGGTCATCCTCGATCGTCTCGGTCGTACCGATCGTGATGTCCTGTCCACTGCGGATATCAGCGGCCGCGGCCGGTGCCGGGGTGAGCGCGAGGATCAGCGCGACGAGAGCTAGGAGGCGGAGGAGTCGCATCGCTGCGGATACTAGGAGCGATCGCCAAAGACCACACGCGTCACATCTGTCACTTTTCAACCAATGGCCAGCGCGAGGATGCCAACGACCATTGCGGCCGCGCCGATACCCCGACGCATAACGTGGCCCTCAGCGAGCACGCGCGCACCCAGCATCGCGCCGATGAGAATGCCGATCTCACGCGCGGGCGCGACATACGAGACCGGACTGACGACGAGCGCGGTGAGGACGAGGATGTACGCGAGACGGCTCAGTACCCCCACGCCGATGACCTCCCATCGGTGGCTCGCCCACGCGTCACGGACCGCATCGCGCTGCCGCAGAGCAACGGGCGTGACCACGATCGCCTGACCCACGACGGTCGACCAGTCATAGAGGAGAGGCGGGATCAAGGCGACCGCGACGGCCGTCTTATCCCAAAGTGTGTAGAGGGCAATGACCGCGCCTGTCGCGAGCGCGAAGCCGACCGCCCGGCCCGCCCCGTCGCGACGGAGCGCCCGGGGATCGCCGGTGAGGATGAAGGCGCCGGCCACGATCGCAAGGGCTCCGGCGATCGCGACCGCGGTCGGGTGCTCGCCGAAGATCGCGATCGCGCCGATCGTCGCAAGGAGGGGACCGCTCGCCCGCGCGATGGGATACACGAGCGATAGATCCCCGGCGCGGTAGCCCGCGGTGAGCGTCGCGAAGTAAAGCGTCTGCAGACCCACTGCGACGGCGATGAACACGAGCGCAGGCCAACCAAGCTGCGGACGCGCGATGACGAGGATCGCGACGGCGAACGGCGCGAACACGATCGCGCCGACGATGTATGCGAGAAACAGAAACGGCGTGTCGGCTCCCGCGCGCTTCGCGAGAAGATTCCACGTCGCATGAAAAACAGCAGACACAAGGACGAGACCAAGAGCAAACAGACTCATGAGGAAGCGAGACTAGGGCGGCAGACGGGGGCTCGAGCAGCGTCGGGGTCTTCTGAGCGAGCGGCCCCTGGCCGGTGGTCCATTGCGATCCCACGAGGGGCCGAGCGAGGAAGACCCCGGCGGTGCTCGCGCGTGCGGGTCGTCCTGAGGCTCGATCCCGCAGGCGAAGGGCTACTCGGTCGAGACGGTCTGATCCGTGATGTCGACTCCGGGTCGAACTGCTCGGAAATGCGCGGCGGGATCGTCGAGAAGAGCGCGTACGTAGTCGGCCGCCTCGGGCTGGTCGCTATCGCGCAGCGCGTCCGCGTACGCGTCGATCAGCTCGCGAAGTGCAGGAAGATCATCGTCGCGCGCTGGCCGCATGTGGACCTTCGCTCCTTTCGCGAACCGATCGCGCAGCGCCGCATCGTCGAGCCCGCGCGCCGGGTCGTGGCGCAGGTAGACGACGCCGCCGCTCATACCCGAGCAGATCCAGCGACCCGGGTCGCCGAGAACGACCGCGGTACCGCCCGTCATGTACTCGAACGCGAACCCGCGGAGGTCGCCGCCGAAGACGACCTGGGCACCAGAGAGACGGATCGCGGCACGAGCGTCGGCTCCGCCTTGCACGAGGAACCTGCCGCGCTGCGCGCCGTAGCCGAAGCATTTGCCGACCGATCCGTCCACGAACCGGCCGGCGGCGTTCCGCGCCTTGAGGATCGTCACGGCCCCACCGAGCGCCGTTTTCACGGCCCCGTCCTGGGCTCCGCCGCGCAACGTGAGCGCGACCCCGTCGGTGGCGTACGCCGCGAAGCCGTTTCCAGCCACCGAGCCCTCGCGATAACTCGACGCGATGTCGGCCACGCTCGCGCCCGCGATCCGCAGGCGCGCGAGCTCGCCCGACGCGTCCGTGGCGACGAAGCGGTCGGCGGCCCGAAGCGTTCGCTCCTCTTCGCCTGCCTCCTCGACCGCGACCACCCCGGCGACGACGCGCACCTCGCGCCGGCCCGGCGGCGTCCACGTGACCGGTTCCAACAGCTCGCGTAGATCCACACGATCGAGGCCGCGCGCCTGCGCCAGCAGATCGGTCCGTCCGATCAGATCGGTGGTTGTGCTGACGCCGAGCTGCGCGGCGATTCGCGCGAGCTCCACTCGGAGCGCGCTGAAGAAGCGACACAGATTGTCGACGGCCCGCTCGAACTCGCGCGGCTCGAATCGCTTGACGCCTCGGTCGGTCGCCTCGGCCACCGACTCCAGCTGCGTGGCGATGCCGACGTGGCAGGTATCGAGCTGGCAACCGCGGCAGATCGTGCAGCCGATAGCAACCATCGCGAGCGTGCCGAAGCCGACGCGGTCGGCGCCCAGGCACAGCATCTTCGCGATATCGAGCGCGCTCTTCATGCCGCCGTCGCACCAGATTTCGACGACATCGCGGAGCCCCGACGCCACCAGCGCGCGATGGGCCTGTGCGACACCGATCTCCACGGGCAGTCCCGCTCGCCGGAGCGCGTGCTGGCGCGCCGCGCCCGTGCCGCCGTCGTAGCCCGACAGCGTCACGATGTCGGCTCCGGCCTTGGCGATCCCGACCGCGATCACGCCGATGTCCGGCACGACCGGAACCTTCACCGACACACGCGCGCGCGGATTCACGGTCTTGAGCTCGTGCACGACCTGCGCAAGATCCTCGATCGAGTAGATGTCGTGATTGTTCGAAGGCGAGATGAGGTCGATGCCCGGTTGTGCGTTGCGTGCGAGCGCGACCTTCTTCGAAACCTTTCGCGCCGGCAGATGACCGCCCTCCCCGGGTTTCGCGCCCTGCCCGATCTTGATCTCGAGGTAGTTCGACGAGTTCGCGAGCAGCGCGGAGACGCCGAACCGCCCCGAAGCGATCTGCTGGCCGCGGTTCCGCGGGTAACGCCCGATGAGATCGGGGAGCTCTCCGCCTTCGCCGTTGATGCAGAGCAGATCGAGGCGCGCCATCGCTTCCGCGTACGCGCGGTACGCGGTCTCGCCCTGCGACCCGAAGGACATCGACGAGATGTAGAAGGGACCAGCGTGCTCGCCCGCCGAGGTATCCGTCGACGGGGGCTCGGCCGGGGGCGAAGCCGCGCCGGGCGGCACGAAATCAAGCAGGTGGCGTAGTGACACCGGATGCAGCGTCTCGAGGTCCCGCAGCTTCTCGGCGTACGTCGCGTATGGCGCCTCGCCGTTGGCGACCGCGAGCGCCGACTTCCAGGCCCGCGGCCAGATCCGGAAAGCCGGCTCGAGCCGCGCGTCGCGACGCTCGCGGAGCATCGACGCGCGCGCGAAGCCCTCGTCGGCGATGCGGTCCCAGCTGAGCCCGCTCTCATCGCTGGCGCAGAACGTCTCGAGACCGGCGAAGCGCGCGACCTCGGGCGCGAGGCCCACGGCCGAGAGCTGCCGGCCGTAACCGCGGAGCTCGTGGACCCCCAGGGTCGACATGACCTTCTCGATCCCCTTGCGGAGCGCCTCGAGGAGATTGCCGAGCGCATCGGGGTCGGCGGTGGCGATCGCGTACTCCAGCAGGAGGTACGGGTTCACCGCATCCGCGCCGAGCGCCAGCGCGACCATCACGTCGTGGAGGTTGCGGATGCTTCCCGCGGAGACCACGAGCGCGCAGTCTCGGCGAAGCGAAGGCTGCGCGACGAGCGCGCGATGCGCCGCCGCGATCACGAGGTGCGGGTCGAGCCACGCGCGGCCCTCGCTGAGAACGCCCTGGTCGCGGACGACGACGAGCTGCGCGCCCGCGCGCACGCCGCGCGCGGCAGCCGCGCCGAGCCGAGCCAGGGCATCGCGCGGGTGCTCCTCCCAATCGCGATCGGCCTCGAGGAAGACCGGCGGGATTCTCGCATCCGCTGTGAACCGAGCGATCACGTCGTCGACCAGCCACGTGCCTTTTTGGCGCGCGAGGGCGCGGAAGTCGTCACTCCGGAGGCCGGTCCACGCGGGGTGCCCGCCGAGGAGCAGCGGCGTCGCGAGCTCGATCCACCGCCGCGAGTCGTGGGCCTGCGGCGCGGGCCGCGGACCGAGCAGGACACGGGTGGAGAAGTGCTCGATCTCGCGCTCGCGGTCGATCGCCGGATTCGTCACGACCGCCACCGTCTCGTGGAGGTGATCCGCGAGATTCGCGCGCGGCGCGAGGGCCGCGAGCGGTCCGTCGTAACCGAGTGAGCCGATCGGCTCGTTGCCGGTCTCGATCATGAACGCGGCCATCTTCAGGTCGTCGGGCTCGAAGCCGAGCGCAGCGAACTGCCGCTCGCGGCGGACGGACACGTCGTCGATCTGGTCCGGCGGAGTCCCGATCTCCCAGCGCTTCGCGGCGGCGATTGGCTCGGCCGGCCCGCCGCAGGCCAGGTGCGAGCGAAGGCCATTCATCGCGACGCCCCGCAGGCGACGTGCGGTAAGAAAGCGCTCGCGAACGGCGCTCTGATCGAGGAGGCGCCATCCTCTGTCGCGCCGGAGCGCGACGCGCTCGCCCGGCGCGAGGGGGACGGGGTCGCTCACGTAGCGCTCGAGCGGGACGAATCCGCGCTCGCTCGCGAAGACGTGCTCGTCCTCGGTCTCGACGTGCCACAGCGGTCGGAGCCCGAGAGCGTCGACGCCGAAGACGCACGTGTCGCCGACGCGGACGAGGATGCCGGCGGGTCCCTGCGCGAGCGGCCCGATCGCCGCACGGCCCTGGACGTACGCGTCCTGAAGCTCGGCGGTCATCCGCTTCATCTCGTTGACGATCGGTGGGAAGAGGAGCTCGATCGCCTCGACCGCCGTGAGTCCGTGACGGATCACGAGCGCCCGGATTGCCGCGTCGACGTCCTGCGAATCACTGCCGTCGCGCGAGAGCGGCAGGCCGAGCGCGCGCGCTTCCTCTCGCAGACGGCTGATGGTGTTGATCTCGCCGTTGTGAGCGAAGACCGGGAAGGGCTGCACGCGCGTGAAGCTCGTCGACGTGTTCGTCGCGTAGCGGTTATGGCCGAACGCGACAGACGTGGCGAAGAGCGGATCGGCGAGGTCGGCGAAGTAGGACGTGAGCTGGTGGCCTGCCCCGCGGAGCTTGTACACGGCGGTATGGCGCGAGAGGCTCACCACCGTGGCCGTCGTCGCTCGCTCGATGTCGACGCCGGCCTCGTAGAGCGCGCGCGATCCGAGAGCGGCGCCGCGCGGCGCGAGGAGCGCCAGCTGCAGGAACAGCGGAGCCTCGGTGCGTCCGCGCGGACCGAGCGCCGCCTCATCCGTCGTCTCCGCGCGGACGATGAGCGTCTCGATGCCCCGACGGCCGAGGATCGTGACGATCGTGGCGACGTCGGCCGGATCGTCGTAGAAGAAATGACCGACGGCGAATCGCTCCAGCTCCACGGCGCTCTCGTCGTGACCCGCGCGGTCGAGCGCCTGCGCCCACAGCGCGCGGGGGATGTCGGTCAGAACGCCCGCGCCATCGCCTTCGCCGTCGACGACACCGGAGCGATGCGCGAGCGCGGCCATGCCGCCGAGCACGAGCTCGAGGACCGCGCGCGTGGGCCGCGCGTCCTTTCGCGCTACCGCGACCAGCGCACAGGCATCGTGCTCGCTCGCCACGTTTCCTCCCATCTAATGAAGAAGCCTCCCGCTCTCGGGAGGCCTTCGTCGCTTCGCCGTGTGAGCGGTCGCGACTAGGCCTCGTCCTCCGACGCTGCTGCTGCGGACGAGGCGGTGCGGACGCTCACGGGAGTGAGGTTATGGGAGAAAAAGGTTGCGAAACAGCGCTCTAAGGGTCGTGTTTTGGTGCTGACCTAGGCTGGGACGAGCACCTCGACCGGATCGCCGACGCGGACCGGTCCCGAAACAAGCGCGACGGTGCAGAGCACACCCCGCCGTCCCAGAAGCGATTGCCGGAACTCCTCAGGATTGGGAACCCCGAGCAGCTCACCAATGTGGGTGCACGGCTCGCACGGCCCGTTGACCCGGAGCGTCACGCCGCCGATGCGGATCTCGGTATCGACGGGCAGGTTGGTCACGTCGGGCAGGCCCTCGATCGTGATCTCCTCGCGAAGATCGCCGGCGCCCAAGCGCAGCGCATCGAGAGTTGCCCGGTCGACGACGAGCACCGCGCGAGTCGTGCGGTGCGCGTGAACGTCACCTTCGATGCCACCACCGACGTGTCCGACGGCCTCGCCGACAGGCGTCGGCGTCCCGTGCTTTTCCGTGCGGACCTGGAGCGAGATGACCCGGCCGTTCACAGCTTCTTGCGAACGATACAGAAGTTATCGTGGGTTTCCGCGATTTCGAAGCCGGCCTTTTGGTACATCGATAGCGGACCGACGTACTGCGACCAGATCCACCGCGAAGGCTCGACCTCTCCCGCCCACGGATACGCCTCGGCCGTCTTCATGCCGCGCGACCGGAGATGCTCGATTGCTCTTTCAAGCAGCTGCGTCGCGATGCCCTGGCGGCGCTGATCGGGAGCGACGACGAAGCACACGATGGCGCCAATGTCGCTCGCGGCCTCGCCGGGAACGCTCTTGAGCTCCGACTTCGCCGCCGCGTGGCACCAGCCGACGACACGACCGAGTCGGTATGCGACCAGGCCGTTCGCCTTCGCGGAGCGCAGGAGCTCGCTGCGCGATGCGCGATTCTGCTCTTTGGTCCGCGATGGATAGTCGTCGACGAGCCGCTCCATGCAGAAGCACCTCGACCAGTTGGGGTTGTCCGCGTACGCGACCATGTCGAAGTAGTGCATGACCGCGTCGTGTTGTTCGGGGCTGACCGGACGGATCGCGACCTCGCTCACGTCGGAAGTCTTTCACATCACTTACGAGAGAAACGTGACTCGACCGCAGCCCGAATCGAGCTGCGGCCGAGTCGTTGTTGGATCGCTCGCGTCAGTCGTCGTTGTCGTCGTCGGTGTGTGAGGCTTTGATCACCCGGATGGTGCCCTGGAAACAGGTGTGGTCGGCCGCTTGCGTGCAGGCGATCACCTGGAATTCCACGTGCACCGCTTTGCCGGTCAGCCACCCTGCCGTGACGGTACCGTCGAGCACTGCCATGCCCGTCGCCCTGTCGAGCGATCCCGCGATCAGCGCGGTGAACGAGTGCGATGGCTTACTGGCGATGATCTCGTAGCGGGCCTCGAGGAGCACGACCGTCGGAAGCACTGTGCGTGTGAGAACCGCCCCGCCGAAGGTTCCTTCGATATCGCCTCCGACGACGCCCTGCATGGTCGGATAGGCCGGAGCGAACCACTTCGTGTAGGTGAGTACGACGTCGCCCGATCCTTTTCCGCCATCGGCTCTGCTTTGTGTCTCGGTACCACGTGCGGACGCGGCTGACGCGGAAGGCCCGGTGATGACGGTGAGTGCGACGACAAGCGCGAGTGCGCTGAGAACGCGAAGCATGGAACGCATCTGTGCGTCTCCTTTATTTTGAAACGGCACAGGGTTCCGGATCGCGCCGCTTCTGCCACGCACACTCGGGCAGGAGCGACGCTCGCGGAAGTCACGCCCGTCTTGATCTGGGCCTGACATCCGTCACGCCGAGAGCGTCAGAGCCATCCCTTTTCGCGGGCGATGCGGGCGGCGTCCGCCCGATTCCGAGCGCTGAGCTTTTGGATCACGGTCGAAAGGTGATTGCGGACGGTTCCCTCGGAGAGCGACATTGCAGTGGCGATCTCCGCGATGGCGCCGCCGCGTGCTGACTCCGCGAGCACCTCGCACTCACGCGCAGAGAGCGGGCTCGCGCCTTCGGCGAGCGCTTCGATCGCGAGCGACGGCTCGAAGACGGACTGACCGGCCGCGCAGCGGCGGATCGCGCGCGCGAGCTCGTAGTCCGGCGCGTCCTTCAAAAGGTAACCGTGGGCTCCGCTCTCGATCGCGCGCCGAACGAGCCCCGGTCGAGCGAATGTGGTCAGGATCAGCGATCGGCACGAGGGCAGCGCATCACGCAGCGCGCGCGCCGCAACAAGCCCGTCGATCCCAGGCATCTCGACGTCGAGAAGCGCGACATCCGGACGGGATGCGATCGCGGCTTCCACGACCTGATCGCCTCGGCCGACGTCGGCCACCACGGCGATGTCGCTCTCCAAGCTGAGCAGAGCCTTCAGGGCCCCACGGACCATGGTCTGATCCTCCGCGAGCAGGACGCGGATGGTCGGTGTCACAGCGGGACCGACACGAATACCCGGAAGCCGCCATCGGGCAGGGGACCGGCAGCAGCGTGGCCCCCGCGCTCCGCAACCCGCTCCTGGAGGCCGCGCAGCCCATTCCCGGGGGCGGTCGTGGCGGCCAACGGGCCGTTGTCCGTAATCTCGAGGTTCGCCTCACGCGATTCGCGTGTCAGCCGGATCGAGCATGTCTCCGCCCGGCTGTGCCGGATCACGTTCGTGACCCCCTCGCGCACGGCCCAGGCGAACGTCGCATCGACCGCGGTCGGCAGGGACTCCGCCGTCACGTCGATCGTGCTGTCGATGCCCGCAGCGGCGAGTGCCTCGCGTGCGCCCGCGAGTGCGGTGACGAAGCTCGGCTGCCGGTACCCGTCGACCGCGCGCCGCACGTCTTGGAGCGATTCGCGGGCCACGCGCTCGATATCGGCCACCTCGTTCGCGGCGCGCGAGTCATCGCCGGGCGGGAGTAACCGCCGAGCGAGCTGGCTCTTTATGGTGATGAGCGACAGGCTGTTACCGAGCAGATCGTGGAGATCGCGCGCGAGCCGCAACCGCTCGTCATCGGCCGCACGCGCGCCTAGCTGCTGATAGAGAACTCCGAGCTGGGCACCCATGCGGTCGACGTTCGCTGCGAGAGTCCCGAGCTCGTCGCGATTCTCAACGCGAAGCTGCCCGATGAAGTCGCCCTCAGCGATGCGCTCGACCCGTGCGCCGATCGCGCGGAGTGGACCGAGGATCGAGAGGGCGATCGCGAGGCCGAACAGCAGCGCGAGGAGAAGACTCGCACCCGCGAAGCCGAGGACAATGAACTGCGACCGAGCGTAAGCATCACGAGTGTCGCCGACACTCTGGGCGACCTCGGCTTTGGCTAGGTTGACAAGATCGTCCGTCAGCAGGGCGAGCCGGTCGGCAAGGGGAGAGACCTCCGTCGCTTGCACCCGTTCCGCGTCCAGAGAACGGTTGGCGCGCAGGAGATCGAGCGTGCGTGTCGTCGCGTCTGCGAACGCGGCTTGCGTGCTGACTACGCTCGCGACGAGGTCGGTCTCCTGCCGGTCAACGTACTGGAGCCGATCGATGTAGTAACCCGTGAGAAAGATCTGCTCGACCGCCGCCTCGATGTTCGCAGGCTCGGGCGCCTCCAGCGCTGTCGCGAGCCTGTACTGCTGGGTGGTCGTTTCCACGCGTACGTCGGTATATGTGGCGGTGCGACGCTGGAGCTCGACGAGCCGCTCGGCCCGCGTGTTCGACTGGCCCAGAACGACCAAACCGATGACACCAAGGGCGATGAGCAACGCAGCAAGCACGCCGAGCATTACAAGGAGCTTCGCCTGGATGGGCGCGCGAATACGCGCGAGCGAGCGGACGAACGGATCGAGCGCGGTCACGACTACAGCTCGCTGCGCAGCTGCCGCATGTAGGCAAAATTCGCCCCGAGGCCGATGAGCTCCTCCGGTGTCCGCTTGATCAGGTTCGCTTCAGCCAGCCGAAGACTGAAGAAGCGCAGAGTCTCCTCTGGCTCGGCGGTCCGCCAGTTGTAGGTGCACATGTCCATCGCCTGCGTCACGAGGGTTTCGTCTTGGAAATAGCCGCTCGTTCCCGCGTTGCCGCTTGCGACAGCGTCGTGCGCCGCGCGCGGGTGATCTTTCGCCGCCCTATCCGTGGCGCGAATGATCGCCCGGGTGACCCGCTGGGTCGCCGCCGGGTTACGCAGTGCCCAGTCGCGATTCGCGACAAGATGGCAGCACTCGTATTGCGACCATGGTTTTGCGATCATCGTGTCGAGGAGAACGTGACCCGGCAGCGGCTTGATCTGTCTCAATCTGGGTCCCTCGACGCCTCCGGCGAGCACAGCGTCCGCGCGACCCTGTTTGAACGCGTTGATCATTCCGGGGTAGTTATCTAGTCCCGCTTCGACGAAGTGCACGTCCCTGAGCGGGTCGATGCCGATCCAAGCGAGGATCGTCGCGAAGAACGCGTAGAACTGATCGGTCAGGTCCGCAACGCGTACGGAGATCCTTCGGCCACGAAGGCCGCTGAAGCTGGTGATGCTGCGATCCACCCAGAGCTCGAGGCAGGCGGTGTGCAGTCCTGCCAGGATTGTGAGAGGTACTCCAGCGTTGAGCGTGGCGACCATGAACTCGGGATGTGCCAGCGCAACGTCGGCAAGGTCGTCCGTCAGCCACTGTCTCGTGGTGAAGTTCGTCGAGACGTAGGTGACGTTCGTGATTCCTTCCTTGTAGAGGTCATCCCGCGCAAGCAAGACCCCGGGATCGCACTCGGGAGGCATCACGATGCGCAGAGTCGTTGTCTCGGACGGCGGCGGCTCCTTCTCTGCTGCGCTTGAGAGTCGCGCGCACGCCGCGAGCGCGCTCCCGCCGACAAGGGCCGCGCCTGTGCCTAGCGTTCGGAGCAGCAGCTGTCTTCTAGTGCTGAGTGGACGCTCCCCTGACAGGCTGGAACCGCGGAGGATCAAGCAATCGAATGGTAGGCCCCACGCATCCACGATCTTCCACACTGATTTCGTGGACATTTGGTCGGTCGGCCACGGCGCCCGCCCCCTCGAGGAGCTCATCGCGACGCTACGCGGCCCCGATATCCAGACGCTCGTCGACGTTCGGTCACAGCCAGGCTCTAGGCGCCACCCGCAGTTCGGCGCCCAGGCTCTCGCGGCCGCGCTCGGCGACGTCGGGATCGGTTACGAGCACCTGCCGGAACTGGGAGGCCGTCGCGAGGCGCGCGAGGATTCACCGCACCGCGCACTCCGGGTCCGCGCGTTCCGCGGGTATGCCGATCACATGAGCACCGACGAGTTCGCGCGCGGCTACGAGCGCCTCGTGTCGCACGCGCGCCAATCACGCACGGCGTTCATGTGCGCCGAGACGCTCTGGTGGCGTTGCCATCGCAGACTGATCGCGGACCGCCTCACCGTCGACGGTTGGCAAGTCACACATCTGTTCGCACCAGGGAAGAGCGAGCCGCACGTGCTCTGGGGCGCGGCACGCACCCTGGACGGAAACCTCGTCTACGACGCCGGGACGTTACCGTTGCCGACGTGAAACGCACCTGGGACGCCGATTGGGACGAGCGCAAGGCAGGCAAGGGCTGCCCGATGTGCGCCGAGGGCCGCCCGGACGAGACCTACGGAAACGCACGGGTCTTCACGGGCCGCGTCTCGGACGCGTATCTCGTTCGCGGCGACATCGGCCAGCCCGGCTACACGATCGTCATCTGGCGCGGTGGTCATATCGCCGACCTCACCGAGCTGAGCGACGCGGACGCGACGACGTACCTGCGCGAGGTGCTGAAGGTCGCGCGCGCGCTCGAGGCGCATTACCGGCCCGCGAAGCTCAACTTCGAGATGCTGGGCAACACCGTGCCGCACCTGCACACCCACATCGTTCCCCGCTATGTGACCGACGACAGCCCGGGCCAACCCGCGAAAGGCCTGATGCAGCCGGATCCGCACCGCAAGCCCGTCGCGGACGACATGTTCCATCGTGACGTCGCAGGACTCCGGGTCGCGCTCAGCCGCTAGAAGACCGCCTGCCCTCCGTCCTCGGCGCGAAGGCCGAATCCGAGAAAGCGATCGACAGAGATGTGTAGCAGCCAACCGAGGAGCGGCCACGGGCTCCCGAACGGGATGAGCAGCGCGAGCACGATACCGATGAGGAGCGGCGGCGTGAACGTGTGCCACACGTTGTATAGCCAGACTCCGCGCGGCGGGAGATATCCGCGTGCCTGCGCTTTTCCCATGAGCGAGGCCGGTACGAGGCCAAAGAGATCGGGCGCGAGAAGAAAAAGCCAGAAGGTCCAGGTGAGCTGGTCCTTCGCCGCGATCGCGGCGCCGACCAGAAAGAGAACGAGAGCCAGGTACTCGATGCGGTGGATCGCTGCGGCGCGGGTCACGATCCGCCCGCGAGCCGGGCGCGCAGCTTCGCGCCGGCGAGACCGCGGTGCGAGACCCGATGCTTCTCCTCGGACGGGAGCTCGGCCATCGTGCGGCCGTCTCCGGCGATTATGAACACCGGGTCGTAGCCGAACCCCGCTTCGCCGCGGGGCGCTTCCGCGATCTCGCCGTGCACCTCGCCCTCGAACAGCTCGACGTGCCCGTCCGGTGACGCGAGCGCGGTCACGCAGACGAACCGAGCGGACCGATCGGTGACGCCATCGAGAAGCGCGAGGAGCTTCGCGTTCCGTTCCTCGGCGCTCGCGTCCTCGCCGAAAAACCGCCGGCTGCGCACGCCCGGCGCGCCGCGCAGCGCAAAGACCTCGAGACCCGAATCATCGGCGATCGTTTGCAAACCGCTCGCGGCGGCGTAGCCGCGCGCCTTTGACGACGCGTTCTCGGCAAAGCTTGCCGCATCCTCGTCGGGCTCGGCCGGAATCGGACTGAGATCGTCAGGCGATACGAGCTCGAGATCGAGGCCGCCGAGTATCTCGCGGTACTCGCGAAGCTTGCCGGGATTCGTCGAGCCGAGAAGAATCGGATGTCTGTCCTTCAGGCCGCCTCTCACACGTCAATGGTCGCGCCCGCAGGTTCGAGGTGCAGACCGCGCCCGAGCCGCCACGGAGCCCACCAGTTCGCGCGGCCGAGGAGGCGCATCGTGGCGGGGACGACAAGAGCTCGGACGATGGTCGCATCGAGGAGTACGGCGATGGTCAGGCCGATGCCGACCGACTTGATGATCACGACGTCGGCGAGCGCGAACGCGATGAATACGCCGACCATGATCGCCGCTGCCCCGGTGATGAGCCTGCCGCTCCGCTCGAGACCCATCGCGACCGCGGCGACGTTGTCGCCGGTCCGCCGGTATTCCTCCTGGACGCGCGAGAGGAGGAACACCTCGTAGTCCATTGAGAGCCCGAACATGATGCAGAACATGATCACCGGAAGGCTGGGCTCGATCGACTGCGGCGTGAAGTTCAGGACATTCGCGAGATGGCCCTGCTGAATGATCCACACGAGCGCGCCGAATGACGCGCTGACCGAGAGCGCGTTCATCGCGACGGCTTTGAGCGGAAGCACGACGGACCCCAGCAGGAGGAACAGCGCGAGCATCGTCGTGAGCGTGACGAAGCCGACCGCGATCGGGGTGTGTTCGACGAGGTAGTCCACCGTGTCGACGTCGAAGGCCGTCTGTCCGGTGACGAGGACGATCCCGCCGTCCAGGGCCTGGGCGCGCGCGGCCCGCACGATGGCCCGAGCGGCGTCACTCTGCGCAGTGCTCGCGGTCCGCACGGAGAGAAGCGCGATGTGCGGACCGGTGGGGCTGAGCGGCATGTCCACGCGCAGCACGTTCGGAAGGGCTGCGAGACGAGCGCGGAGGTCGTCCAGAGCGGGGCGGTGACTCAGTGGATCGTCGGGGAATCGCGCGACGACCGTGATCGTCGATTGGTCCTGGCCGGGGAACTCGTTCACGAGGACGTCGTAGCCGCGCCGTGACTCGATCGTCGGCGGGAGGATCGTCGCGTCGGCCGAAGCGAGACGAAGCTGCGCGAACGGCGACGCCGCGATCGCGATCAGCGCGATCGTCGGTACGAGCACGAGGAGCGGGCGTCGCATCACCGTGGTCGCGATCGAGTGCCAGACGCCGGAACCGGCTCGGCCACGAGGCAGCGGAAGCCGCCACGCTCCGACGCGCGGCCCGAAGATCGAAAGGAGAGCAGGCAGGAACGTCAGCGCGTAGAGGACCGCCGCCGCGACGACGAGCGAGCCGGTGACGCCGAGCGACACGAGGAACGTGCCCGGGTAGAAGAGCATCCCCGCGAGACCGATTGCGACCGTGATGCCCGAGAACAGGATCGCCCGACCGGCCGTCCCGAGCGCGATGCCGACGGCGTCTTCGACGTTCCTGCCGTGGGCGAGCTCCTCGCGGAAGCGACTCACGATGAAGAGGGAGTAGTCGATCGCGACGCCGAGGCCGATGAGCGTCACGATGTTCAGGGCGTATTGCGAGACATCGGTCGCTCGCGCGAGGGCGAAGGTCGCCCCGAGGCCCGCGACGATCACGAGAATCCCCACACCGAGCGTCAAAATGGCGGCGGCCGCGCTTCCAAAGACGACGAGCAAAAGAATGAATGCGAGCGGCAGAGAGACGAGCTCGGCCCGCTGCAGGTCGCGATTCAGCGTCTCGTCGATGTCGCCGTTCAACGGAATGTTGCCCGTGGCGAGGATCTCGAATCGGTCGCCGTGGACGAGCGCGCGGAGCTCCGGGAAGAATCCTTCGGCCTCGGTTGTCGTCCCTTTGACCGTCACGTTCGCGAGAGCGCGCCTGCCGTCGTACGAGCGCAAGGCTGCGGCCGACGCCGGTTGCACGTTATCGGCGGTGAAGATCGACACGACTCGCGGATCCGCACGCAGCGGTGCGAGGGCGTCGTTCATCGCGCCGATAAAGCGCTTGTCGTCAGCCCTGAACCCGTCGGTGCTCGTGAAGATCAGGACGAACGACGACGTCGCGGGAGCGGGCGCGCCGGCTACCGGCGGGAATTCGTCGCGGATGAGCTGGCTCGCCCGGCCGGCCTCGGTGTCGCGGAATTGGACGTTCCGCAGCTGGCCGCCTGCAAGAAGGGAGGCGATCGAGACTCCGAGGGTGAGCAGGGACACGACGAGGACCAGCCACTTCCGCCGGTAGACAAAACGACCCCACCAGCCAAGCGGTCCCATCTGCCTATATACGCGCGGGCAGCGCCGAACGTTCCTTAGCGGAGCGCGGCGCGTTGTGCGGCGATGAGCTGGGCGATGCCGTCGAGCGCGAGGGCCAGGACTCGGTCGAAATCGCCGCGCGAGAAGGGCCGGCCCTCGGCGGTGCCCTGGACCTCGATGAGCTCGCCCTCACCGGTCGCGACCACGTTCACGTCGGCGTCGGCGATGGAGTCCTCCGCGTACGCCAGATCGAGGAGCAGGTCGCCTTTCACGTATCCGGCCGATACCGCGGCGACGTTCCGCACGATCGGCGACGGCTTGACCTTGCGCACCGCATGAGCGAGCGCCACGAAGCCACCGGTGATCGCCGCCGTGCGCGTGCCACCGTCCGCCTGGATGACCTCACAGTCGACCATGACGCTCCGGGGACCGAGGGCTTTGAGGTCGATCGCCGCGCGAAGCGCCCGCCCGACCAGACGCTGGATCTCGAAGGTTCGCCCGCCCGGCCGTCCCGCGATGCTCTCGCGCTGGCTGCGCTCGGGCGTGCTGCGCGGGAGCATCGCGTATTCGGCGGTGATCCAACCGGTGCCCTTGCCTTCAAGGAACTTCGGCACGCTCTCCTGCAGCGTCGCAAGACACAGCACCTTGGTGTCGCCGAAGGAGATCTCGGCCGACCCTTCGGCGAACTTTGAGACTCCGATGTTGATGCTGATCGGGCGGAGCGCGGTCGCCTGGCGGCCGTCCGGCCGCGCGAAGGTCACGCGGTCTCGTCCCAGATGCGGCGCATGTCCGCGGCAGCGTACGACTCGAGAGCACGGCCCTCCGCGGAGGC
Organism: Bathyarchaeia archaeon; assembly: GCA_035637615.1. Lineage (GTDB taxonomy): Bacteria > Chloroflexota > Limnocylindria > P2-11E > P2-11E > 3-1-20CM-2-70-9. The sequence goes on along the minus strand of DASPWX010000194.1, from coordinate 5,844 downwards.
GCGCGCTTCGACCCGCCCGACGTGCGCGGCGAAGCGTTCGTTCGCGTCCCGGAGCGCGGTCTCCGCGTCGAACCCCGCATCACGCGCCGCGGCCACGACGTCGAAGAGGAGCTCGCCTAGGAATTCCTGATCATCGATGTCGAGCGGGAGATCGAGGCGCGGCGGCTCGAGCTTGACGCGCGCGGCCCGCTCGAGCATGCGCTCGGCCGCGAAGAGCGCGGGGAGCTCGCGCGGGACGCCACCCAGCAGGCTACGAGCGTCGCCGTCCTGTTCCTCGCGCTTGATCCGCTCCCACTGCGCGAGGAGCTCTCCACCGGAGGAGACGGTCGTCCCGGCGAAAACGTGCGGGTGTCGGCGGATGAGCTTTTCGTTCAGGCGACGCGCCACCTCGCTCGCGTCGAACGTACCTTCCTCCCGTGCGAGCTCAGCGTGCAGCGCGATCTGCAGGAGGAGATCCCCGAGCTCGTCGCGGAGACGCGCCGGGTCGCCGGAGTCGAGAGCGGCGAGCGCCTCGTACGCCTCCTCGAGGAGGTGCGGGCGTAGCGACGCGTGCGTTTGCTCACGGTCCCACGGGCAGCCGTCGGGCGCGCGAAGCCTCTCCACGATGCGCATCACCGTGGTGACCGAGGCGAGATCGGCGAGCGCGTCGAGAGGCGCGAGCACGAGGAAGCGCGAGTCAGCCACGCCCTCGCGCTCCGCCCGAACGACGGTGCTCGAGCGATCGGGCTCGAGAAACGTCACCGGGTGCGAGGCGGGATACCGCGCTCGCAGCAGCGCCCAGTCGACGGGCGCGTCGAGGGCGATAGCGACTGCGCGCAAGGTCGAGAACGTATGCCGATCGAGGCCGCTCGCCGGGACGAGATCGACGCCGGCGGGCCAACGCTCGAGGACGGCGGCGAGGGCCGCCGTGCTACTCGAACTCGAGGCCGGGGATGAGGCGGACGATATCGTGAGCCTTCTTCTGCTGGTTCAGCCAGTACTGGTACGCGTTGTCGCTGATCGTCTTCTTCTGAGTGTCGTCGAGGTCGCGGGAGTCGGACTTCTCGATGACCTTGTACCAGGTCGTCGTCGTCAGGCCGTTGTGCTGCTGGCTCACCTTTCCGGCGTCGAGGGTGAAGAGCTCCTTTTCCGCCGAGAGGTCGGTGATCATCCCGTGGGCGATCCATCCCATGTCACCGCCGCTGTCCTTCGTGGCGCTGTCTTCTGAGTACTGCTTCGCGATCTCGGCGAAGTCGGTGTTCGCGTCGAGCGCTTTGCCGACGTCGGCGACCTTCTTGAGCTGGTCGGTGAACGACTGGAAGTCGCCACCCACCGGGCGCGGCGTGGCGACCTGGATCTGAGCGACGTGCACCTGGGCGGTCGGCGATGTCACGCTCGCCTGCTGACGCTTGGTGAAGAGGTCACGAAGCACGTCGTGCTGGCTGTGCCACTTGATGTCCGCTTCGGTGAAGCCGCCGGCGAGCCATCGCTTCACCACGTCGTTCTCGGTCGGCCCGCGCCGCTCCTCGACCTGGATGACGTGATAGCCGAAGTCCGACTTCACCGGGTCCGAGATCTGCCCGATCGCCAGGGCCTTCGCCGCGTCCTCGAAGGGCGGTACGAACTGGCCCTTCCCTACCCAACCGAGCTCACCCCCGGAGGGTGCGCTCCCCGGATCCTGCGAGTAGTCCTTGGCGAGCTGGTTCCATAGGTCCTGATTGTTCGGGTCCTGACGCAGCTGATCGCGGATCGCGGTCGCCTTCGCGAGCGCGTTGGCGTCCTCGACGGCCTGGTCGGCAGCGGTCTTGTCGACGGTGATGAGGATGTGACGGCTACGGAACTGGCTGAAGTCCTCCTGGTAGCGCGCGTCGGCCTGCGCCGGCGTCACCGTCATTCCCTCGGCCTTCGCCTGCTTGTCGAGGACGAGGTACTCCTCGAGCGTATTGAGCGCGCCCCGGTCGAACGATGCCTTCTGCTCGGCGATCTGCGGGTCGTTCTCGTAGCCCGCGGGCACACCGTACTCGACGTAGAAACGGGAAAGCTCGTATGCCTTCTCCCTGGTCCAGTCGCGCATCGCCACCGCGCGGCCGTCGAAAGTCATCGCGGACTTGAGATTGTCCGTGTAGTACTTCGAGCTCGCGGCCCAGCTCACCAGACCCAGGACGAAGAAGAGCACCGCCGAGAAGACGGTCACGATGACCGCCTGCTGGCGGCGTTCCCGCTGCCAGCGCGCGCTGCGCTGCCTGCGAGTGAGACGCGGAAGTGGGATCCGGCGGGCCATATGTGGAGACCCAAATTGTACGGGAGTTATCGCGCGACATTGCGGTACACGGCGAGCGTTTCGGAGGCCGCGCGATCCCACGAGAAGACGCGCGCCCGTGGTCGCGCGCGGGCGCGTAGGCCGGAACGGAGCGCGTCATCGTCGAGAAAGCGACCAAGCGCATTCGCGAGCGCGTCCTCCTCGCCGCTCGGGACGAGGATTCCAGCGTCGCCGACGACCTCGGCGACCGCGCCACCGGCATAGCCGACCACGGGCGTCCCCGCGGCGAGCGCTTCGAGAGCGGTCAGGCCGAACCCCTCGAGAAACGCCGCGTGGAGCAGGCATTCAGCTCCCGCGTACAGCGCGGCGAGCGTGGGCTCGTCCACGAACCCCGTCAGGATCACGCGGTCGCGCGGCGCCCGCTCGCCTTCGAGAGCCTCGCGCAGGTGAGACGAGAGCTTCCCGAGCTCGCCCACGATGACGAGCCGAAGGTCAGGGTCGCGGTCCGCCGCGGCGGCGAATGCGCGAAGGAGTCCCCGCATGTTCTTGCGCGGATCGAACTGTCCCACGTAGAGGACGTAGCGCCCGGGCACGCCGAATCGGGCACGCGCGAGCGCTCGACCCGCATCCGCCGGCGGTGGATCGAACTCGCTGTCGACCGCTTCCGGAATGACGGTCACGCGGTCCTCGGGCACCCGAAGACGTTCGACGACGTCGCGCTTCGTCGCCTCGGAGACCGCGATCACCGCGTCGGCGTGCCGCGCGAGCGCGTACTGCCAGGCATGCCCGATCCGCGCATATGGGAGCCGGAGGTAATGCGCCGGCCAGATGAGCGGAGCCAGATCGTGAACGGTCACGACAGCCGCAAACCGGCGCCGTGCCGGCAGCGAGAGCTGCGTCGAGTGATACACGTCGATCCCCTTGCCTCCGAGCTCCAGTGAAAGAAGCACCGGATCGAGCGCGAGCATCGAGAGCTCCGGACGGCGCAGTCGGGACGTCGCGATGTCGTCATGCGCCGGAAGAAGACCCGGGTTTGCAGGCGGGAAGTTCCGCAGGCGAAGGAGAGTCCACGCGACGTCGCGCGGCGCCTGGCGCGCGAACGCCGCAAGGAGGTTGCGGGTGTAGCGCCCGATCCCTCGAACGCGCGCCACCGTCTGCAAATGGCGGGCATCGATGGCCACACGCACCGTTCCTAGACTATCGGCGCACGTGATCTCCGTGATCGTCCCCACCTACAACGAAGCCGGCTCGCTCCCGCCCCTGGTCGACCGCCTCGCGACGGCGATGGCCGGCCACACCTGGGAGCTCGTCATCGTCGACGACGGCTCGCCCGACGGTACCGCGGACGTCGCCGCCCGGCTGTCGGCGATACACCCGGTCTGGGTCGTTCGCCGGGCGGGAAAAGCGGGCCTCGCATCGGCCGTGATCGCGGGCTTCAAGGAATCGCGCGGCGACATCCTCGTGGTCATGGACGCAGATCTCTCACACCCGCCGGAGATCGTGCCCGCGCTCGTGAAGGCGATCGATGATGGCGCCGACCTCGCCGTCGGCAGCCGTTACGTCAAGGGCGGCGCGACGATGGACTGGCCGCTGCGGCGCCGCGTGGTCTCGCGGGTCGCGTGCCTGATCGGCAATGTCCTCGTCCCGGTCCGGGACGCCACAAGCGGGTTCTTCGCGCTGCGCCGCACCGCCATCGACGGCGTCCACCTGAACGCCATCGGCTTCAAGATCGGGTTCGAGGTCATCGCGCGCGCGAAGACGAAAACGATCGTGGAGGTGCCGTACACGTTCCGGGATCGCGAGCTCGGCGCCTCGAAGTTCGGCCGCCGCGAAGTCGTGCAGTATCTGCAGCAGGTCGGGATCGTCGCGCGTGACAAGGTCCTGGGGAGGCTGCATTGAAGGCAGGGGATGTCGTGCTCCGCGAGGCCAAACTAGCTGACGCGGAGTTCGTCGCCGACATGGAGACGGCCATTCGACCCGACGACCCGCGCGACCCCATCACGTTGAAGGATTACTGGCGCAACCCCGAGGAGAACGCGAAGATCGAGCGCTTCATCGGCGAGATCGGCGGCGAGCGCGTCGGCTTCGCACACCAGCGCCACGACATCTGGAAGACCCCGAAACGCTACGGGAGTGTTTCGGGCGACCTCATGCCCGCCCAGCGGACCGCGGCGCGCATGGACGCGCTGTTCGCCGCCATGGAAGACCGCTCTCGCGCGGAAGGCACTCAGACCTTCACCACGTGGTGCTGGGAGGACGACGCGCTGCGGGTCGGGGTCGTGGAAGCACGCGGGTACGTCGAGGAGCGCCGCCAGCGCTTCTGGGAGCTCGACCTCGTCGCGAATCGCGCAAAGCTAGAGGAGATGGCCGCAGAGTCGCGGGCGAAGATGCGCGAGGGGAAGATCCGCATCCTCACCGTCGATCGCGACACCGACCCTGAGAAGTGGAAGAAGCTCTGGCTGATGAGCGAAGAGGCGATCCACGACATCCCGACGACGGTTCCCTTCACCGGAACGACGTTCGACGATTTCATGAAGTGGATGCGCTCACCGGGCCTGCATCAGGACCGCATCTGGATCGCCCGCGACGGCGAGGCGATCCTTGGGGTCTCGATCCTCTCCTACCCACCGAAACGCGGCGTGGTCTCGACCGACTGGACCGGCGTCGCGCGCGCCGGACGCGGGCGCGGAATCGCCCGTGCCCTCAAATTCGAAACCATCATGCAGGCAATTGCGCTCGGCGTAGACAGAGTGCGGACCGACAACGACTTCAAGAACAAGCCGATTCTTCATATCAACGAGACGATGGGTTACAAGCGCCGCCCCGATGGCGTCCAATTCATGAAGAAGTCTTAGCGCGGAGGAGCATGCGGAGCCGACGCGGGGTGGCACGGGCGAGAGGGTTGTGCACGAGCCGCGGGTGCCCCGGGGACCCGCCACGCGGAGTGAGCGAAGCGAACGACGCGACAGGCGGGGAGGGTGCGGCGAGGGCACGGCCCCGAGCCCGGGTCAGGACCCCGCGTCGGCTCCGCGAAGGGACGAGAACCTAAGCGATGTGGAAGCGGAACGTGGAGTCGCGCTGGAAGACCTCATAGTCGTCGTTGTCGTTCCGGACATATGCGGCGCGCAGCTCGGGTCGGGCGTCGAAGTCGCCGAAACCTCGGAGCGCGTCGTAGGCCTCGAGCGGTTTCTTTGTCAGGATCAGGAAATCGGTCTCGCCTGCGCCGGCGTCGTGGCGGTCCACACTACCGGCCTCGCCGATCGCGGCCGAGACGCGCTCCTCGAGGTGCCTGAACTCGTCGAGATCGCGGTAGGACGAGCCGGGGACCGGAAGGACGAGAAGGAATTCCACTGGTCCGAATCTAGGTGCCTTCGTGCCGTGTGGTAGAGCGCGATAGTCCCAGCGGCGCGCAGTACTTCGTGGCCAGCGTCACGATGGGATCCCGCCGTGCGTTGGTCTGGCCACATCGCGCGGGGCACGTCACCGAATGCGTCTACCGCGTCACGTTGCTCGTCATCGGTCGGCGTCGCGGACAAGGGGCGTAAGCAAAACTGACCGGCCCTCTGCTCAGGACCCCTTTTTCGTCACATTCATCGTCAGATGAC
>DASPWX010000193.1:0-7453 GCA_035637615.1 Bathyarchaeia archaeon | reverse complement strand
CGCTGTACGTCCGCTTCCCTGTGCTGGCCGAAGGCCGCGGGACCGAGCTCGCCAAGCAGCGTGCGTCGTTCCTCGCATGGACGACGACCCCGTGGACGCTGCCCGCGAACGTCATGCTTGCCGTCCATCCGGATCTCGACTACGTACAGGTCCGCGTCGTCGCCGACGGAGCGACCGACCCCGAGGTATTGATCCTCGGCGCGAAGGTCTTCGCGCAATCGAAGTGGCATAACGCCGAGGTCCTCGCGACCGTCAAAGGCCGCGATCTCCTTGGCCTCCGCTACGCGGGACCGTTCGACGAGCTTCCCGCGGCCAAGGCCGCGGCCGCGGCGCACAAGGTCATCGCCTGGGATGAGGTCGGCGAGGCGGAGGGAACGGGGATCGTTCACATCGCCCCGGGCTGCGGGGCCGAGGACTTCGCACTTGGCAAGCGCGAGAGAGCCCCGGTCATCGTGCCCATCGACGAGAACGCCCATTTCGTCGCCGGCTTCGGCTGGCTCCAAGGCAGAGACGCGCGTGACGTCGCGCACGAGATCGCCGATGACCTTCGCAAGCGGGGTCGGCTCTTCCGCGAGCTCGCGTACACGCACAGCTATCCGATCTGCTGGCGCTGCAAGGAGGAGATCGTCTTCCGCGTGGGGGACGAGTGGTTCATCTCGATGGACGAGCTCCGGCCGAAGCTCAAGGAAGCCGCGACGAAGGTGCGCTGGCTTCCGTCGCACACGGGCGAACGGATGCAGAACTGGCTCGACAACATGGGCGACTGGAACATCAGCCGCAAGCGGTACTGGGGACTGCCGCTGCCGTTCTACACCTGCGCGAAAGGCCACTTCTTCATCATCGGCAGCCAGGACGAGCTCCGCGAACGGGCCGTGCGCGGCCTTGAACAGCTCCACGAGCTGCACCGGCCGTGGATCGACAACGTCGTGGTCGCCTGTCCCACCTGCAAGGCGGAGAGCACGCGTGTCCGCGAGACGGGTGACGTGTGGCTCGACGCCGGCATCGTGCCCTTCTCAACGCTGAACTGGCTGACCGACCGTGACCACTGGAAGAAATGGTTTCCCGCCGAGTTCATCACCGAGAACGTCGAGCAGATCCGGCTCTGGTATTACTCCCAGCTCTTCTTCAGTGTGGTCCTCACCGGCCGCGCGCCGTACGAGACAGTCCTCTCGCACGAGTTCGTCTACGACGAGAACGGCGACGAGTTCCACAAGAGCGGCGAGAACTTCATCGACTTCCCGCAGGCGGCCGAGCGCGCGGGCTCCGACATCGTCCGCTGGTTCTACATGCGCCTGAATCCCGCCGACAAAGTGCTGTTCGGCTACGAGGTGCTCTCCGACGTCAAGCGCAAGCTCCTGGTCCTTTGGAACACCTACGCGTTCTTCGTGACGTACGCGAATCTCGACCGGTTCGACCCGACCGCCGCCTCCGTGCCGCCGCGCGAACGCCCGGTCATCGACCGCTGGCTTCTTTCGAGCGTTCATCGCCTGATCCGCGACGCGCGCGGAGCCTTCGACGCGTACGACGCGCAGACGGCCTGCCTGAAGATGGAGGCATTCTGGGACGACCTTTCGACGTGGTATGTGCGCCGGAACCGTTCTCGCTTCTGGAAGGCGCGCTCCGAGCGCGACTCGCTCGCCGCTTATCAGACGCTGTACGACGCGCTCACCACGCTCGTCCGTCTCTTCGCGCCGGTCATGCCCTTCATCGCCGAGGAGATGTTCCAGAATCTCGTTCGCCGCGCGACGACCGGATCGCCGGCGTCGGTCCATCACGCCGAGTACCCATCCTTCGACGCCGCGCTGATCGACGACGATCTGGAGCGACGGATGCGAGCCGCCCGCCGCGTCGTCGAGCTCGGGCGCGCGGCGCGCGCGTCCGCGGGCGTGAAGACGCGCATGCCACTCCCGAAGCTCATCGTGGTGTTCGACGCGAACGATCGCGATCGGGGCGCTCTCGACAGCGATTCCGACCTGGCAGAGATCGTGAAGGACGAGCTGAACGTGAAGGCGATCGAAGTCCGCGACGCCGCCGAAGGTCTGGTGAGGGAGACGGTGAAGCCCGACCTCAAGGTGCTCGGACCGAAGCTCGGGAAGGATCTCCCACGCATTCGACAGGCCCTCGCCGAGGGCCGCTACCAGAGGCGCGACGGAAAGATCGCCGTCGAGGGCTTCGAGCTTTCGGACACCGAGGTCCTCATCTCGCACGAAGGCGCGCCCGGCCACGCGGTCGGTCGCGACTCCGGCGCCACGGTCGCGCTCGAGACAAAGGTCACCCCGGAGCTCGAGCTCGAGGGTCTTGCCCGAGAGGTCGCGCACCACCTCAACAACATGCGCAAGGAAGCGGGGCTCGATATCTCGGACCGCATCGCGCTCCGCTACGCCGGACCGATCGGGCGCGTATTCGAGCGCTACGGCGACTTCATCAAGCAGGAGGCGCTGGCGACAAGCTTCGCCGAAGGACTCCATGACCGTGGCCACAAATGGGAGGGCGAGCTGAACGGCGTCCCCGGCAAGCTCGAGATCGAGAAGGCCTGAGCTCGACGCGTCCCATGCCGACCATCCGTATCGCGACCTCGATCGACGCGCCACCGGAGCGTTGCTTCGACCTTGCCCGCGATGTCGCCGCGCACGTCCGTTCCACAGCGGGCACGGCTGAGCGCGCGGTAGGCGGCGTAACGGTCGGCCTGCTCGAGCTCGGTGACGAGGTCACCTGGGAAGCGCGGCATCTCGGGGTACGCCGGCGCCTGACAGCTCGCATCTTGCGCCTCGAACGCCCGCGTCTGTTCGAGGATGTCATGGTGCGCGGGGCCTTCGCGTCCTTACGTCACGTCCACGAATTCGTTCCGCGCGACGGCGGGACGACAATGATCGACACGTTCACGTTCGCGAGTCCGCTCGGGCCCATCGGTGCGATCGTCGACCGCGTCTTCCTCACCGGCTACATGCGGCGCTTCCTCACCTCGCGCGCCAGCGAGCTCAAGCGGATGGCCGAGAGCGCCTAGATCCCGAGCACCTGCTTCTTTTTCGAGGCGAACTCTTCGTCCGTTAGGACGCCGCGGTCATGGAGCTCCGAGAGAATCAAGAGATCGTCGATGCTCGTCGAATGCGCGGACGCGGGACGGGATGCCGGGCGGATCCTCCGGTCGACGGCGCCCTGCAACGTGTTCTTGACCGGCGTGAAGACGGTGGCCAGGACGAAGAGCGTCATCACGATCGCGAGGTCGGAGTTTTCCCCGGTCATCGCCAGGAACAACCGCTGAAAGAAGGCGACCGCGGCGCTGTAGACGCCGGCGAGCACGGCGGTCAGCAACGCGTAGACGATGGTCCGATTGATGATCAGGTCGATCTCGTACAGGTGGTATCGCAGGATCGCGATCCCGACCGCGGTGGGGATGGCCGATAGGCCCAGGATCGCGACGAGGTTGGCCGCGCCGGCGAGTTCGGGCGCCAGACGGGAGGCGGCCTCGATCACGAACGAGGCGAGCACGACAGCGCCGGCGAGAGCGAACCACTTGATCTGCTGCCGTTCCTCCGCGCCACCGCGCCGCACGCGATAGAAAAGCGCGGCGCCGCTCACAACGACGAGCACGAGCAGGAGGGGTTGAAGGAGCAGAGCGAGTGTCGCGAAGATCCCGGCGTACTGGTCGAGCCCGAAAGGATTACGGATTGACGGATATCCCACGTCCGCGTACGTGTCGGGCGCGAACATCGTGACGATGACCGCGACGAGCACGTTCGCCGCCGCAAAGTACGCGACCGGCCGCCAGCGAGGCGACGGCAGGCGTCCGTCGGGGAACAGCAACGGAAGGAACAGCGCGACGACTGCAATGCCGGGCATGTCTGCCCAGAACCCGAACCATGCCATGGCCTGTCCGAAGGGAAGCGTGCCGGGTGCGACGACGAGCGCCTGGATCGCGTATTGGCCAGCGAACGACGAGAATCCGAAGCTCAGGGCGGCGCCGCAGAACATCCAGCCGATCACATGCGAACGGTGGGTGTTCACGATGAGCGCGCCGATCACCGCATAGCCCAGGACCACGAGGGCGAGCCAGAGATCCGGTAAGCCGACTCGGCCGACGAAGCGGGCCTCGAGCGCGATGCTGACGCCGGCGAGAGCCGCGTACAGGACGACGCTCGACCAGGCCAGCCAACGACCGCGCGAACCCGAGGTGAGAGTCCCGACCATTGCGGCGGAGGCTGCGGTCATATTCATGAGCCTACGCGCGGCCTGTTAAAGGAGGGCGCTCCGCAGCGCTGAGTAGATGAGCCGCGGTGCCCGCCGGCGCCCCGGACCCGTGAGCGCCGTCCGCCAGGTCGGATAAGAAAGGAGCGCGTGCGCCAGGGCGATGGCGTCGCTCGGGCGGACCCTGAGCCCGCCCCGCCGGGCCAGGTCGTTGATCGTTCGCGTGATGATCGCGAGGCGAACGCCATCGAGCTCGCGGAGCAGAGCCGCGACGTCGCGCGGCAGAGCGCCGTCCACGAGGGTCTCGAGCAGAACGGATTCGGCGCGGTACTCACGCTCGTGCATGGCGATGAGCTCCGCGAGGACCGCGTCGGCGCTCTCCCCGCGAGGCCGCCATCGCTCGATCCGTCCGATGAGTCCCTCGGCGCGTCCTCGCAGCGCCGCCTCCACGAGCCGCTCCTTTGTCGGTGCATGCAGATAGACCGTGCGCGGCGCCACATGCGCGCGTCGGGCGACTTCGGACACGCGCAGGTCGGCGTATCCGCGCCGCGACACTTCCCGGAGAGCCGCGGACTCGATCGCGCTCGATGTTCGCGCCACGCGGCGTGCACGCTCGCGCTGCACGTATCGCCGTTGATTCACTACACGCGAAGTGTAGCGGAATAAGTGTCGGGTCTCGACGCGGTGAGGCGCGGCCGCTATCGTTGCATTCGAAGTGGGAGATCTCGCATTCGTTTTCCCAGGGCAGGGCTCGCAGATCGTGGGCATGGGCCGCGCGGTCTACGAGCAGTCCGCGCGCGCCCGCGACACGTTCGATGAGGCCAACCGGACCATGGGATACGACCTTTCAAAGATCTGCTTCGACGGCCCGTCGCTGGATCTCGACAACACGACGGTCGCGCAGCCGGCGATACTCACGACAAGCGTCGCGATCCTCGAAGCGTTCATCGAGTCGGTCAACGCGAAGCTCGGCCGCCGCTCGAGCGACGGCGTTGAGCCGCGTGGCGTCGCGGCGCTCCCTGCGAACCTCCGACCCAGATTCGTGGCCGGCCACTCTCTCGGTGAATTCACCGCGCTCGTCGCGGCCGGCGTCCTCACGTTCCAGGACGCCCTCCGCCTCGTAACAGAGCGGGGTCGGCTCGCGGCGTCGCGAGGAGCGAAGGGCGCGATGGCCGCGATCGTCGGGCTTCCGGCGGCCGAGGTCGAGCGCGTGATCAAAGACGTCCTTCCCGTGGGCAGTGCGGTCGTCGCGAACGACAACGGCCCGTCGCAGGTCACGATCGCCGGCGACAGCGAGAGCGTGGCCCGAGCGAGCGAAGCGCTGACCAAGCACGGGGCGCGTAAGGTCGTACCACTGCGCATCTCGGCACCGTTCCACTTCCCCGACATGGGCCGGATCGGCCCCGACCTCGCCGCGTTCATGCACACGCTGCATTTCCACGAGCCGGTCGTGCCGATCGTCGCCAACGTGAGCGCGATGCCGCACCCGTCCGCGTCGGCAATACCTGACGCGCTCGTCCGGCACCTTTCGAATCGCGTCGAATGGCTACGCTCGGTCAGATACATGGCCGAGCGCGGCGCCTCGACGTTCGTCGAGATCGGCGCGGGTCAGGTCGTCAACGGCCTCGTGAAGCGCATCGCCGACGTGAAGCTCCTCAACGTGTCGGATCCTCTGTCGATCACCGGAGCGCTGTCGGCCCTGCGGGAGCGCGCCACCTCCGCACCGCGGTGACCCGGCGCGTCGTCGTCACCGGCCTCGGCGCCGTGACACCTCTTGGGCTCGACGTGCCGAGCACGTGGGACGCCCTCGTTCACGGGCGGAGCGGGATCGGCCGGATCACGCGCTTCGACCCCTCGCCGTACGAGACGCAGATCGCAGGCGAGATCAAGGGCTTCGATCCAACGAAATACATGGATCGCAAGGAGATCCGGCGCACCGACAGATTCACGCAGTACGCGGTGGCCGCCGCCGCGCAGGCGCTCGAGGACGCGGGCCTCAAGGGTGGCGGTCCCGACCGAGACCGGATCGGCGTCGCGATCGCGACGGGAGTGGGCGGCATCGAGACCCTGATCGACCAGGTGCTTCTCATGAAGGAGCGCGGACCGTCGCGACTCTCGCCGTTTCTTGTTCCGATGCTGATGGCGAACGCCGGCTCCGCCCAGATCTCGATGCAGTTCGACGTACGCGGGCCGAGCCTCACGCATGTCTCGGCGTGCGCCTCGAGCTCGCACTCCCTCGGCGAGTGCGCCGAGCTGATCAAGCGCGGGCAGGCGGATGTCATGGTGTCGGGAGGGGCGGAGGCCGCGGTGCTTCCGCTGCCGATCGGCGCTTTCGCGACGATGCACGCGATGAGCCGGCGCAACGATGCCCCGGCCAAGGCCTCCCGGCCGTTCGATAAAGATCGTGACGGCTTCGTTCTCGCGGAAGGTTCCGCAGTTCTCGTCCTCGAGGAGCGCGAGCGCGCGCTCGCCCGCAAAGCGAAGATCTATGGCGAGCTCGTCGGCTACGGTGCGACCGCCGACGCGTACCACATCACGTCGCCATCGCCCGAGGGCGAAGGAAACGCGCGCGCCATGAAGATGGCGCTCGACCAAGCCGGAATGAAGCCATCGGATATCGACTACATCAACGCGCACGGCACCTCGACGCAGCCGAACGACCGCGAGGAAACGGCCGCGATCAAGCGCGTGTTCGGCGACCACGCCTACAAGCTCATGGTCTCGTCGACGAAGTCGATGACCGGTCACCTGCTCGGTGCGGCCGGCGCGCTCGAGGCCATGGCCTGCGTGCTGGCCATGCGCGATGGGTGCATCCCGCCGACGATCAACTACGAGACGCCCGACCCCGCACTCGACCTCGACTACGTACCGAACGAAGCGCGCGCCCGACCGATCAAGACCTCGCTCTCCAACTCGATGGGCTTCGGCGGACACAACGCCTCGCTCATCTTCCGCGCCGCCTAGACACTGGCACCGCGGCTGCACCGAGGCGGGGCATGCCAAAACCGCTCGAGCGACCGCCCGAGGAGTGGAAGAGCGCCGGCGAGCCAATGACGGAGTCGCAGGCATCCTTCCTCAAGCGTCTTTCGGCGGACGCGGGCCAAGAATTCGACTCGAGCTTGAGCAAGGCGGCCGCTTCGCGGCGGATCGACGAGCTTCTCAACCGCGGCAAGGGCGAGTCGCCGCGCGCTGCCCCGACGCGGCGTACTCGGAAGGCCGCGGCATCGCGCCCGGCGAAGACGGCCGAGGGCGGGATGAGCGAAGCACA
>DASPWX010000192.1:0-23026 GCA_035637615.1 Bathyarchaeia archaeon | reverse complement strand
TCGCTCAAGCTCCGGAGGGTCTCCCCCGCATCGCGACACGCGCGATAGATGAGGCTTGCCTCTTCGAAGTCGGCCAGGCCCTCGAGCGGAAGGACTTTGAAACCGAGAAGTCGTGAGCGGAGGTCGCGAACGGCTGTCCCTGCTCGCGCTCCTGCAAGAAGCTCCATCAGGACCATCTCGGTCACCGCGATGTCCTCATTGCGCTCGATTAGTCCTCTGAGTCTGACCGCTACCTTGTGATCAGTGCCTCTCAGGAACTCGACCCAGGCGGAGGTGTCGGCGACGATCAGATCTTCGGCACCCGAGCCTTTCGCATGCCGATCAGATCACCGTCCCATCCAGCGCCTTCGAGATCAAGCATGTCGCGGCGCCGCCGGTCTCCGACAAGCGCACGAAGAGCGAAGTCGATCGCGGCGCGCTTCGTCGGGAGTCGGTATAGCCGCATCACCCGCCTCACCAACCTCTCATCGATCACAACATTGGTCCTGGTCACGAGCGCAGGATACACCTTCGTACACCATAAGGTGTAGAGCCAGAGCGACATACCTTTTCAGTGCCAAGGCGAAGACCGCGCTAGTCCCCGGCGGACGCCACCTGGCGCACGACCGGTTCGGTGTGCTCCTTCGGGATGAGCGCGAACGCGAGCACCGCGGCGACCATCGTGAGCGCGAGCGCACCAAGGAAGGCGAGCTCGAGCGAGATCGGGGCCACCGCTCCACCGATCGCTGACCCGACCGGGAAGCCGATGAAGTTGAGCGACATCGAGACGGCGAAGGCGCGGCCCAGCCACGCCGGATCGGTACGCCGCTGACGTAGGGTGAAGAGGACGACGTCGAATGGTCCGGTCGCGAGACCGATGACCGCCATCACGAGCGCGGCAAGCAGGAGATTCGGCGAGAAGAGCACCGCGCCGTACCCGATGCCGGTCAGCACCATCGCGCCGGCGAGGAACGGCCGCTCGCGTCCCTCCGTCCCCACCCGGCCAACGAAGAGCACCGAGACCGCGGCGGTCACGCCCATGAGCGCGAAGAGCTGGCCGACCTCCGCGGCGCCGCCACCAAGCCGCGAAAGCACGAACACCGGCAGCCCGATGTAAAAGAGACCGTTCGCGATGTTCGCGGTCGAGACCGAGATCCCGAGCCCGCGCAGCGTCTTGTTGCGCCATGTGTAGAGGAGGCCCGCCCACGCGTCCGACAGGAGACCGCCGTGCGGAACGCGACCAAGGGGATCGCGGAGCGGAACGGTGATGACCGCGGCGATCGCGTAGAACGCCGAGGTCAGAGCGAGCGCCCAGAGACTGCCGACCGTGGCAACGAGCGCGCCGGCGATCGCGGGTCCGAAGATGCTCGACACGACATAGCCGTTGCTGTCGACGGCGTTCGCGCGCTCCCAGAGTGGCCGCGGGACGAGAAGGGGAAACATCGTGCGCACGCCCGTTGTCGAAAGAGGGAATGTGAGCGACATGACGGTGACGATCGCGAGCAGCAGGACCTCTGAGAGCACGTCGGCCGCACCGAGCCCAACGATGAGCGCGAGCGCGGAAGCCGCGACGACGTAGTCGACGACCATGAGCTTCACTCGGCCATGCCGGTCGAGCAGCGCGCCGGCGATCGGACTCATGAGCAACCCGGGCGCGAGCGCGAGGAACGTCACGGCGCCGGCAAGGCCCGGCGAGTGGAATCGGTCAAGGGCGAAAAGCACGAGGATGAGCTGGACCATCGTCGTCGCCGTCCGCGCGAGCAGCATGCTCGCGAGGAGACGCGGCAGACCCGGGATCTGAAAAAGGCGCCGGTAGCTCGGCCGCGCCTCAGTGACGACTTCGGTTATCGAGCGACTCTACCGAACGAAGCGGAACGTAGCCCGCGATGCATTGCCGCTACGGAGTGAGCTGGTCCTCAATCCCTCGCGCGATCGCGGCGGGGTCGTATGAGCGGCGAACCCATTGGCGATAGACGCCCAGGCCCATCGTCCGAAGCACCTCGTCTTTGTCGCCATCCCGTGCGCGCGTTCGCGCGCGAAGGTGCGATCGGTCGTCCAGCTCCACGGCGAGAACGGGCCGAAACGTCTCGGGGTCGCAGAGCAGGAAGTCCACGTGCTTTTGCGAGACATGGTTGAACGCCGCTGTGTCGGTCCATCCGTCGAGGTCCTGACAAAGGTCGAGAAGTCGGACCTTCGGAAACACCATGTAGCGTTTACCTGCGGCCATTTTCAGTGCGGTGAAGAAGCCCTTTTCAGTAGGCGTCAGCAGCGAGCCGATCAGCTTGTACGGATAGAACTCGGCCTCCTGCGACTTCGCGACTGCCATGTGGCGACACTACGAATCGTTTGCGCTGGAGCGGAAGCATTGAGAGAGATGTTCTGGCGTCGGGCCGAGATCAATTCGAAAAGCAGCGGCGACTTTTCGACGACTGATTTGATTCAGGACAACGGCTTCGGCAGCGACGCATCCCCCTGAGCCCGCTCCCAGTCTTCGCGGAGGACCTCGCCGCACCAGACGTCATGCCAACGGCCGTCGCGGTAGAACTCTTGACGTAGGACGCCGGACTGCCGGTAGCCAGCCTTCTCGAGCGCGCGTATCGAAGCCTTGTTCTCCATGAAGGCGCGCGTGCGGATCTTGTGCAGGTTGAGCTCACGGAAGCAGAAGGTGGTCCGCAGGGCCATCGCCTCGGACGCGATCCCCTTGCGCCACATCGATTTGTCGCCGATCACAAGACCGGTCTCGCCGTGGCCGTGGCGATGGTCGATGCCATGGATACCGGTCGTTCCGACGACCCTGCCGTCCACCTCGATCGCCCACGTGACGCCGTTCGGTTCCTCGCCGGTTCGCTTAAACCACTCTTCTTCCTGTGAATCTGAGAGCGGGCCGAGTCCCGGCAGAAAGCGAAGAGTCTCCGTGTCCTCGAACCACCGCTGGTAGGTCGTGAGGTCTTCCTTTCGCGGTGGCCGCAGCGAGCATTTCTCGCCGCGAAGGACGGGACCGAACACGGAAGGACTCTATCGAGCGGGGCGGACGCGCGTCAGGCGGCCGCGGCCAGGGCTGCCTCCACCTTTTCGGTGACCTCGGCGACGCTGTAGGCGAGACGAACCCGCTGTCGCACCAGCTTCATGCCGATCACGCGGAAGACCTCGTCCAGAAAGGCGTCCTTCTGGCGGCGGTACGGACGATCGTGCGATGAGTCGTCGAGCTCGATCGCGACCATCGGTTTGAACGTTCGCGGGTGACAGAGAACGAAGTCCACATGTCTTCGATCGATCTTGTTGACCGCGCCCTGGTTGAACGGTCGATCGAGGATCTCACAGAGATCGACGACTCTGACCTGCGCGAAGATCAGGTAGCGGTCCGAGTAGATCATTCGAAGCATCTGGTAATACGCGATCTCGGCGGGTGTGAGGAACGGCTTGCGCTGATAGGGAAAGCCGAACGGCAGCTTCCGCGGAGCCTTCGGCGCTGCCCACGGAAGGGTGAGCTGCGAGCCGTCTCTTGCCACGAAACGACCCTATGGGCGAGAACGGTACCGGCGAAAGCAGTACGAGACGCCTACTCGGGTATCGCGAGCCAGCCTGGACCCGGTCGCTGAAGGCGTCGGGCCGAGATCAATTCAGCGAGAAGCGGCCACTCGACCGGCCAGCTGAACCACTTCCCCACCTCGTCCTGGTGCGCGAGCACCGCGGCGCGAACGCCGATCAGAACGAGCTCGGCGAGGGCCTGCTCCTGGTTCGCTTTCCAGGGCTTGTTCCACACCTGATCCCATCGCGCGAGCTCGCTCGTGTGGCGATGACCGCCCTTGCCATCGTCGACGGGAATGTCGCGAGAAACGACAGCCGCCACGCTTTCGAGTTTCTCACGCACCTTGCGGAGCGCGGGCGCCTCGAGGCCGAGCTCGGCCTTGACGTCATCAAGCTTTGACGGCCCCGCGGACCGCAGGTGCCGCACGAGACGCGAGCGCTCGTCGCCGGCGGCATCCGCCTCCGCAAGCGCGGCGCGCGCAAGCGGATCGATCGCGCGCATTGCGGCCTGGTGGCAGAGGAGCACCTTCCCGCGATGCACCTTGAGCGCGTGCACACCCGGCCGGAGCGCGAGCTCGCCACCCCACGGCCACTTCGTCTTGGGCCACGATCCGAACCCCGCCGAGCCGGGTTTGTACGGTTGCTCGTGGGTCGCCGCGAACAGGCTCGGCAGCGCGGAGTCCTGCGTGAGCGTGAGCACACCGCGATCGACGAGAAATGCCTCGGCCTCGTCGAGCGTGTCGAGCTTTCGGTCTGACGTCAGCCGGCAGTCGTGCAGCCGCTTCTGGCGCAGCTCAGCCACGGAGCTCACCCGAGCGAGCGTAGCCACGACTCAACGTCCGACCGACCAAGAGAGCGATCGTCGAAGGCTGCAACGACTGCCTTTAGTGTCACCACGTGAAGTCTCGAGCCCGGACGCTCGCGCGAGAGCGCCTGCGTGTCATCGCCATCATCGCGGTCGCATTCCTCCCGCTCGTGCTGATCGAGACCGCCATCATCGGCCAACAGGCCCAGGCCGGGCGCGAGAGTATCGCCGCCGGGCGACTCGCGCTGGTCCGCTCCGCCGCCGGCGCCGCCGACGGCTTCGTCGCGGGGAATCTCGCGACGCTCCACGCACTCACCCAGACCCGATCGATCCGCGCCGCCGACGTCGACACCGTGAACGCCATCCTGCGGCCGATCATCCAGAACGATTCGAACTGGCTCACCATCGGCCTGTCGGGGGCCGACGGCTGGAACCTGTCGAGTCTTACGACGGCTGCCCACAGCGTGAACATCGCGGACCGCGACTATTTTCAGGCCGCTATCGGCGGCATGGACGGGGTCGGATCCGTTCTCGTCACGCGAGGCACGCTGAATGCGAAGACCATCGTCCTTGCGGTACCGGTGGCCTTCGACAACGGGACGAAAGGCGTCCTATCGGGAGCCCTTTCCCTCGCGAACATCGAACGCCAGCTGAACGATGTCGTCCCAGGATCGACGATCGACCTCCGCGTCATCGACCGGCTCGGACACCAGTTCATCGGTCCAGGGAGCAGCGCCGACACTCTCCCCGATCAGAACGCGCTCCCTGAGGTGCGACAGGGCCTCGCAGGAGTCTCGAACACCATCCTGTCGAGCGACAGCGGCCGCGACAACCTCATCGCGTTCGCGCCGGCCACGCGCGCCCGTTGGGTCATCGTCCTCACGGAGCCGACGTCCTCCGCGTTCGCGCTCCCCGATGGGCTCACCCGCGCGGCGGTCCTGCTCACGCTCATCGGGATCCTTGCCGCGCTCGGGATCGCGTGGTATCTCGGCGGTCGCCTCGCGCGGTCTTACGTCCAGCTCGAGGCGGCCCGCAACGAGACCGAGAGCGAGCGCTTCCGTCTGTACGAGGCGCTTCGCCACGCGCCGGCCCGAGTCGGCATGCTCCTCGGCCCAGACCTGCGGTTCGCGATCGTGAGTCCGCTGCAGCTCTCGGAGATGGGGCTCACCGAGAAGGACGTGATCGGCAAGCGGTTCGCCGACATCGATCCCGATCCCAGCCATCGCGCCGTACTCGAGCAGGTCTTCCGCACCGGCGATTCGCACACAGCGCGCGAGGCGCCGACCCGAACACGCCTCTCTACCGGCGCGACGATCGATGGGTACTTCAACAGCACGATCGTCGCGACGCGCGACGCGTCCGGGGCGATCGATGGGGTCATCTATTTCGCCGCCGACGTGACCGACCTGGTCCTCGGGCGGAAGCGCGTGGAAGACCTCGCCGCGACCGTCGCCGGAGAGCGCGACGAGCTTCAGCACATCGTCAACGAGCTACCCGAGGGCGTGGTCGTGATGCGTCTCGACGGTCCCGTCATACGTAACCGCGTCGCCGACGAGCTGCTCGGCCGGCCGTTCACCGGCGATTTCGAGGCGGCGCACACCGACTATCGTCCGCGGCGGCCGGACGGACGACCGTACGAGACTCGCGACTTCCCGATCAATCGCGCGCTGGCCGGAGAGAGCGTGCGCGGCGAGGAGATGCTCTTCCACAATCCAACCCGCGATGAGGACCTCAACATCCTTGTGAGCGCCGCCCCGGTGCGACGCGATGGCGAGATCGTCGCCGGCGTCTCCGTCTTCCAGGACATCACAGAGCTCCGGGCATTCGAGCGGCAGCGGACCGAGTTTTTCAGCATGGCGAGTCACGAGATACGGACGCCGGTCACGGCGATCCTCCTTCAGCTCGACCTGGCGCTCAAGCAAATCTCCCGGGGCGACAGCTCGAACACCGAGGAGATGCTCCGCAAGGCGAAGCAGCGCACAAAAGCTCTCACCGCGCTCATCAACGATCTGCTCGACGTTTCCCGTCTCGATGTCGGCAAGTTCGCGCTCGAGCTCGAGGACCTCGACCTCGCGGAGGTGGTGCGTCGCACGGTCGAGGACTACCCGGCCGACGACAACCACCCCATCCGGATCATCCGCGGAGGTGCGTCGCTTCCGATCCGGGGTGACGCCCGCCGGATCGTGGAGGTGATCGAGAACCTTCTCAACAATGCGGTGAAGTACAGCCCGCAGGGCGGCGCGGTCACGGTCGAGGTCGGGCGCGAGCGCGAGAGCGCGGTCTTCCGCGTCCGCGATGAAGGCCTCGGGGTGCCCGAAGCCGAGCGCGGCCAGATCTTCGAGCGGTTCTTCCGGACGAGCGTCGCCAAGGCCTACGGCGGGGTCGGGCTTGGCCTGTACATCAGCAAGGAGATCGTCAACCGGATGGGCGGCGAAATCGGGCTCGAGTCGAGCGACGCGAAGGGAAGCGTCTTCCGCGTGAGCCTCCCGCTTCAGCCGGCACCCGTGGCTGTCTCGAAGTAACTACGATCGAGGGGTGACAACCGACGCTCGCCAGGACCTGAAGCAGGCCGCCGGGTGGGCTCCCGAGTTCCTCGCGGCGATCGTCGACTCTTCCGATGACGCGATCATCGGCAAGACCCTCGACGGAACGATCATCAGCTGGAACGCCGGCGCCGAACGTCTGTACGGGTACACCGCGGACGAGATCCTCGGGCAGCCGATCTCGATACTCGTGCCGATCGACCGTCCCGACGAGCTACCGGCGATCCTGAGTCGACTCGCGTTGGGCGAGCGGATCGACCACTACAAGACGGTGCGCATTGCGAAGGATGGCCGGCGCCTCCAGATTTCGGTGACGATCTCGCCGGTGCGTGACGCGCGCGGGGCGATCATCGGGGCTTCGGCGATCGCCAGAGACATCAGCGAGCAGGAGCGCGCGATCGAGGAGGCCCTACGGCTCCGTGAGGACTTCATCTCGATCGCGGCGCACGAGCTGCGGACCCCGCTCACGACGGTCTTCGCGAGGCTCCAGCTCGCCGAGCGGCGCCTCACCCGTGGTGACTACGACACGGACGCGCTTCGACGCGACGTGGAGATCGTGCGCAAAGGAGCTGACCGGCTCCGCGGGCTGCTCGAGCGGCTCCTGGACATCAGTCGCATCCGGACCGGACGCCTCGAGCTCGAGCGCGCGCCGACCGACGTGGTGGCGCTGACCCGCAGGGTCGCTCTGGAGCTGGCGGAGAACGCGGACACGAAGATCACCGTACGCGGGCCAGTATCGAGCGCCGAGACTGCGGACGTCGATGCGGTTCGCGTAGAGGAAGTGCTCACAAACCTGATCGACAACGCGATCAAATACGGAGCCACGGATCAGCCGATCGAGATCGACATCGCCGAGGGGCGGTCGTTCGTGCGCGTGTCGGTGAGCGACCGCGGACCCGGAGTCGCTCCTCTGGAACGCGATCTCATATTCGAGCCATTTCACCGGGCCAGCCGAGACTCGCGCGGCGTTGGGCTCGGCCTGCACGTAGCGCGCGAGATCGTGAGGCTTCACGGCGGCACGCTGACCGTCGAAGAGCGGGCGGGCGGCGGCGCGACGTTCGTTCTGATCTTGCCAAAGGTCGCCGATAGCTAGCGGACGGGCTTGTCCTCGAGCCACCGGCAACCCATCGTGCGGCAGTCGTGTATCCGGTATGTCGCGTGGCGTGGGCGCCAGAACAAGAGCAGCATCCCGACCGCGGTCAGGACGACGAACGCGAGGACGAAGGCGACCTGGCCCTCGATCGTGAGCATGTCAAGAAGAGCGTTACCCATTCCCTATTCCCCTTGCGTCTTGAACGGCACCCGCTTGCGCCGCGTTTCCTCATCCAGAACTTTACCGCGCGCTCGGGGCGCGTTCGGTGTCAGGCGCCGGTCAGCGCCCGACTCGTTTGCGTGCGTAGGCTCGTGTGTCTGCGTTCTCGACGAGCGCTTCGGCTGTCCGGCCATCCATCGGATAGGACGAGACGCCCCAGGACCGCGCCGGCATCTTGATCGCGCCGCCGCCGGGCAGCTTTACGTCGGTCGCGTCGAGGATCTCCATCAAACGGATGACCACTTTTTCGGCCTCTTCCCGAGGCGTATCGGGCATGACGATGGCGAACTCGTCGCCGCCGTATCGCGCCGGCACGTCCTCAGTGCGGACCCGCTCGGTGATCGTCTGCCCGAGCACCCGGAGCACCTCGTTTCCGGCGAGATGTCCGTAGGTGTCGTTGACCTTCTTCAGCTCGTCGATGTCGAAGAAGGCGACCGCAAGCGGCGATTGGTGGCGCTCGGCGCGTGCGACCTCCTCCTCCAAGCGGTCGTAGAAGTAGCGGTAGTTGTGGATCCCGGTGAGCGCGTCGGTGTTCGCGGCGCGCTTCAGCCGCTCGTGGAGCTCCGCGACCTCGATCTGCGCCGCGATCTGGGCGCCGACCGTCTCCATCAGGGTCAGGTCGCGCTTGCTGAAGGCGGCCACGGCGGGGTGGCTCAGCACGAGAACACCGACGGCCTGCCCGCGTGAGACCAGTGGGACGACGAGCTCGCTGCGCACCCGAGGGTCGCCGATGTAGCGCGGGTCCGCCCGGACGTCGTCGATGATCTGGCCCTCGCGGTGCGTGAAGACCCATCCCGATATGCCGCGGTCGGTCGCGACACGCGAGGGCGAGTCGACCGTCATCCAGGCCCCGGCGACGGCGCGTGAGACGAGCTCGTCGGACTGCTGGTCGTGCAGCATGATCGTGAGCGAGGCTCCCGGCACGGCGCGCTCGAGCACGACGAGCGTGCGGTCGAGAAGCTGCTGCAGGTCGAGGATGGTGTGGAACTCGGGCGTGAGCTCGGACAGGATCGAGAGCTCGCGGCTCGTCGAGGCCACCTCCTCCTCAGCGGCGTGGATGACCCCGCGGGCCTCGACCATCGAGATGAACGCATTCACGACGGTCGGGTCGTAATACGAGCCCGCGAAGCCCCTGATCTCGGCGAGCGCCTGATCCTCGCGCCGCGCGGGACGGTACGGGCGCTCGGCGAGCATCGACTCGAAGGCGATGGCGACCGCGAGGATGCGCGCGGTGAGCGGGATCTGGTCCCCGACGAGCGCATCCGGATAGCCGGTCCCGTCCCAACGCTCGTACGCGTGCCGGACGATAGGGACCACGCCTCGAAGGAAGCGGATCGATTCGAGGATCCGGGCGCCCAGGAGGGGGTGCTCCTGCATGATCTTTTTCTCCTCGGGCGTCAGCGGTCCCGCCTTCGAGAGGATCGCCGCGGGCACGCCGATCTTGCCGAGCGAGTGGAAGAGCGACGCGTACCGGAGATCTCGGAGCTCGTGCTCGCCCATCTGGAGACGCTCGCCCACGGCCACGGCGTCAGCCGCGATCTTGCGCTGATGATCCTCGCGGTAGTGGTCGCGCGCGACGATCGTGGACATGAGTGTCGAGACGGTGGAGAGGTACGCCTCGTCGAGCTCACGGTACAGGCGGATCGACCGCATCGTCGACGCTCCGACGCCCGCGAGGATGCCGATGAGCTCGCGCTCCTCGTCGGTGAACACGTGCGTGTCGTGCCAGGTGACGAAAAGGACGCCGATGGTCTGGTCGGCCGAGCGCAGCGGGTGGATGAGGAGCGCCTCGTGGCCGAACCGCTCGAGGAGCTTGCGCGTGGATTCGGGCGCGTCCGCCCGGCGCGAGAACGCGAGCGGCTGCGCGGTCTCGAGCACGCGCGACATCGCCGGTGAAGTCTTCGGCAGCGCGAGGACGTCGTTCGTCGCTTTCCCGGTCGTGAACGCGAAGTCGAGGGTGTCGCCGCCCTTGTCGATGTACACCGCGGCGACGGCCGGCTTGAGCAGATCGACGACGGATTCCGCGAGCAGCTTGGCGACGTCGACGAGCTCGGTCTTCTCCGAGATCGCGAGGCCGATCCGGTGCAGCTCGAAGAGGCGGCGCGACAGGGTCGCGGTGCGGTTGTGCAGCGTCGCCCGCTCGAGCGCGATCGCAGCTTCGTTCGCGATCGCCGCGAGGAGCTGCAGATCGCCCTCGTCGTACGCCGTGACGCGGCGGCTCTGCGCTGAGATCGCGCCGACGAACGTGTCGCGCTGCCGGAGGGGCGCGACGATGATCGACTGCTCGACCACGGCGCCCCACGACTCGAGGTCCGGGAGACCGAGACGGCGGGCGTCGCGCTCCACCTCCTTTAATAGGAGTGGGCCGCGTTCGACGGTCGCGCCGACGAGCGTGCCCTGGGTGGGCCGCTCGACCGGTTCGAGCTCCTTGCCGCCGTCCACGAGGAACCGGTAGCGCACCGTCGCGCCATCCGGGCTCAAGGTCGCGACGAAGAAGTTGTCGGCGTCCATGACCGCGGCGACCTGGCGATACACGTTGCGGAAGACCTCGTTCGGGTCGAGAGAGGCGCCGACCGCGTGGCTCACCTCGACAAGGGTCGCGAGGAGCCGGGCGCGTCGCTCGGCAATGAAGCGTGCGCGGATGTCGAGGTATCCGAGCAGGAAGAGGGGCACCGCAGGGAGCAGGAACCACGGTTGGATGAGGACGATCTCGATCGTGATGACGGCGGCGAGACCCCAGAGAAGCTGCGCGCGACCGGTCCGGCCGATCCAGCTCATGGTCGATCTGGTGAGACGTTCGGTGCCGAGGATGAGCTGCAGCGCGATGATCTGGCCGAGATCGAGCACGACGAGCGCAGTCGCGGCGATCGCACCGGCGATGATGACCTCGCCGATGGTGCCGCTGATGCGGTCGACCATCGACATGATCACGAGCTGGAAGGACATCGCGGCGACGCCCGCGCTGATTGCCTGGGCCGCGGTGTTCCGGACGATGCGGATGAACGACTTGCGCGTGACGAGGTCGTTCACTAGACGCGCCGAGCCGGCCACGAGCGCGAGCGTCCCCGGCGGGAGGAGCACGACGCCGGCGAGCACCGCGACTTCGGAGGCGGACAGCTCGACGTTCGTGGCGATGCGGATTGGACGCAACGAGAGGAGAACGCAGAGAGCCCAGATGTAGAAGGCGACGGTCGGCGGCTCGTCGCCGAGCACGTCCTGGACTCCGAGGGCAACGAAAGGCACGGCGACCAGGCAGGTGATCGCGATGAACAGGTACGCGCGCGCCGGGATTCGTCTCATCGTCGCCCTTCCAGCAATTGGAAACGTATTACCGGTCCATTTCGGTAAGGAATCAGCCGCCTATCAGTGCGACGAAGTTCGGCGGTCTCAGGGATAGCCGACGACCACGAGGTCGCTCAAGCCTCCTGCAGACAGGGAGAAGAGCACTCGATCGCCCGACCCGTCGCGCTTGGCGGTTCGAACCCCGGTGCCGAGAAAATACTCGGTCCCCTGGGCGAAGCCCTGGAAGAGATAGACGATCCCCATTCCGTCCGATGTCCAATCGGCGAGATACGGCCGCTCCGTGAGCGGGACGCGTGTGTGCGCGCCCGTCAGCGTCGCGATGAAGAACTCTGACTGATCCGGCTTAATGAGGTGCCGGTACAGGATCTCATCGCTCTTCGGGTTCCAGCGCGGCGCCCCGAGCAGGAAGAACTGGTTCCCTTCAGCGACGAGCGTCCGCTGCGGGCCGCCGGCCGGGTCCCCGACGACGAGGCTGTACTCGCCCTGGAACGCTTTCGAGGAGAGACCCGCGACGAGCGACGGAAGGCGGTTCGAACGGAATGCGAAATCGTTGCCGAACGTCATCCACATGCGCGGAACGAAGCCGCCGAGCAGGCGGCGCTCGCCGCTAGCGATGTCAATGACGACGGGCCCGGCCGACCACTCGAGCAGATCGAAGACGACACCCTTCGAATCGGGCGTCCACCCGAAGATCCAGGTGAAGAGTCCGTCGGCACCGGGCGCGACGCGACGCGCGCCCGTGCCATCCGCATTGATCACCCAGAGACCGTCGTCGACGAGAGGGCGATCCGACGCGGTCGGCATGCGCCTGACGTAGGCGATCTTCGTCCCGTCGGGCGAGATCGCCGCTCGGATGAGGTCAGCGTCATCACGCATGACCTGCACGAGCTTCCCGTGTTCGAGATCCACCAGCGCGAGTCGGTAACGCGGTCCACCGCCCGCGACATCCTCGCCGATGCTCAGGGCAAGCCAACGGCCATCCGGGGTGAGTTGGCGACGAAGTTCGTTGGCCGGAAGCGAGTACGGCCACGCGGTCTGATCTCCTCGGTCCTTGAAACGCGCGACCTCCACCGCCGCGCCGCCAGAAACGGGGATCGCCCAGAGCTCGCCGAATTTCAGCGCGAAGGCCCAGTCGCCATGTAGCGCCGGCACCTGCAGGGTCTCAAACGGAGGAGCCGGCGATGGAGCGCGCGTCGGGCTCGTCGCCGCCTGGGTGGGCGAGGTCGAAGCAGTGGGACCCGGAGTGGCCGTGCAGCCGGCGAGAACGAGCGCGAGCGCGAGGAAATGGTTCCTCAGATCAGGACGGACCTTCGGCAGTCGGCTCCCGAAACCACCTCACGACAATCTTCTCGGGGCGGTCGATCTGTTGGTCGATCTCCCAGCCCGCGCGGACAAGCCGGTCGACGTCCTCCTGGTATTTCCGGACGCTCGGGTACTCACGGATCATCGTTTCGCGCTGACCGGGCCGTCCGGGCCGGAGCTCGCTCGGCGCGAGTGCGCCACCGATCTTCGCCCAGAGCGACGGCTTTCGTTTCGGATCGACTCGCGTGGTCCCGCGCTTGAGGCGCTCGTCGATCGCATAGCGCTGTGTGGAAAAGCGCGGTCGCTCAGGCGCGGCGGGTTGCTCGGTGGCACTCGGGCGCGGAACGTCTCGACCGCAGAAGCGACAGACAATCGCCGCGTCCTGTATCTGTTCGGCGCAGAAGGGGCATGCACGCACGGCCGCTAAGGCTACCGCTCATCGGGCTAACGCGAGCGCAGCCACCTTTCGCCGAGAAGGATGGCTACGAACAGCGCGGCGATCCCGAGGAACTCGCCGAGGCCTCCGCGATCGATGGCCGGCCGGATAACGGCGACAAAGAGCAGGAGCGTCAGAATCGCGGCGGCGGTGGCCATGAACACCGCGCGACCAGTCAAGCGGACGGCGGCTTGGGTTCAGGCGGCGCGAACGCGTCCTTCTTACCGCGCATTCGACGGAGCGCCCACGCGATCGGGTCGTAGTGCGCGCTCACCACGCGCTCCTTGAGCGGGATGATCGCGTTGTCGGTGATGTGGATGTCCTCGGGGCAGACCTCGGTGCAGCACTTGGTGATGTTGCAGAAGCCGAGGCCGTGCTTCGCTCGGATGAGATCGATGCGCTCGTTCGTATCGAGCGGATGCATCTCGAGCGAGGCAAGCCGCACGAAGAACCGCGGACCGGAGAAGCTCTGCTTGTTCTCCTCGTGATCACGGATGACGTGACACACGTCCTGGCAGA
The DNA here is from genome assembly GCA_035637615.1 of Bathyarchaeia archaeon. Classification (GTDB taxonomy): domain Bacteria; phylum Chloroflexota; class Limnocylindria; order P2-11E; family P2-11E; genus 3-1-20CM-2-70-9. The sequence goes on along the minus strand of DASPWX010000192.1, from coordinate 9,299 downwards.
GGAAGCACTCGATGCACTTGTGGAACTCCTGTACCCGCTCGATGTCTTCCTGGTACATCCGCCGCTTGCCATCCGGATCCTTCGGCTTCGGTTTGAACGGCGGGACCGTCTTGGCCTTCTCGTAGTTGAAGGAGACGTCGGTCACGAGGTCCTTGATCACCGGGAACGTTTTCACCGGCGACACGGCGATCTCGTCGCCCGGCGCGAACTCGTTCATGCGCGTCATGCACATGAGCTTGGGGTGGCCGTTGATCTCCGCGCTGCACGAGCCGCACTTGCCGGCTTTGCAATTCCAGCGGACCGCGAGGTCGGGCGCGTGCGTCGCCTGGATGCGATGCACGACGTCGAGCACGACCATGCCCGGATCCGACGGCACCGCGAACTCGACGAACTGACCGCCCGAGGCATCGCCGCGCCAGACCTTCATGCGTACGTCGCGCGCCACGGTCTCGGTGGTCATTCCTTTCCTCCGACGACCGCCGGCTCCGAGCCGGTCGCGACCTTCTCGCCGGGCTTGTCCTCGCCGATGAGCGCCCGCAGCTCGCCGGGGACCGGCGGGATCGGCTCGGTGGTCAACGTGAGCTTCCCGTCGCGCCGCCGGGTGACCACGTTCTTGGTCCCCCACTCGGGGTCGGCCTTCGGGAAGTCCTCGCGCGTGTGGCCGCCGCGGCTCTCCTCGCGGACCAGCGCGCTCCGCGCCACGGCTTCGGACACGGCGATGAGGTTCTCGAGATCGAGGGCGAGGTGCCACCCGGGGTTGTACACGCGACTGCCCTTCACCTCGGCGCGGGCCGCACGGGCGCGCAGCCGCTCGAGGCGGGCGAGGGATTCCTCCAGCTCGTCGCGCCGGCGGATGATGCCGACGAGCTCCTGCATCGTGTCCTGCAGCTCCGCATGGATCGCGTACGGGTTCTCACCGCCGCCCCGCTCGAACGGAGCCGCGAAGCGCTGCGCGTACGCGCCCAGCTGCCCGTCATCGGCGCGCGGCGCAGGATTTCGCTTGCTGTACTCCGCCGCGGACTGACCGGCGCGTTTGCCGAAGACGAGCAGGTCGGACAGCGAGTTTCCGCCCAAACGGTTTGCGCCATGCATGCCGGCCGCGACCTCGCCTGCCGCATAGAGTCCCGGCACGGTCGCCGCGGCGGTGTCCGCGTCGACGCGGATGCCGCCCATGATGTAGTGCAGCGTCGGACCGACCTCCATCGCCTCCTTCGTGATGTCCACGTCCGCGAGCTCCTTGAACTGGTGATACATCGAGGGCAGGCGGCGGCGGATGTAGTCGGCGGGCCGACGCGACGCGATGTCCAGGAACACGCCGCCGTGCTCGGTGCCGCGTCCCGCCTTGACCTCGGTGTTGATCGCGCGAGCCACCTCGTCGCGCGGCAGGAGATCGGGAGTGCGGCGGTTGTTCTTCTTGTCCTCGTACCAGGCGTCCGCTTCCTTTTCGGTGTCCGCGGTGTCCGCGCGGAAGAACTCCGGGATGTACTTGAACATGAAGCGCTCGCCCTTGCTGTTCTTCAGCGTCCCACCGTCGCCGCGAACGCCCTCGGTCACCAGGATCCCGCGCACCGAGAGCGGCCACACCATCGCCGTGGGGTGGAACTGCGTCATCTCCATGTCGATGAGATCCGCACCAGCCTCGAGCGCCATCGCGATCCCGTCACCGGTGTACTCCCAGGAATTCGAGGTGACCTTCCATGCCTTTCCGACGCCGCCGGTCGCGAGGACCACCGCCTTCGCGCTGAAGGCGATGAGCTTGCCGGACTGGCGCCAATAGCCGATCGCGCCGGTCACGCGCTGACCGTCGGTGAGGAGATGACGCAGCGTGCACTCCATGAACACGTCGATGCCCTTCGCGACGGCGTGGTCCTGCAGGGTGCGGATCATCTCGAGGCCGGTGCGGTCTCCGACGTGCGCCAGCCGCGCGTACCTGTGACCGCCGAAATCACGTTGGAGAATGAGGCCGTCCTTCGTGCGATCGAAGAGCGCGCCCCACTCCTCGAGCTCGAGGACGCGCTCGGGCGCTTCCTGGGCGTGCAGCTGCGCCATGCGCCAGTTGTTCAGGAGCTTTCCGCCGCGCATCGTGTCGCGGAAGTGGACCTTCCAGTTGTCCTCAGGCCACACGTTGCCGAGCGCCGCGGCGATCCCGCCCTCGGCCATGACCGTGTGTGCCTTGCCGAGGAGCGACTTGCACACGATCGCCGTCTTCGCGCCGAGCGCGTGGGCCTCGATCGCGGCGCGCAAGCCGGCGCCGCCCGCGCCGATCACGACGACGTCGTACTCGTGGCGCTCGACGTCCATCAATCTCTCGCCTCAGGGGCAGGGGCCCCTGGGCGCGAAGCGACCGAGGAGACACGCTCAGGGCTGGTGGTCTCGCTCCTCCCGCACGCTCGCTGCGCTCGCTGACAGGGGCCCCTGCCCCTTAGCACACTCGTCGCTCGACTCGTCATGACCACTAGAACACGATCCGCGGATCGGTCAGCACGCCCATCGCCAGAAGACGGATGTACAGGTCGGTGGACGCGACGACGATGAGGCTCGTCCACGCCCAGCGCGCGTGGCGCGCGTTCAACGTATTGGCGAGGCTCCAGAGCCGAAAGCGCAGCGACTTTCCGTGGAAGCTGTCGAGATATCCGCCGACGAGATAGCGGAGGGAGTGACAGCTGAGGGAGTAGCCGGAGAGGAGCACCACGTTCGCGAGCATGAGGACCGAGCCGAGACCAATGCCGAAGTGGCCGTTGAAGTTGAAGGCGAGGACCGCGTCCCACCAGAGGAAGATGAGGAGGGCCGTCGCGAAAATGAGCGCGTATCGGTGCAGGTTCTGGACGAGGAACGGAAACCGCGTCTCGCCGGAGTACCTCTTGCGCGCGTCGGGGACCGCGCACGCCGGCGGCGCCCAGAAGAACGCGCGGTAATAGGAGCGGCGGTAGTAGTAGCAGGTCACTCGGAACGCGAGAGGAAACGCGACGATGAGGATTGCGGGCGAGAGGTTCCAGTACGTGCCGATGAGCGGCAACGTCGGGTGCACGCAGTTCGCGCTGAGACACGGCGAGTAGAGCGGCGAGAGATACGGCTCGTAGTAATAGTTCGTCCCGACCAGCCCGGCGTAAATGGAGTAGAGAATGAAGAGCCCGAGCACCACGACGATGACCGTCGGCTCGAGCCACCACAGATCTTTGCGCTCTTGCGGTCGATGACGGACGTCGACCGCGCTCGTCGCCACCGCCTCCGATGGTGGGCGTCCTCGGCCGAGAACGCAAAGGTCTCAAAGCGCTCGCCGTGATAGCGCTAGGCTATGACCGATGGAGCTCCATCAGCTTCGCTATTTCGTGGCCGTCGCCGAAGTGCGGCACTTCACGAAGGCCGCTCGCGGCCTGCGTGTGGCACAGCCATCGGTGTCCCGCGCGATCCGCGTGCTTGAAGAGGAGCTCGGCACTCCCCTCTTTCACCGCATGACCGGGAACGTCGCGCTCACGCCGGCCGGCGAGACGCTCTTGCCCTGGGCACGTCGCGTCCTCGCCGACGTCGATGGAGCGACCGGCGAGGTCCGCGAGCTCGCCGATCTGCGACGAGGCAGGCTCGCGGTCGGTGCGACACCCTCGCTCACGATCACGCTCCTTCCGCCGGCGCTCGCAAAGTTCCACGCCACGTTCCCGGGTATCGAGCTCGTTCTCCACGAGGCGGGCTCGCGCGACCTCGTCGCCGAGCTCGAGCAGGGCGCGCTCGATGTCGCGCTCGTCATCATGCCGGTGCGCCACGAGACTCTGGAGACCTCGCCGCTGCTGCGCGAGGAGCTCGTCGTCGCTGTCCCCCACGACCATCCGCTCGCGTCGCGCAAGACCGTGCCGATCGCCGAGCTCAAGGGCGTCCCGCTCGTGATGTTCCGCGACGGCTACGACCTTCGCGCCGCGACCGTCGCGGCCTGCCGGCGCGCTGGATTCGAACCGGTCTTCGCGCTCGAGGGCGGTGAGATGGATGGCGTGCTGCGTTTCGCGGCGGCAGGGATCGGTGTCGCCGTCGTCCCGAGCCTGGTGATCGATCCCTCCGGACCGCTGCGCGCGATCCGCCTCACGGAGCCGCTCACGCGCACGATCGGGTTTGCGAACCGCCGCGATCGCCGACTGTCGCGCGCCGGACGCGAATTCGTGGACACGGTGCGCGGTCTCGTCCGTGCACGGGACTGGTTGCGCGCGCGTCCGCCCGGCCTCACCGTGCTGGACGCTAAGTAGCCTCACGCGCCGCCGATCTTGGCCGGTCGCTAAACAACTGGTCCACCGCCCCACAACGGCTAAAGGCCGATAAACTCTTGCCCGCCCGCACGCCGTGCAATTTCAGGGGGAGGTCTCAGTGAGGTCAGCTCTCGTCGCTGTCGCGGTGCTCGCGATCACGCTCGTCGCGCCAAGCCTGTCCTCAGCCGGCAACAACGTCCGGCTCACACACGACGACAACACTCTGGACTACGTCAGCCTCTACACGCAGAACACCGGCACGCCGTACGACGATCCGACCCTGCAGGAATGCCGGGTCTCGCACGGACGGCAGAACGAGCCGTCTGTCGCCATCGATCCGCGCAACTCGAGCGTGATCCTCGGAAGCTCGAACGATTACTGCGGCGTCTATCAGCCCGCGGGTGCAACCATCCAATCGGCCATCGGCCCGATCTGGCTCGGCTACTACCGCTCCGAAAACGGCGGATCGACCTTCCGCAGCACGCTCGTCCCGGGTTATCCGGACGACACCTCACCCTACGCCGCGCTCGCGAACATCCGGACGGCGAGCTCCGGCGACCCGGTCATTGCCTGGGACAACCACGGCAATGCGTACTTCGGGTCCGAGAGCTCGGACGACCCGGCCGGCACCAAGAAGACCTTCGGCGACGTCTGGGTCGCGCGATTCGATAACCCGGATCCGGCCCAAGCGACCATCAATGACGGGAAGCGCTTCCGGTACTCGGAGGTCGTGGCCCACGGCAGCTCCGCACCGAACCTCCTCGGCAAGTTCAACGACAAGACCGCGATCGAAGCCGACCGCAGCGGTTCGAGCTGCGACGGCAACGTGTACTTCGCCTACTCGCGCTTCACCGGCAACGGCGGAGTCGCGATCTACTTCTCGCGCTCGACCGACCAAGGCGCGACGTGGTCTGCGCCGAAGAAGCTTTCGAGCGCCAGCGATGTGCAGTTCCCCGACATCTCGGTCACGAGCAACGGTCACGTCTACGTGACGTGGCGGACGTTCATGGCCAAGAAGCACGACACGGACTCGGTCCAGATCACGAAATCGGTGGACTGCGGCGCGACGTTCGCGCCTCCGACGACCATCGCGACGTTCGTCCCGAACGACGCGGTCGACATAGCCGACCCGCAAGCCATCCCGCCGCAGAGCGCTCGTGACGATCCTCTGGGCGAAGACGCCACCGCGGCGTCGGGCTCGCTCGCCCGCGACTGCGGCGACTTCGGCGATCACTGCCTCTCGGGATACACGTTCTTCCGCCGCGATACCCAGGTCCGCTCGACCGCGGATCAGAAGAGCTCGGATGAAATCGTCTACCTCGTGTTCGACGCGACCAAGGACGGCATCCAGGTCCCCACCGGCACCTCATACGGGACGAACAGCCCCGGCACCGCCGGGCAGGCCGCGACCTACTTCTTCCGGTACAACGGCGCGACCGGAGCGGCGATGGCGCCGGCGATCATCGACCGGGAGGCGGCGGGGCACCAGGTGTTCCCCGACATCTCCGTCGACGGTGGCGTTCTCTTCGCGATCTGGTGGGACAGCCGCAGCGACCCCCAGTACTCGATCATGCGGCCCATCGGCAACGGGCCGACGCGCGCCACGACCGCGTCGCTCGACGTCTACTGGTCCACGTCGACGAACCGCGGCACGACGTGGAGCCCCGGGACGATCCTCACGACCGTCCGATCGAACCCGAATTACGAGCAGTTCGACAACCGCGCCGTGCCCTTCGCCGGCGACTATCTCTGGGTGAGCAACATCGGCAGCACGGCGTACGCCGTCTGGACAGACTGGCGCGACACCGTGCCCGGGCTCGACCCGCGCGAAGGCGCGACGGTCGACAGCGACGCCGACGCCGCGGACGTGCTCCAGTGCCGCGTATTCACGACCGCGTGGAGCGGTGATCGTTGCCCGCACGACGGCGGGATCGATCAGAACATCTACGGATCGGTCATTCCCTAGACATCACGACGCACCGCACGAAGAAGGGGCCGCGAAAGCGGCCCCTTTTGTTTTCTAGGCGGTCGGCGTCGGCAGCTCGGCGAAGAGGTCGACGACGTTGTCGTCGGGGTCGATGACCTCCGCGTACCGCTGCCCCCAGAACGCGTCCCACGGCTCCTTATTGGATCGGAAGCCGGCCTTCACCACTCGCGCGTGCGTCGCATCGACGTCGCCCGGAGAAGAGCATTCGAACGCGAGACCGATTCGGCGGTGTCCGCGAGGCTCGACCCAATCGGGCTCGAGCTGCTTGATGAGCTCGAGCGTGTCCCACATGAGCCGTACGCCGCTCGGGAGCGTCGCGTCGAGGTGGTCGTCGACGGGATCGGTCACATCCACGCCCAGGATGCGGTAGAAGCGCACGGACTCCTTCATGTCCTTCGTAACGATTCCGATCGCGGCAAGGGTCGGCATCACCCGAGATTAGGCGAATCTCCTCATCCATGCGGCGAGCCCGCGCGTATTCCAGATACAACACCACCTTTACGGGAGGACCAGATGCGCCCACTTGCACTCTTCCTGGCTACCGCATTGCTCGCGGCATGCGGAGGCACAGCCGCCACGGCAAGTCCGACACCCTCGCCGACCGCCTCGCCCTCGCCGACGCCCGCGCCGACGATCGTCGCGAAGGTCGCCACGGACGCGAAGCTCGGAAAGATCCTCGTCGACAGCGCAACCGGAAAGACGCTCTACACGTGGGCGAAGGACACGGATCAGAACAGCCAGTGCTACGACCAGTGCGCCACCTTCTGGCCGCCGCTCACAACGACCGCGAGGGCCATCGCCGCGGATGGCGTGACGACCGGCTCATTCGGCGTGAGCACACGCAAGGACGGCACGCTTCAGGTGACGTACAACTCACACCCGCTTTACTTCTATTCGCGCGACAGCGCTCCCGGAGAGGCCAACGGTCAGGGGAGCACCGGCTTCGGCGCGGTCTGGCTGGCGGTGGCGATCCAGTAACCGCGAAGTACGCAGCGCGGGCGCACACCCGCCGACAGATAGAGACCCGGAAGGCTCGTATGCCGCTCACGCAAGCGTGAACACCTCGATCGCGTTCGCTTTGCCTTTCACGTGGGCCTCGCCGAGCGGCCGAAGCGCGACGCCATCGTGCCGGAGCCGCTGGGCGGTGTCCCCCGACAGGATCGAGTCGACGTGAAACGCCTTCGTGAGCGTCTCCATCCGCGACGCGGTGTTCACCGCGTCACCGATCGCGTCGTACTGCGAGCGCTCGGGGAGTCCGACCGCGCCGACGACTGCCTCACCCGTGTGCAGCCCCATCCCGAACTGCACGACGACCTCGCCGCGGGCCGCTCGAGCGGCGTTCAGCTCGGCGATGCTCGCGCGCATCGCGAGGGCGGCGCGCGCGGCCGATAGAGCGCCGTTCGTCGGATCGCTCATCGCGCCGAAGATGGCCATGACGCCGTCTCCGGTGAACTTGTCGAGGATGCCGCCGTTGTCGAGGACGCATCGTGCCATCACCCGCAGGTACGAATTGACGGCGGCGATGGTCTGTTCCGGTGTGAGCCGTTCGGCGAGCGACGTCGAGCCGCGAAGGTCGGTGAACAGGATCGTGACGGTCTGGCGTTCGCCTTCGAGGCGCAGTGGATCGCCCTGGATGACGCGCTCGACGACGGTCGCGGGGAGAAAACGCTCGAGGCCGCGACGGCGATCGAGCTCGAGGACGAGGGCGCCCATCGCGAGGACGACCGCGCCGAGCATGAGGCCGTGGTATTCCCACCACGATGGCGTCCAGATCGGACCGAGGAACTGCGAGACCTGCGCCTGCGCCAGCAGGACGTAGGCAACTGCGAGCGCACCCTGAAGGGGCAGGCCGGTGCGAATGAAGTCGCGGCCCTGCGCGAACGCGGAGTAGCCGTAAAGCACGAGCACCGCGGCGACGATCGCGAACGGTACCCAGCCGGCTCCGCCGGTGACGTCGCCGCCCGCGGGTACCCCGTAGCCGTAGGCCGACGGCTGATAACCGGCGGCGGCTCCGCCTGACGCGAGGACCCAACGCGCAATACCGGCGAACTCGTTCGGCCATCCCAGACCCACGAACGCGTACAGGGCGAGGAACGCGGCGACCGCGACGATCAGAACACCTGGGCGCAGACGTCGCTCGAGCCACCCCGCGACCGGCGTGTAGCGGACGGCGAAGAACACCGCGGCGACGGCGAGCGCGAGCTCGGCGGAGACGCCGAGGACAAGCTGCGCCGGCGCCTCGCGATCGCCCTGCTCGAGCACACCCGGTGTGGCAAGACCGTGCACCGCGAAGATCGCTGCCATGCACCCGAAACCGAGCGCGACGAGGAGCGCGCGATAGTGGCCGACGCCGAGCGCCGCTCGGGCGACGAGAAACGCGACCAGCGCGGCGACAACGGATACGTTCGACGTGATGACGAAGTGCTCGAGCCGTATGAGGATCGGCTGGTTGTGCGCTGGATCGCTCAGGTACCACGCGAGAAGGGCGGTGGGGAGGAGGGTCGCGGCCATGACCGCAAGCGGCCGAGCGGGCGATGTCCTCACGCGGTGATGCTATTTGGCGGAGGGTCTAGGCGGCGGAAGCGACGCGCGCGATCTTCGGCAGGAGCTCGCTCAGGTCGAAAGGCTTCTCGATGATGTCCGCGGCGGCAAGCGCCTTGGCGTGTGTTTGAAGATCGCGCGCCGCCGAGAGGAGTACGAGCGGAATGTCCTCGTCGCCTTCGTCGCGCGCGCGGAGCTCGTGTGCGAATTGCCATCCGTCCATGACCGGCATCATGAGATCGAGCACGATCACGTCAGGACGGAACGTCCTGATGATCGCGAGCGCTTCCTGACCATTCCCCGCGGGAACGACCTCGAAGCCCTCGTCCTCGAGCGCCGAGAACAGAAGCTCCCGGATGTCGGGGTCGTCGTCCACAACGAGCACGCGTTTCCCGGCCACCGCGCCGTAGATTGCCATACGCCTTCGGGTCGGCGTACAAGCGAGCCTAGTGCGTGCTGCGTAGTGAGACTGCGAATACGGCCGGAATGAGTACGAAGCCGACCGCAAAGAGTGCGACCCATAACAAGATTGCCTCGAGGTG
>DASPWX010000191.1:0-11399 GCA_035637615.1 Bathyarchaeia archaeon | reverse complement strand
GGAGGAGGACGGCGCGAAGGTGAATCGCGTCGACCGCGACACCGCCGACCTCACCGACCCAGCTCAGGTCGCGAAGCTGATCGCGCGCCTGGGGCGCATCGACATACTCGTCAACTGCGCCGGAGGGGTCGTCGGCCAGGTCGGCAAGCCGCTCGACCAGGTGAGCGACGATGACTGGCGAGCGATCGTCGACGCCAACCTCACGAGCGCGTTCCTCTGCACGCGCGCCGTCATGCCGGGGATGAAGGCCGCACGCGCGGGCTCGATCGTGAACATCTCGTCCGGGGCGGGACGCAGTGTGAGCCTCACCGGTATCCAGGCCTACGCGAGCGCAAAGGCCGGCCAGATCGGATTCACGCGACAGATGGCGCACGAGCTCGGGCCGTTCGGCATCACCGTGAACTGCATCGCGCCGGGTTTCGTTCGCTCGAATCCGACGACCGAGAAGCAGTGGGAAAGCTACGGCGAGGAAGGCCAGCGGCGCCTCGTCGAAGGGATCGCGCTCCGCCGGCTCGGACGTCCCGAGGATATCGCGAACGGCGTGCGGTTCTTCGTTTCGTCCCGAGCCTCGTGGATCACGGGTCAGGTGCTCTCCATCGACGGGGGACGTTCACTGTTCTGATCGCGCGTAGCTCTCCCAGTATCGCGCCCACGCTTCGAGGCCCTCGTGAAGGCGATGCACGCGGAAGAACTCGTTCGGCGAGTGGAAGTCCTCGTCGGTCGTTGAGAACGAGAAGAACACGGTGTCGATGCCGAGCACGCGCTTGAAGAGCTCACTCACCGGAAGCGTCGAGCCCATGCGCACGCGCAACGGCTTCTTTCGGTAGACCTGCTCCAGCACGCGTTCGGCCGTCATGAGTCCGGGATGGTCGGAAGGAATGCGATACGGCCAGGCCGAGTGCCGCTCGCCGCCGATCGTCAGCGTCACGCCGCCGGGCACGTGCGTTTCGAGGTGCCGCGCGACGAGCGCGCGGATCCGGTCCGGATCCTGGTCGGGAACGAGGCGGCAGCTGAGCTTCGCGTGCGCCTCGTTCGGCGTGACCGTCTGGCTGCCCTCGCCCTGGTAGCCGCCCCACATGCCGTTCACCTCGAGCGTCGGGCGTGTCCATTGCCGTTCCAGCGTGCTGTAGCCGGGCTCGCCGAATGACGCCGCCACGCCCACGTCCGAAAGAAAACGCCGCTCGTCGAAGGGCAGCTGAGCTATGCCTCGTCGTTCCCCCGCGGGCAGCGGGACCACGTCGTCGTAGAAGCCGGCGACCGCCACGCGGCCATCCGGTGTGTGCAGGCCCGCGACGAGCTCCGCCATGGCATGCAGCGCGTTCGCGATCGAGCCGCCGTAGCGTCCTGAGTGCAGGCTGCGGTTCGCGCCCTTGACGGTGAATTCGAGCGCCGCGATCCCCCGGCACCCGAGCGTGATCGACGGCTCGTCGCTTCGCCACATCGCGCCGTCGGCCGAGAGGACCACGTCCGCGCGCAGCAGCCGCGTGTTCGCGGCCACGAACGGCTCGAGGTTCCGGCTTCCGATCTCCTCCTCGCCTTCGAAGAGGAACTTCACGTTGAGCGGGAGCGCCCCGCCGGCGGCGAAGAACGCCTGCGCGACCTTGATCGGGATGAGCATCGGTCCTTTGTTGTCGGAGACACCGCGGCCGTAGAGGCGTCCCTCGCGCACCTCCGGCGCGAACGGATCGCTCGACCATCGCTCGAGCGGATCGGGTGGCTGGACGTCGTAGTGGCCGTACACCAGGAGCGTCGGCGCTCCCTGTGCTCCGAGCCACTCGCCATAGACGACCGGGTGGCCCCCAGTCGCGATCGTGCGGACATCGAGGGGACCCGCCTGGCGCAGCCGTGCGGCGACCCACTCCGCGGCGCGTGCCATGTCGTCCCGGTGCCGCGGATCGGTGCTCACGCTCGGGATGCGCGCGAACTCGATCAGCTCGTCGAGGATTCGGTCGTGATGCGCCGACAGATATTCGAGCGGCGTCATCCGGTCAGCGCGGCGGCTTTGAGGAGATCGAGGGTCGCGTGGCTCTGCGGCCGTTTGCCGTCTTCGACCTCGTGCATCAGCTCGATCAGCCGCGAGACCAGCGGTGTCGCGACGCCGGCCTCCGCGCCGACCGTGACGATCGGCCCGAGCTGCGCGTCCGTCTCCGTGCGGCGCTTGCGCACCGCGATGTCCCGCCAGATGCCGCTGTGCGTCTTGGCCGACCTGCGGTTGAACGCGACCATCTCGTCGAGGGACCGTTCGGCGACGCCGCGCTCGGCGTCCGGCGCGAAGGCGTGCGGATCGAAGCCGTTGAAGCCTTCGGCCGTGATCTGCCGCGCACGGGCCACCCGCATCACTTCACGCGCAATCTCGACGTAGACGTCGCGATACCGCGGATCGGCCAGGGCGTCCGCGATCGAATCGTTCGTCAGCGCAGTGGCGAACAATTGGGCGCCATAGGCCAATTTGCCCCAGAGGTAGCCCCAGATGTTCGTCGTCACGATCGCGGCGTCGTCGAAGTCGCGGAACGCGCGGTGCAACTCGCCGATCCGCGGCGTGACCCGTCCGTCGATCTCGCCGAGCACCACCGCGCCGCGGCCCGCGTACTGGATCACACCAGGCTCGAGGTAGTCCGCTCCGAAGTTGACGAAGCAACCCATCGTTCGAGCGTCGCCGACGATCGACTTGATCACGAGCTCGTTCAGGCCGTTCTGCGCCGAGACGACGTATCCATCGCTGCCCAGGTGCGGCGCAAGCGCCCGCGTCGCGTCGGCGGTGTCCTGCGCCTTAACGGCGAGGACGACGTGCGCGAACTCGCCCACGAGGTCGTCCGGCGTGAACGCCGGCACCTTGGAGACGAATTGCGCGAGCGGGCCCTCGATGCGGAGTCCCGCCCTGTTGATGGCTGCGACGTGATCGTCCGCGCGGTCGACGAACGTGACCTCGTGTCCCGCGCGAGCGAGATGTGCACCGATGGTCCCGCCGATCGCGCCGGCACCCCATACCAGGAGCTTCATTCGATCAGCCTCCGCGGCGCTCGGCGAGCCCATCGCCGATCAGGCTGAGCGCGACCCCGACGACCAGGAGGGCGAGCCCGGGGAGGGTCGTCATCCACCAGGCCAGAAGGAGGTACTGGCGGCCCTCGGCGATCATCGCGCCCCATTCGGGTGTCGGTGGCTGCGGGCCGAGGCCCAGGAAGCTCAGCGTCGCCCCGGTGAGGATCGCCAGCACCATACCGGTGAAGACGTAGATCAGCGCCGGTGCGATCACGTTCGGCAGGATGTGGCGCAGCATGATGCGTCCGGACGAGCAGCCGATGGTGCGGGCCGCGAGGACGTACTCGAGATGGCGCGTCGCGAGCGTTTCCCCGCGCGTGATGCGCGCATAGGGAATCCAGCCGACCACACCGACCGCGATGTAGAGGTTCGTCAGTCCCGGTCCGAGGATGCTCATGATCGCGATCACCAGGATCAGGAACGGGAACGCCATGAGCACGTCGACGACGCGCATAAGGATCGTGTCCAGCTTCCCGCCGAGGTAGCCGGTCGCGATCCCCATGAGGCCCCCGAAGATGAATGGGAACAACACGGAGAAGAGGCCGATCTGCAGATCGAGTCGCGTGCTGAATGCGATCCGGCTCCAGATGTCGCGGCCGAAGTTATCGGTCCCGAGGATGTGACCTGGACTGAACGGAGGCAGGAACGAGTCGGCGAACTGCTGTGCGATCGGGTCGTAGGGCGTGAGCAGAGGCGCGGTGATCGCGACGAGGACAACAAGGCCAAGCAGACCAAGGCCGGTCATCAGGGTCCGGTTGAGCCGGATCGTCCGCGCCCGAACGAGGGGCGCGACCCGCGTCAGCTGTGCGGGCCCGACGCCGATCGCCTTCTCACTCATAGGTGACTCTCGGATCGAGGAAGGAATAGGAAAGGTCGACGACCAGGTTGACGACGATCACCAGGACCGCACTGACCACGGTGATGGCCTGCACGACCGGATAGTCGCGTGCCGTGATGGACTGGATGAGCAGCTGCCCCGTTCCAGGCAGCGCGAATACGGTCTCGATCACGATGGCGCCTCCGACGAGAAAACCGAACTGCAGCCCGAAGATCGTGACCGTCGAGAGCAATGCGTTCCGCAGCACGTGGCGCAGAAGGACCAGCCTCTCGGAGAGTCCTTTTGCGTGCGCCGTGCGCACGTAGTCCGAGCGCAGGGTCTGGATGATCTGACCGCGCAGATTACGGATGAGCACCGCAGAAAGCTGAAGGGCCAGGGTCAGCGCGGGGAGGAAGAGATACCAGATGTGCTGGGCCGGCGTCTCGCCAAAGCCGGCGACCGGGAACCAATGCAGGGTCAGCCCGAACAGCAGGATGAGAAGAATGCCGAACCAGAAGTTGGGGGTCGTCAGCGCGAAGAGGAACCCGATCCGTATCAGCTGATCAGGCCAGTGGCCCTTGTTGACGGCCGCGACGATCCCGAAAATGAGCGTGATGATGGCCGCCAGGCCCATGGCAAAGGTGGTTAATGCGAGCGTTATCGGCACACGGGTCAGTACGAGATCACCGACAGGCTGGCGATAGAGGAGCGACTGCCCCATGTCGCCGTGGGCGAACCCCGATACGAACATCCAGTACTGCTCCAGCACCGGTCGATTCAGACCAAGCTGCTCGCGAAGCTCCGCGGCCTTTTGGTCCGTCGCGCGGTCGCCGAGTATCAGGAATGCCGGATCGCCCGGGAGGACCCGGACCATGCCGAAGATGACGATGGTGACGCCGAAAAGGACGAAGGCCATCAGGACAAGACGTCTGCGGATGTATGCGGCGCGCCCCATATCAGTCGGTCATCAGTAGATCACCGGCCGGCTGGCTGACAACCCGGCGTGGGCTGTCAGCCATCCGCCGTCAGCTACTTGTTGATCTTCACGTCTTCGAATCGGTAGTAGGACAGTCCGTCGATGAAGAATCCATCGATGTTGTTGCGCCAGCCGGCACTCGCACCGAGATATGCGATGAAGACGAGAGGCGCCGCGTCAAGGTAGATCTTCTGGATCTCCGAGTAGTCAGCTTGCCGCTTCGTGGTGTCCTGTTCGAGATCGGCCTTGTCGATCTTGCTGTTGAGGTCGGGGTTGTTGTAGCGCGTCCAATAAGCGAACGGGCTCGCCCCGCCGCGCATCGCGTAGTTCACGATCTCGGTCGGATCGTTCATGTCGTTCGTCCACGCGCTCGGGGTCGTCATGTAGTCGCCCGCGCGGTAGTTCGTGCGCACGACGGCCGTATCCAGCGTCTGGATGTCTACGGTCACGCCGAGCTTTGCCCACGCGTCCTTCACGATGACCGCAATGTTGGCGAAGTTCGTGTTTCCGGAGCGCACCTGCATGTCTATCGTGAATCCCTTCGATCCCGACGACGACGCCATCAGCGCCTTCGCCTTATCGAGGTCGTAGGGGTACCCCACTAGGCTCTTGTCGTAGTACGTCCCTTGCGGGATCGGCGAGTTCATGACCTTCGCCTGGCCGAAGTGGACGTTCTTGATGATCGCGTCCTTGTCGGTCGCATAGTTCAACGCCTGCCGAACCTTGACGTCGTTCAGCGGGGGCTTCGAGGTATTCAGGATGATGAACTCTGACTGCTGGATCGCGAACGTTTGCGCCTTCAGGTTGGGCTGCGCGCTGAGTGCCGCGATCTGGCTGAAGGGCACGAAGTCGACCACGTCGGTCTCGCCGCCCTGCAGCTTCAACACGCGGGTGTTGTCATCGGGGATGTATTCAATGCGGACCTCGTCGAGCGCGGGCGTCCCCTTCCAGTAGTTCGGGTTCCGCTTGAGGATGATCGGGTCCCCCTTCTTCCAGCCTTCGCTGTAGTAGGCGCCCGTGCCCTTCGTCTTCCACGCGAGCGTGTTGTCGTAGTCCTTCGTGTCGGTTGCCTTCGCCATGTCCGCAGGCAGAATGCCGCCCGAGAACATCGCCAGCACAGAAAGAAGCGGCGCGTACGGCTGCTTCAACGTGATCGTGACGGTCTTGGGGTCTGTCGCGGCGACGTCCTTGATCGCGACGTAGCTGTCTTTCCAGGCGCTCTTCTCGCCGCCACGCGCCATGTCGAGCGAGGCCTTCACATCGGTCGACGTCATGGCCGAGCCGTCCGAGAACTTGAGCCCGTCACGCAGCGTGAAGGTCCACGTCAGCCCATCCGCCGACGGTGTCCACTTCGTCGCGAGACCCGCCTCGACATTGGTGCCGTCCTTCGTCGTGCGGAGGAGCGTGTCGTAGACGTTCACCGAGATGAACAGCGCCGGGTTGTCGTCGATCTGCCATGGGACGAATGGGCTGAATGGCTCGGCGTTGCGCGCCATCCTGAGGACCTTCGACGCCGCACTCGCGCCTGGCGTCGGCGACGTCCCCGTGCCGGTGGTGGTCGGAGCGCACGCGCTGAGGAGCAGCGCCGTGATGACCGCCGCCGCGATGGCCTGCCACCCGGTCTTCCTTAGGAACATGAATCTCTCCCTCCCGCGAAAAAAGCTGTTGAGAACGATCGTGTTGAGTCCGCGACGGCCTCCCCTCCGCGCGCGCTCGCGCCCGTGGCGCAAGTGGCCGCATTATCCTCGGTTCTCCTGCGTCGCATCCTCCAATACCGCGTATCTGCGCGGCTTGTTCGTCGTTAAACCCAGGGCGTAAGGTGGGGAGCGAGGAGGTGCGCCGGTGAGCGGAATCCTCGCGAGGATCAAGGCGCTCTTCGCGCCGGACCGCGTAGCAGCACCACCGCCGGTCGTCCACGAAGCCCCGGCTTCCGCCGCGGCTGTTACGGAGCCCGCCGAAACACTGCGCGTCGAGCCGATTGGCGCCGTCGAAGACGCTGTTCCGGATACCCCGGCTGCTCCCGCGGCGCAGGTTCCCCCAACGACGGAACCGGCGCCCCCGCCACGGGAGGCCCCCGTGCGCGCCGAGCCGACGGTCATCGCGCCAGCTTCGGGTGGGCTGGTGCTGCGTCTCGACACCGAACGGGGGCCGCGCTCGACGTTCGAGGTAACGAAAGCAGGCGCGACGATCGGGCGTGGACCCGAGAGCACGATCCAGCTGCCGGATCTTTCCGTGTCGCGCAAGCACGCGCGGATCACGTACAAGCAGGGCGCCTACTGGTTGAGTGACCTCGGAAGCATGGGCGGCACGTGGATCGATGGGACGAAGCTCGCGGCCCCGCGACGGGTCGCGACCGGCCAGACGATCGACATCGGGGTGTGCCGGCTGACTGTGGTCTCTGCGGATGCCGCGGAAGAGGCACCCGCCGCGAAAGGGCCAACGCACGCCGCCTAGGCTCGCGATCGGCGGCATCCACATCGAGTCGAGCACGTTTTCGCCGCATCGCAGCGGACCCGAGGACTTCACCGTTGTCCGTGGCGACGAGCTCCTCGGGCGTTACGCGGATCTGCCCGCCGCAGTCGACTGGCTGCCGCTCGTGCACGCGCGAGCCCTGCCTGGCGGCGCGGTCGAGCGCGGGTTCTACGAGTCGATTAAAACGGAGCTTCTCGACCGGCTGCGCGCGGCCATGCCGCTCGACGGCGTCTTTCTCGACATCCATGGCGCCATGAGCGTCGTCGGTATGACCGACGCGGAGGCCGATCTCGCACGTGCTGTCCGAAACCTGATCGGTGCCGGCCCGCTCCTCTCCGCCGCGATGGACCCCCACGGGAACATGTCGCGCTCGCTCATCGACGCGCTCGACCTCGCGACGTCGCACCGGATGTCGCCGCACGAGGACGCGCCGCTCACGAAGACACGCGCGATGGCGAATCTGGTCGGCTGCGTGAGGGACGGCGTGCGTCCCCTGAAAGCGTGGGTAGGCATGCCCGTCCTCCTGCCCGGCGAACGGGCCTGCACCCGCGACGAGCCGGCGCGCGGGATCTACGGCCGTCTCGCGGCGATCGAAACGAAGCCTGGGATCGTCGACGCCGCCGTCTGGATCGGCTACGCGTGGGCCGACGAGCCGCGCTGCCGCGCCGCGGTCGTCGTGACCGGCACCGATCGGGTCGCTATCCTGCGCGAAGCCCGCGCTCTCGCCGAGAGCTACTGGGACGCACGTGCCGATTTCTCGTTCAGCGTGCCCGCCGGCGACGCCGATTGGTGCATCGGAACGGGCCTCGCCGCGAGCGCCCGTCCCTACTTCATCAGCGACTCAGGCGATAACCCGACGGCCGGCGGCGCGGGCGATGTTGCTTTGATGCTCGAGCGCCTTCTCGCGAATCGGGACCTCGCATCGGGACGCGCGACCGCGATCTGGGCGAGCCTCGTCGATCCGGACGCGGTGGCGCGCTGCGTTGCCGCGGGCGAGGGACGCGGCGTGCAGCTCGCCGTCGGCGGCGCTTTCGGTTCGCCCCACGGGACCGTCCCTCTCCGTGGAACGGTCGCTCGTGTCGTCCGCGATGATCCGATCGGCGGCGACATCGCGGTCGTCGCGTCGGGCGGAATTCGGGCGATCCTCACGACGCGCCGCAAGCCTTATCACTACGTTCACGACCTTCTCGCGCTTGGTCTCGACCCCGCGCGCCATGACCTCACGGTCGTGAAGATCGGCTACCTCGTCCCGGACCTTTTCGCGGCCGCGAAGGGATGGGTCCTCGCGTTGACGCCCGGCGGGGTCGATCAGGACATCGTTCGCCTCGGCCACCGCCACTTGGAGCGCCCGATCTATCCGTTCGATCCCAACATGGCCGCGCCCGACCTCGAGCCAGAGCTTCTGGAGGCGACGACCGTTACAACATTCGGATGACTCGGCTCGGTGGGTTTCGTCTCCGCGCGTGTGCGCGGACGATGCTCGCACTTCTGCTGACCGTCACGTGTACGCCGGCACCCACCGGCGAGCCTCACGATCTCGTCGTCTCGAACGGTACGACGCTGCGGGTCACCATCGTCGTGAACGGCATGGCTCTCCGAACGATTCAGCCGCAGACGGACGAGACCGTCTTCGTGAAAGATCTTCCTCCGCTTCCGTGGGCGGTGGAGGCGCGCACGTCGGCCGGCCGGGCTCTGTTGTCGATGAGCGTGCGGGCCGGCGACGTCTGGGAAACGACCAGACCAGACGGCAGTCACGAGCTGAATGGCGATGCCAACCGTGTCGACCTCTCGTGCGGACGTCTCGACATGTGGTCGGGGGCACCGTTGTTGGGGCCGGCTCCTGGGCCTGGCAGTCCGGGCGACTGCGCACCGTGAGCCGTCTCGCGGCGATCAGTTTCGGGTGAGCTGCGGCTCCTCTGCCCACTCCTGGTCGGGCTCGGGCTCCGCGACCACGACCTGGCTTCGTCGCTCGTCCTCGCGATCTCTCGTCGCCGCGCGCGAGATGAGTCGCGCAATGAATCTCCCGAGCACGCCAGCGAGCTCCTCGTCCGCGTCCTCGTAGCGTTCCTGCGCGCGGCCCAGCACGAGGACACCAAGACTTCGTGCGCCGTCGGTGAGCGGCACGACGAAAAGCTCCCGCGTTTCGGCGGGGACCCATGAGCGGAGAGCGCCCTGACCGATGCGCACGACCCGGCGCTGGTGGAGCGCCTCAGCGAGCGCGTCGTGCTCCGACGGAAGCATTCGCTCGAAGTGGAGCTCCCCATGCGGATGTGCGGCGTGGAGCTCCAGAACGTCATCCGCCGTGAGCAACCAGATCTGGGCGACGTCGTTTTCGAAAGCGCTCGTGACGAGGGTCGTCACGTCATTGAGAGTTTCGGACATCCGCTCGCCGAACAGGGCGAGCCGGGAGAGCTCGTAAAAAGCGAACGCCTGGCGTCGGTGCTTCTCGTCACGCTCGGATAAGACCTCGCGAGCGACCTCCAGCGCGACGAGCTCGGATAGGCCCGATGCGGCGACCGCATCGCTAGCCGCGAAGGACCGTCCGACACGCAGTGCAATGAGCACGCCGCTCACCTCCTCGGTCGCGGCGAGGGGAGCGACCATCGCGGCACTCGCGACGCGATCGTCAGCCAGGCGGATGGTGGTTTGAGTCTGCACCGTCGACCCGCTGCGTCGCGTCTCCTCGACTGCGGTCCGAGTTGGGGGATCGAGGAGTGGATCGTCCGCCACGTTGTGCCGATAGTGCGTGCGCGCGGGACCATCGACGACGAACGTCAGCGCGTCGTAATGGCCGAGCGCCGCGAGCGCTCCGAGCCGTATCGCCCATTCGTCTGCCTCGCTCGCGATCCGACGTCGTGTGACGGTCGGTGTCGTGAGGAGACGGCTGGCGATCGAAGGCAGGGCGGATTCTTGTCGGACGATGCGATCGCCGGCGGCTCTGAAGGATTTGCCCCTTGGCTCCCTGATCGCACTCACCTCGAGTCTGTTTGCGCGCGAGATGCCACCGACGCGTGCTGGGAGTCATCAGCATCGGGGCGCGCGGGGTCGCTCGTCAAACGCGGGTTGTGTCTCTGCATCGTCTTTGCGCGCGGTTTGATGCCGACCACCGGCCCTGTTCGATGAAAATGCGGTCCATGCCACGCGGAATACTCATCACACTCGCGCCGTTCGTCTGCGTGATCGTCCTCGCGGCCGGTGTTGCGCTCGCGGGTTACGTGATGAGCCCGCGTCTCCCGGCCGCATCAGCCGACGCGTCGAGCCCGGCCGTCGCGACGAGTCCGGCGTCGCTCGGCCCGTCGACCGCGCCTACGTCATCGCCGGGCGCGACCTCGTCTCCGGCTGCGACGAGGCCCGCGGGCTCGAACGATGCGGTCGAGATGCTTCGCGTTCACAACGAGCTCCGCGCCGCTGTCGCCGCGCCCGCGGTGCGCGGTGATGATCGGGTCACCGCGGCGGCGCAGCACCACGCTGAATACCTCGCGCGGGCCGGGGCGATCGGCCACGACGAGACGCCGGGCGATCCCGGATTCACGGGCGCGGCCGTCCGCGATCGCCTCGCGGCGCAGGGCTACACCGACGCGACCGCCAGCGAGGTCGCCGCGTCGTCCGACTCGGGGACCGAGGATGTGCGGTTCCTCTGGGATCTTCCCTATCACCGGCTCGGCCTGATGCACCCGCACGCGGTCGTCGCGGGATGGGGCCACGCCGAGATCGCTGGGCACACCGCGACGGTCGGAGTGATCGTCTTCGACTTCGCCGCCACCGCGCCGGACCGTGTGCACTCGCCCGCGTCTGGCCAGCGCGTCGCCGGGTCGTGGGCGGGGCAGGAATCGCCCGACGCGCTGCCGGCCGGTGCGAGCCGGCCGGTCGGGTACCCGCTGATGGCCGTCTATTCAGGCGCTCGCGCCGTCGACCTTCGGGTCGCCGAGCTCACCGATCTCGGCGGTCACGACGTCGCGTTATCGATCGTCCCCCAGATATACGAGCGGGACTACGTCGCGATCGTGCCGGTGGCGCCGCTCGCCGCCAGTACGAAATATCACGTCCGGCTGGCGCTTACCGTGGCCGGGACCGACACCCTCGACGAGTGGGATT
>DASPWX010000190.1:0-9684 GCA_035637615.1 Bathyarchaeia archaeon | reverse complement strand
CTCGGACTCGGGCGATTCGTACGACTCGATGAGCCCCGCGTCCGCGAGCCTCGCGATCTCGGGATCGATCGGCAGCTTCGCGATGAGCGGCGCGTTCGAGGCGATGACGAGTTTCAGCCCCTGCGACGGACCAAACACCTCGATCGTGGAGCCATCCGGAACGCGAACGTAGGCCATGTTCTCGACGATCCCGAGGATGTCGCCGCCAAGCTGCTTCACGAGCTTCACCGCCTTGGTCACGACCATCGCGGCGAGGGCCTGCGGCGTGGTCACGAGCACGACGCCGTCGACCGGGAGTGCTTGCATCACCGTGAGCGGCGCGTCACTGGTGCCGGGCGGAAGATCGACGATGAGATAGTCGAGCTCGCCCCAGTTCACGTCGCTGAAGAATTGGCGGATCGCGCCCGACACCATCGGGCCGCGCCAGATCACGGCCTCTCCTTCCTCGGGAAGAAGCAGGTTCATCGACATGATCGGGATGCCGCCGCGCGATTTTGGCGGGTTCAGCGTCTTGCCGTCTGACGAGACGGGCTTCTCCCGTACGCCGAACATCCGCGGGATCGATGGACCGGTGATGTCGCCATCGAGCACCCCGACGCGAAAGCCCCGCCGCTTCAAGCCAACGGCGAGGAGCCCGGCGACGAGCGACTTCCCCACCCCGCCCTTCCCGGACATCACCGCGATGACGTGCTTGATGCCCTTCTGCTCGGCCATGCCGCGCATCTTCATGCCCGCCGCTCCAGCCGTCGCATTCGCGGCCGGCAGGTTGTCCGGAAGCTTGCCGCTATCGGCGTACGTATTCAGATCGCGCATGAGGTCCTCCACGTTCACGCGGCCGCCGCCGTGCCCGGTCGCGCCCGCCATGATCGTCTCGCTCTTTGAGATCGAGCACGACGCGCAGGACAGGCCATAGCGCGCGAAGATCCGCGCGGCGTCGGGCCAACGCTCGACGACGCTGGAGATGGTCATGTCGTGGCTGATCTGGGCCAAAAGGGGAGCCTCCAAGCCGCGGGGACTGCGCACATGAATTGTACCGTTCACTCCGTGCATCACCGAGCCCGGCAGCGCACGCGTCTGCTCGTCGCGCTGACGCTCGCCGTTGCCGTCTTCATTGTCGAGGCGACCGCGTCCGTCTTCGCGAGCAGCCTGGCCCTGCTCGCCGAGGCCTTCCACGTACTCATCGACGTGGTCGCGCTCGGCATCGCCTTCGTGGCGCTGTGGCTGGGGACGCGTCCGGTCACCGATCGCCGGACTTTCGGCCTTCTCCGGCTGGAAATACTTGCGACCGTTCTCAACACGGTGCTGCTGCTGATCGTCGCCGCGGTCGTGCTCGTCGAGGGCATCCGTCGGTTCAGCGAGCCGTCCCAGGTCCAGAGCGGTCTGGTCCTCGCCGTGGCGACGGTTGGCCTGGTCAGCAACGGCGTGTCCATCCTCCTGCTGCGCGACCCGCATGCCTCGCTCGCCGTGCGCGCGGCGTACCTCGACGTCCTCGCGGACGTCGCGGCCTCGATTGCCGTGATCGTCTCGGCGCTTGCGAACATTCTTGGCGGCCGCCAGCTCGCCGACACGTTCGCGGCATTCCTGATCGTCGCGCTGATCGTGCCCCGGTCGTTCAGCCTGCTGCGCGAGGCTCTCGATGTTCTTCTCGAAGCGACGCCTCGCGATGTGAACGTCGACACTCTGCGCGAGCACGTTCTCGCCTGCAGCGGCGTGCTCGACATTCACGATCTCCACGTGTGGACGATCACGAGCGGGGTCAACGTCATCTCCGCCCATGTGGTGATGCAGCGCGGGGCGGATCCGGGCACGGTGCTCGACGACCTGGGAACCTGCCTTCGCGGCGACTTCGACATCGAGCATTCGACTTTCCAACTCGAGACGGAGGATCGCAAGCGTCTCGAGAGTGGCTCACACCCGTGAATGAAGCGCGTCTAGCGGCGCTTGGTCCGGCACCTCGCGCAGAGGCCGTAAAAGTCGAGGGCTGCGTGATCGACCGCGAAGTCGTGCCGTCGCCCGACAGCCATGAGCATCGGGGCGACGACGTCCTCGGCGACATCCTCGACCCGCTGGCAGCTCGTGCACACGAGGTGGTGATGGTGCTCGGCGTCGCAGGCGATGTATGCCGAGACGTGCCCATCACGCTCGAAGCGGCTCGCCATCCGGTCCGCGACCTGCTGCTCGAGCGCGCGATAAACGGTGGCGCGGCCGATCGTCGGATGCGTCGCTCGGACCCGCTCGTACAGCTCCTGCGCTGACAGAGCACGCTTTGCCGAGGCGAGAGCCGCAGCGACGACCACGCGCTGCGTGGTGCGCCGGCGGCCACCAGCGGCCAGACGGGTGTCCAGTGATGCGGTGCTCACGGAGCGAGGATAGGCCAGGCCACGCTATTTGACACTCAGTCTCATCTGCAATAAATTGAGACTCATTCTCAGATACGGGGCGATCGCCGTGTTCACGTCGCTGGGCACACTGCTAACGAGACGCGCGCTGGTGGCGCTCGCCGTCGTTGTCCTCGCCGCGTGCAGTACGCCCGTTTCGCCTTCTTCGCCCTCGGCCGGCGCACCGATACCGGTACTCGGAACCGAGAATTTCTACGCCGACCTCCTTGCCCAGATCGGCGGGACCCGCGTGATCGCGTCGAGCATCCTGAACGACCCAAGTGCCGACCCGCACGAATACGAGGCCAGCCCGGCCACCGCCAAGGTCGTCGCGGACTCGAAGCTCGTCATCGTGAACGGGATCGGTTACGACGACTTCATGGAGAAGCTGCTGGGCGCATCGACGAAGCCCGACCGCGTCGTGATCAATGTGCAGCAAACCCTCGGCGTCAAGGACGACGTCAACGTCCACGTCTGGTACGACCCGGCGACGATGCCGAAGGTCGCTGATGCGGCCGCGGCCGCGCTCGCCAAGCTCGATCCAGCGAACGCGGCCTACTTCTCCGCTCAGAAGGCGAAGTACCTCGACGCGCTGAAGCCGGTGAACGACAAGATCGCGTCGATCAAGGCGAAGTACGCGGGCGCGCCGGTCGCCTTTACCGAAAACGTCGCCGGCTACCTTACCGATGCGATGGGCCTGAAGGTCCTCACTCCTTCTGCGTTCATGGAGGCGATCGAGTCGGGCACCGACCCCGCGCCTGCCGATGTCGCCGCCGAGCGCGACCTCATCACCGGCCACAAGGTCAAGGCGCTCCTCTATAACTCGCAGGTGACATCCCCGCTCACCGAGCAGATCCGCGCGCTCGCCGTGAGCAGCATCGTGCCGGTCGTCCCCGTGGCCGAGACGATCCCGCCCGCGTTCAAGACCTTCCAGGAGTGGCAGCTCGCGCAGCTCGACGATCTGGAGAAGGCTCTCGCGAAATAGCTAGCCTGAGCGTCGCGATGAAAGAGCCCGCGGTCCGCTTCGATCGAGTCACGCTGAGCTACGGCGCGCGGAGCATCTGGAGCGACCTTTCGCTCGACATCGCGCCCGGGACGTTCGTCGCGATCCTCGGGCCGAACGGGTCCGGAAAGACGTCTCTCCTCCGCGCGATCCTCGGCCTCGTCGAGCCCTTCGCGGGTCGGATCGACGTCCTCGGGCGCCCGCCGCGACGCGGCGACCCCGGCATCGGCTATGTCCCGCAGCACTCGAGCTTCGACCCCGAGCTCCCCTTCCGCGGGCGTGACCTCGTCCGTCTCGGGATCGACGGACACCGCTGGGGCTTCTCCTCGCCCGACTCCACGGCGAACGCGCGCGTTGCCCGGGCGCTGGCCTCCGTCGAGGCCGAGACTTACGCCGACGCCCCGATCGGACGCCTGTCGGGCGGCGAGCAGCAGCGTCTGCGGATCGCGCAGGCTCTCGTTGGCGACCCGCGGATCATGCTCTGCGACGAGCCACTCGCGAACCTCGACCTCCGTTACCAGCAGGCCATCACCGATCTCATCGCGGCGTGGCGGGACCGTGCCGGCGGCACGGTGCTCTTCGTCACGCACGACGTGAACCCCGTGCTGCGCGTGGTCGACCAGGTGCTGTTCGTCGTGAATGGCCGATGGGCGGCAGGAACTCCCGACGAGGTGCTCCGCTCGGACCGAATGTCGGAGCTGTACGGATCGCACGTCGACGTCGTCCGCGTGCACGGACGGATCCTGGTCGTCGGGGAATCGACCGAGTCCGGATTCAACATCGAGGAGCCGCACCACGCGCCGGCCGCGGTCGTCGATCACGGTGACGCCGGCTGATGGAGCAGCTCGTCACGCTCCTCGGCTACGAGTTCGTCCAGAACGCCATAGCGGCGGGATTCGTCATCGCGATCGTCTCGGGTGTCGTGAGCGGTTTCGTCGTCGCGCGCAACATGTCGTTCGCGGTGCACGCGTTGGCGGAGCTCGGCTTCACCGGCTCGGCCGGGTTCCTCCTGGTGCATTTGTCGCCGGTCCTTGGCCTCCTGTTCGGCAGCGCCATCACCGCGGTGTTCATCGGCACCCTCGGCGTTCGCGCGCGTGGCCGCGACGTCGTGGTCGGCGTGGTCATGGCCTTTGGCCTCGGATTGGGCGTCCTCTTCATCACGCTCTACAAGGGCTACGCGACGCAGGCCTTCGCCATCCTCTTTGGCACGATCACCGGGGTGAGCCGGGGTGATGTCCTCTTGCTCGTGGCGATCGGGCTCGTCACGCTGATCGCCCTCGCCGCGATCTACCGGCCACTGGTCTTCGCGACCGTAGATCCGGAGGTCGCCGAGGCGCGCGGCGTCCCCGTCGGCGCGATTGCCGTCGCGTTCCTCTTGATCATGGCGGCGGCCGTCGCCGAGGCGATCCAGGTCGTCGGCGTCCTGCTCATCCTCACCCTGCTCATCACACCGGGCGCGGCCGCCGAGCGGCTCACGCCACGACCCGGCCTCGCGATCGTGTACAGCGTCGCGATCGCTCTCCTGTGCACCCTGGGCGGGATCCTTCTCTCGCTCATCACAAATGCTCCGGTGAGCGTCTTCGTGACCTCGCTGAGCTTTGCCTCCTACCTGGTGGCGCGGTTCGGGATCGGGCCTCGCCGCCCGGAGCTGCGGCTCGTCGCGGCGCGCGGTTCCCGGCCCGACGTACCAGCGACCTAGGAGGGAGCGCGCGCGCGGTCCGCGAGGTACGTCGCGACCGCGGTCGTCAGCGGAACGCAGAGCACGAGGCCGATGCTCGCGATGAGGACGGCCAGGATCGACTGCGTGATCTCTTCACTGTTTATCGAGACCGACAGCGGCTGGAATCCGAGGGATACGAGAACGATCAGGGGCAGGGCACCGCCGAAGTACGCGAGCGCGAGCGTGTTCACGAGCGACCCGATGTGGTCGCGACCCACGTTCAGCGCCGAGAGATAGAGCCTCCGGCCGTGAAGCTCGCCCGCGGCCGAGAGCTCGAACGCGGTCGAAGCCTGACCGACCGCCATGTCGACAAGCGCTCCGAGCGAAGCGACCACCACACCCGCGAGCACGAGTCGCGGCATGTCCACTTTTCCCGCGGTCCCGACGAACACGAAGATCGCGTCCTCGGTGCCGAGCCCGGTGATGCGCGCGATCGAGATCGCGGCAGCCGCGAGCCCGACCACAAGGATCAGCGTGCCCAGCGTGCCGACGAGCGCGGCGATGCTCTTGCGGTTGAAGCCGTGGACGACGAACACCGCGACGACGAGCACGCCGATCGAACCGATGAGGGTCGCGAGGAGTGGATCGTCTCCGTTTCGCACGGCGGGGAGGACCGCGAGCAGGAACACCGCGATGCTTGCGCCGAGACCGGCGAGCGAGGCCACGCCTTTCCATCGGCCCACCGCGATGAGCGCGAGGGCGAGGACGACGACGAATGGCCAGAGCGACGGAAGCCGCACGATCTCGGAGATGGTGTAGGTGCGGGTGTTTCCGGTCCGACTGAGGGTCAGAAGGACGCGGTCACCGGGCGCGAGAAAACCGTTCTCGTTGAGCGCGCGGCGGCCGTCCCACTCGAGCTCCACGACCTCGCCGCGGTAGAGCGAGCCGTCGAGCTGCACCGCGAGACGCTGGAACTTCGCGCCTTCGTGGTCGCCCGTCTCGATCACCCGCACGACATGCGCGTCGATGACCTCGATGCCCACGCCGGTGTTCGGATCGCCGCATGCCGCGATCGCCGCGGCGGCCGCGATGACGACGATGAGACGACGCATGCTCAGCGGACCTGCAGGGTCGCGCCAACGGTCGTGATGCGTCCAGAGTCGTCGATCACGTTGAAGACCAGGCTGTAGTCGTCGCTCCCGACCGCCTTCCCGCCATCGTCGTGCATGTCCCACAGGACCACCGCTTCGCCCGCGCCCGCGGACACGCTGATCGGCTCGACCGAAAGGTGCCTCACCGTCGCGGTGCCGTGGAAACCGCTCGCCTGGATATACGGATCGACGGGACCGCGGAGCGAGCCCGTCGCGGGGATGAGCCGGACCGTGGCGCGGATCGTCTCGCCGACCGTGTACGTGCTCTTCACGACGACCTCGACCTTCCCGTTCGGAACGGTGGTCGGGAGGACGAGCTCACCGATCGGAACGGCGGTGCGGAGCGGCGGCGCGCCCTGGCATGACGCGACGGCGACCAGCGCGAGGAGTGCCGCGAGGACCCGCACACCTTGAGGCTATTCGGTGTGGGCGCCGAAAAGCACCTGCTGAAGATCCGGAAGCGCAGTTCCGAGACCGCCGATGAAGAGGATGCCGATGAGGAGGCTCCCGAGCCCCGCGACGAAGCCGACGATGACGTAGACGGTCCGCAGGCGCTGCGCCCCGATGAATCCCGACGCGCTGACGACCGCGACGAGCGTGTTCGAGGCGAGCAGTCCGACGACGAACGCGAGCAGGATCACTATCCCGGTGACGCCGGTAACCCCGGCGATTCCGGCGAGGAGCAAGGCCTGCGAGCCGGTCTCGGCACCGACGCCGTGGATCATCCCCACCCCGAATGCGGTCTTCGGACCGTACTGGGACGCGTGGACCGACGGCGTGTGCTCGTGTCCGTGGATCCGGGCCTGCAGCGCACCCCAGCCATACCGAATGAAGTCGAAGACGAGCATCCAGCGGCTGCGGAGACGGAACTCGCCTTTGCCACGGAGGTACTGGTAGACGGAGAAGAGCACCCACGTGCCAAGGAGGACGAGCGTTACACCGACGACCTTCTCGAGAATCGGGTCGACCCACGGCGGAAGCACCGCGCCGAGAAGAAGCGCGGCGATCCCGAGAACGAGCACGACTGAGGCGTGCCCGAGCGCATAGAGCGTGGCGAGGCCCACGGCGTGACGCTCCTCGTGCGCGAACCGGGACTCTCCGAAGACATGCATGGCCCCCGGAGCCGAGGCCGAGTGGTCGTGTTCGTGCCCCCGAAGCTCGACCGGATCGTGCCCGTGTGACGGCATCGGCGCTCCGGCCGGTACCTGCGCCTCGGTATGGCTCGCGCTCGTCGTACTCGTGATGTCGGTGATCGCGGCGATGTGGTCCCAGTCGAAGCCGTGGCGAAAGCCCAATGCCGCCATTCCGAGCAGCAGGACGACGGTGCTGAGATCCACATGCCGAGGTTATCGCAAGTCCTCGCAATAGTGGGCTCTTGCAAGACGTTTGCGATTGCCGCAGTCTCGCGATGTGAGTGTGGCGGACGAGATCCGCTCCAAGGGAAGGCGCATGACGGTGCAGCGCCGCCTGGTTCTCGATGCCCTTCATCGCGCGCGGCACCACACCACGGCCGACGAGATCGCGCGCCAGATCCGCGCGCGCCATCCGCAGATCGATCCCTCGACCGTCTATCGCAACCTCGAGGCGCTCGAGGACCTCGGCTACGTCACGCATACCCATCTGGACGATCGCGTAACGCGCTGGCATCGCGCGGACGTCGAGCGGCACGGCCACCTCGTGTGCCGCCGCTGCGGCTCGGAGCAGGAGATCCCGCTGCGCACGCTCGAGCCGCTCGGGCGGCGCCTGCGCAGCGAGCAAGGCTTTCGCGCGGACCTCGCCCACTCCGCCATCGTCGGGATCTGCCGCGAGTGCGCGCCCTAGTCCGTACGCAATCGCGAGCCGTATCCTTTGATTAGGTGCGCCGCCTTCTCGCCATAGCGGTCTTTGCGCTCGCGGCGACCGGTTCGACCCTCGCGGGTGCCGGCCTGGTCGTGGCGCCGCATGTCGACCCGCCGGGGACGCCGGCGTTCCACGATCACGTGCTCGCGGCCTACCGCTTCCCCATCTTCCTGATGCACCTGCAGCAGCTCTATGCGCGCGGCGCGAAGCTCGAGATGGTCACGCCCCTCGCGACCAGCCTCGCCGCCGTCGCAATGGGCCTTCTCGTCTTCGCGTTCCCGCGGCTCCCGCGACCCACACGCCGGCCGACGGCGGACGTTCCGATCCCGCTCATCTCGCGCGCGCTCTGGAGCACGCCCCTACTGCTCGGTCCGCCCCGCATCTAGACCCTCCTCCGCCGCGACCCAAAGAAGACCTAGGAGGGTCCTATGCCGCGTGTGCTCGCGGCGGTGGCGATGGTCGCCATCGTCGCATCAAGCTTCACCCTCACGTCGAACGTGGCGCTCGGCCACGAACATCGCAGCGTTGGTCCGTACACCTTCGTGGTCGGCTGGATCAACGAGCCCGCGTACGTGAACGCGGCGAATGGGCTGAGTCTCGACGTCACCGAGACGAGCAGCTCCAAGCCCGTCGAGGGTCTCGCAACCTCGCTTCAGGCCGAGGTCATCGTCGGCGGCGGCGCCAAGAAGATGGCGCTCGACCTTGCGACCGATGAGGAGACCCCGGGCCACTACGCCGGCAGCTTCATACCGACGAAGATCGGCGACTACATCTTTCATGTCTTCGGCGATGTGGGGTCGACGAAGGTGGATGAGCGCTTCGAGTCGGGACCAACTACGTTCGACGGAGTGGTATCGACCGACCAACTGCAGTTTCCAGATCGAGTGCCGGCGAACGCGGACCTTTCCGCACGCCTGGACACGATCCAGACCCTGGTGATCGGGGCGATCGTCATCGGTGCCCTCGCGTTGCTCATATCCGTTGGCGGATTGGCCATGCGGCGGCCCTGATGCGACGCCTCGCGGTCATCGTCGCGTGCGTCCTCGGCGGTGCCGTTCTCATGAGCGGCACCGCGGGGGCGCACGCGAACTACGTGCGCTCGAATCCCGCAGCCGACGCGCGGTTGGTG
Organism: Bathyarchaeia archaeon; assembly: GCA_035637615.1. Classification (GTDB taxonomy): domain Bacteria; phylum Chloroflexota; class Limnocylindria; order P2-11E; family P2-11E; genus 3-1-20CM-2-70-9. The sequence goes on along the minus strand of DASPWX010000190.1, from coordinate 524 downwards.
AAGGCTCCGGCCGAGATACGCATCGAGTTCAGCGAGCCGCCGGACCCGAAGGGAAGCGAGATCCAGGTCCTGGACACCGCCACGGGCAAGCGCCACGACGTCGGACCGGTGACGCCGTCCGGCGATCCGAATGGACTGCGCGTCGCCGTGGAGCCCGTCAGTGATGGCGGCTACGTCGTCGCGTGGACCGCAACGAGTGCGGTCGACGGTCACACGACCAAGGGCAACTTCGTGTTCGTGATCGGCAACGGCCCGATCCCGCCGGTCCCCCAGGTCGCCGAGGCCGCCCCACCGCCGTCGCTGCTCGAGATCGTCGGCCGCGCGCTGTCATATGCGGGTATCGCGCTCGGCCTCGGCACCGCGTTCTTCATGCTCTTTGTCGCTCCTATCGGGATCGACGCCCGCCGGGAGTCGTGGCTCCTCGGCATCGCCGGCGTCCTCGTGGTCGCGGGGTCGCTCGCCCTCATCGTCGATCAGGGCGCGAAGCTTCCGCCGCGTCTCGGGATCATGCTCGGCGTGCGAGC
>DASPWX010000189.1:0-18074 GCA_035637615.1 Bathyarchaeia archaeon | reverse complement strand
CCTCGCGGCGCTGGGAGGCGGACCGCGCCCTCGTAGCGCTGGTTGAGTGGGCCGAGGCGCTCGTCGCGAGCGGTCGTCCGATCGAGACCGCGTTCGTGGCCATCGCCGACAGAGGTGCGGGCGCGGGTTTGGTCGATCGTGCGATTGCTGCGGCCGCTCGCTCCTACGCGCTTGGGGCGCCGCTCTTTCCAGCGCTCGCGCGTGAGGCGGCCGGAGTTGGGTTGTCCGCACTGGCGTCGATCGCCGGCGATCTGGAGCAAGCCCGCGACCTGGGCAGAGGGGCGCTCGTGGTCCTCCGCGATCATCGAGAACGGCTCCGCGCTTCGGAGCGCGCGAAGAGCCTCGACGCGGCCGGTCGGGTCGAAGGACGGCTCATGCTCGTGCTGGTGCTGTGCTACCTGCCCGCGCTGATGCTGCTCGTCGTCATCCCGCTCTTTCTCGGCCTGCTGGACGGTCTGTTCGTCTAGAAAACCTGTCTACACTGACAAGATCGAGGCCGATCGAGCGCCTCGCGAGGGAGTGAACGATGCCGAATATCGGTGGCCCGGAGCTGATCCTCGTCCTCGCGGTCGTGCTGATCGTTTTCGGGGCGGGGAAGCTGCCCGACGTCCTCGGCCAGCTTGGCAAGGGCGTGCGCAGCTTCCGCGACGAATCGACGACCGACAAGCCCGCGTCCGTCGCAGCCGGTTCGACGACGACCGCGCCGCCTGCCGCGACCGGCACGACGGTCTACTGCCGCAACTGCGGTCGGCCCAATACCAGCGACTCCAAGTTCTGCACCAACTGCGGGCAAGCGCTCTAACTCACGGGCTTCGGCCAGGACGCCTACGACTTCGTCCACGGGCGCTACGCGCTCGAACCCGTCACGGCGTCGATCGCGGGGATCCATGCACATGATGACCGTCTCGGTGATTTCAGTGCCGACGGATTCCTGGCGCGCGATCGTTTCAACGCGGAGTGGCTCGCGCGCTTCGAAGCCTTCACCGAGAACGAGCTCTTTCCCGCGGAGCGAATTGACCGGGCGCTGATCGTCTCGGACCTGCGAGGAGAGCGCGCCGTTCGGCCGTTCGCGCGGTGGCGGAGACAGCCGACCCTCTATTCCGATCCGATCACGCGCGGCGCCTACTACGCGTTCCTGCGCGAGCACGCGCCGCTCGCCGAACGTGTCGCGACGCTCGCCGAGCGGCTCGCGCAGGCCCCGGCGGCGCTCGAGGCGGCGAGGGCGAATCTCGATCCGGCGCTCGTGCCGCCTGAGTTCGTCGAGATCGCGCTCCGCTCCGTCCCCGCGGGGGCAACGTTCCTGCGCGTCGGCGCGCCGGCGATGGTCCCAAGCGCGAGCGCTCTGGAGCGCGCCGCGGAGCGGGCGTTCCGGCCCGCCGCCGACGCCGCTGCGAGCGCGCTCGAGAAATACGCGCTCTGGCTCGAGAAGGAGCTTCTGCCGAAGGCGCGCGGCACGTTCGCGATCGGACGCGACGCGGTCGACGCCTGGCTGAAAGAAAAGGAGCTGCTCGATCACGATGCGAGCACGCTCCGCGAGTGGGGCGCCGAGTTCTACGGCGAGACCGAAGCCGCGTTGAACGCCGCCGCCATCGATCTCGGCCATCAGGACTGGCGAGCCGCGGTCGAGACCCTGCGCGAAGACCATCCGACAGAAGAGACCCTGGTCGAGACCTACCGCGCCGAAATGGAGCGATCTCGTCTCGCGGTTGGGACAGCGGGCCTCGCGACGGTCCCGTACGGTGAGGATCTCGTCGTCGACGCGATGCCCGAGTTTCAGCGGCCGACCTATCCGTACGCGGCGTATGTCGGTGCCGGCCCGTTCGAGTCATCGCGTCGGGGGCGCTTCTGGGTGACGCTTCCCGACGCGCGCGACGACGAGAAGACTCGTCGGGAGCGGCTCGAGGGTCATCCGCGCGCGGGCATCGCGGTCATCGCGTGCCATGAGGGCTATCCCGGGCACCACCTTCAGCTCACCGTCGCGGCGGACCAACCGTCGCTCGCGCGCAAGGCGATCCGGTCCAACGTGATGGTCGAGGGGTGGGGCCTCTACGTGGAAGAGCTCATGACCGAGCTTGGCTACCTCGACTCGCCCCAGACGCGGCTTCTGCGCCTCAAAGATCTCCTGTGGCGTGCGTCCCGCGTCACGGTCGATGTCGGCCTCGCGACCGGCGAGATGAGCTTCGACGAGGCGGTGCGCTTCATGGTCGAGCGGGCGCGTCTCGAAACGCCGAACGCGGTCGCGGAGGTCCGGCGCTACACCCTCAATCCGCTGCAGCCATCGAGCTACGCGCTCGGCCGCGAGGCGATCCTGGGACTACGCGACAAGGCGCGCGCGGCTGGCTGGGGGATGAGGCTCTTTCACGATCGTCTGCTCGGAGCGGGATCGCTTCCGCCGAAGCTCATGGCGACGGAGCTCGGCCTCTAAGAGGCGGCACCGCGGACCGGGCTAGCTGCCGTCGGACTCGCTCTGTGGTTGGCCCCACACGCCGCCGTCGTGCATGTCGATCTCGAACGTATCGACCTGCACGCTCTGGACGCGCAGGACCTCGGTCGAATCGGTCGTGCCGCGGGTCACCGGGCGGGTCGCGTCGTGTCGAGCGCTGGTGGTGTGCCCGGCACCCAGCCAGAGCATCGCGACAACCGCGAGCGACACGACGATGAGGAGTGCCTTCTTCATGGTGCTGAAGCTATCGCGCAGCCGGCGATTCCGGATCACCTGTGAGGGGGATAAAAAAGAAGGCCCGCCTTTCGGCGGGCCTTCTGTCAAACCGAGCTTCGGTCTATTCGGCGAGGCGCGGGAGGATCGGCTGCGCGGTCGTGGTCGGGTTGTAGTTGATCGAGATGTTGCCGTTCTGGATGTTGACGGTCCGCGCGATGAGCTGGCTACCGGTCAGGGTGGACGGGTTGCCGTCGAAGACGAACTGCGCGCTCGGGATGTAGATCGAGCCGGTCCCGATGAACGTTCCGTTCCCACCGATCTCCATCGCGACGACGCAGGCCGGGTCCTGGTAGACGAGCAGGTTCGCCCAGGTCCCTGTGGTCTGCGCGGTGAGCGTGCTGGTCGCGTTGCCCTGCAGGTTGATCTGGTGGCAGCTCGGCGAGACGCCGGGCGCGGATGGATAGTTCGAGTACGTGTTGAAGATGAACACGTTGCTGCCGGTGACGTCGTGGTTACCAGCGGTATCCATGCCGTTCTTCAGGATGTAGATGCCCGGATTGAGCACCATGTCCGAGTTGCCGGCCCCGCCGAGGTTCACGGTGTACACACCCGGGGTCTGGTTGCCCGAGCCATCCTGGCACGCCGCGAGCGAGTTGCAGACAGGCAGTCCGCTCGTGCTCGGCTTCGGGAAGCCCGCGAACGGGTCGGAAACCTGGGGGTGGTTCGAGTTCACGGTGATGCCGAGGTCGCTCCAGTGACCGGTGGCATTGCCGTTCACGTCGAGCGGGTACGGCGACTGGACGTAGAAGCAGTTACTGGCGCATGGCCCTGCTGTGTTCTGGTCGTTCTGCGCCGCAAACGAGGTGCATGTCGAGTTGACCAGGATCCCGCCGCCGTACAGCTGGACGCTGCCGTTCGACTGGGTGTTGAAGGCGCCGCAGGTGTTGCCGCGGTCGAGCGCCATGATCGCGTAGCCGTTGTTCAGTGGCTCGGATCCGGCGACGCCGCGTGCGCGAACCGGGTTGAACGCGGCTTCGGCCGGAACCAATGATGTCTTCACCTGACGCGTGATCTCAACCTCGACGTGCTTGATGTTTCCGATGTACGTACCTGAGATCGGCGGCCAGTAGACCGTGACGGTCGTCAGCGTCGCATCGTCGGTGCACGGGCCGGCCGTCGAGAGCAGGCAGAGGCCACCGCTCGAGTAGCCGTTGGTGAGTGCGTCGGTGCGAGCCGCGGCAATGGCCTCGGCGCCCGTCCCCTGCTGGTAGAGCACGACCGCGCCCGCGAACGCCGCGGCGTCGGCGGCTTCCTGCTGGGCACGCTTGGCCGAGTAGAGCTGGCCGGCGTCGATCGCGAGGCCGACAGCGAAGAGCAGGGCCAGCATCATGATCGCGAAGAGAACGACGGCCTGGCCACCCTCGCCATCGTCACGTCCGAAGAATCGACGGAATGAGTTCATCTTTGGATCACCAACTGCGAGCCCCCCCTCAGGGTTATTTGGAATGCGCCGTTCAGCAGGTACTGCGACGGCAGCGGAACGAACGGCGCGGAAGCTTCGACGGCTACGAGGCAGTTGCGGTCGGCGCACGGGGTCGTCGTACCCGGGTAGTTCGTTGGGTACGTGACGATGACTGTGACGTTGGGCACGCCGAGAGCGGCTTGCTTGACGACATTCGGGATGTTCACGCAGAACACCGGGTCCGCCGAGGGCGTTCCGCACTGTGGCGTCGCGGCGTCGACTCGTGGGGTGCCTTCGGATCCATGCACGATCGCGTAGCGCGTGCCCTCACGTGCGGCGTACGCGAGCGTGTTCTCCTCCCACACCGCGCGTGCGACGTCGAAAAGCCCGGTGATGATGAGGAGCATCAGCGGCAGAAGTAGCGCGAACTCGACGAGGGACTGGCCCCGGTCGTCGTCGCGGTCATCGAAGAAGCGAGAGAGGCGGTTCAATAGAAGGTCCTTATCGTCGTGCTGCGTTCGAAGTTCGCGGTGTTCGGAATGAACGGCCACGGCACGAGGGTGTGGAACTGGTAGGAGACCGTGACCGTGTAGAAGCACGGATCGGCCACCGTCGGCGTGGTAATGCACTGCGTGCCGTCCGTGTGCACGGGTTTGTCCGGGGTGTCCACCACGAGCAGCGGGTTGTTGATGTCGATCCCGGGTGTGCGCGCGATCTCGTCCCGGGTGCGGGACGCCGCCATGATCGACGTCGGCGCGAAGTTGATGGCGTAGGCCTCGGCGCCGGCACGCGCGCCGTTCTCGATGGCGAGCTGGATCGCGAAGGCCCGGGCCAGATCGGCGGCCCCGATCAGGCCGAAAACGAGGATAGGCAGGAGGAGCGCGAGCTCGACCATCGACTGGCCGAATTCCTCGCATACCGCATGTTGAAAGCGTCCAAAAACCCTGCCCACTGGTCGTCAGTCTAGGTAACGAGCAGGCGCTGCCAACCCTTATGCGCTCCCCCGTTAGTACCAGTTCGGGGGCAGCACGCGTACTCCGCCGTATTGACTAGCTAGTCGGCGGCGGCGACGGGTGCGCGCGCTTGCGACAGGACCGAACCGACGATCGTGAGCGCGTCGTCGACGTCTTTTGACTCGACACCGTAGTGCGTGACCGCGCGAAGACGCGGTGAATTCCCGAGATACCGTGACATGCGAAGCCCCTGTTCGGCGCACGCCTTCACGAACGCAGTGGGATCCATCCATGACGGATCCACCTCGAACGAGACGATGTTCGTCACGACGCGGTCGGCGTCCACCCGGATCCCCCGGATTCCCGCGAGGCCCTTCGCGAACGCTTTCGCGTTTCGATGGTCGTCCCCAAGACGGCCGCGCATCTCCTCGAGCCCCACGAGCGCGGCGGCCGCGATGACGCCCGCCTGTCGCATCGCGCCACCCAGGAGCTTTCGCACGCGGCGCGCTTTCGCGACGGTCTCCGCACTGCCGCACAGGATCGAGCCGACCGGCGCGGCGAGCCCCTTCGAGAAGCAGAACTGAACGGTGTCGACAGGGGCGCACAGGTCGCGCGCGTCCACACCGAGCGCCGTCGCGGCGTTGAAGATCCGTGCGCCGTCCAGGTGCACGCGCAGACCGCGCCGGTGGGCGAGATCGGCCGCGGCCCTCGTCTCATCAACCGTGATCACCGAGCCGCCGCAGTTGTTGTGCGAGTTCTCGAGGCACAGAAGCGAGGTGCGTGGATACATCCCCGCGGGACGGATCGCGCCCTCGATGTCCTCGAGAGAGGGGAGCCCCGAGCGATTCGGGACGAGGCGGGGCTGGATCGAGCCGAGGACGAACGACGCGCCCATCTCGTTCTGATAGATGTGAGCGAGGTCGCCGAGGATGACCTCGTCGCCGCGCTCGGTCTGCGATAACACGCCGCACAGGTTTCCGAGCATTCCGCTCGCGACGTAGACCGCCGCCTCTTTGCCGACGATCTCGGCGGAACGTCGCTCCAGCCGGTTGACGGTCGGATCCTCGCCGTACTGGTCGTCGCCGACCTCGGCATCCGCCATCGCGCGACGCATCGCCGGCGTCGGCAGCGTGAACGTGTCGCTCCGGAGCTCGATCATCCTTCGTGCGGTCACCTGCCCAAGGCCTCCAACAGTCTTCCAAAAGCCGCGACGACGAGCGGCGACACGATGATCGCCGGCAGGAAGTCCGCGACCTTGACGTCCCGTATGGCAAGAAGTTTGAGACCCACGCCGATGAGGAGCAAGCCGCCGACCGCGCTCATCTCCCGGAGCTGCAGGTCGCTCAGAATCCCAGAGAACAGGGAAGCCCCGATCGCGAGGCCGCCCTGATAGAGAAGGATGAGCGGCACCGTCAGGAGCACGCCCCACCCGAGCGTCGCGGCGAGCGCCACAGCGGTGAAGCCGTCGAGCACGCTCTTCACGCTGAGCAGCGTCGCGTCGCCGGCGAGGCCGTTTTGGATCGAGCCGAGGAACGTGAGCGGTCCGACGCAGAAAACGATCGACGCCGTCACGAAGGCTTCGGCCACCGTGCTCTCGGCGCCGCCCGCGAACCGTCGCTGCAGCGTCTCGCCGAGCCGGTTGAGTAGAGCGTCGACTCCGAAGAGCGAGCCGACGATTCCGCCCAGCAACATCGCGCCGAGCATGAAGAGGAGGTTCGTCGTATCGATCGCGAACTTCAGGCCCATCGCGGTCACGAACAGACCGACCCCACGGACGACGTTCTCTCGCAATCGTTCGGGAAGGCGATCGCCGACCACCGCACCGACGACACCGCCGATGAGCACCGTCGCCGCGTTGAGAAGGGTCCCGGTGAGGACGCCCACGAGGGTCCGTAGTATGCGGAGCCGATGACGAACATCGTCGTCTGGTCAGCTTTCTCCACGTCGCCCGAGACGGTGGCGGCGCGATTTCCCGACGATCGCGTCCTCGCGATCGGAGACGAGAAGGGGCTCACGGCAGCGGCCGACGCGGAGGTGGCCTTCAGCGGCAACAACCCGCGCCGTGTCCGGCAGCTGCTCGACGCCACTCCGAAGCTGCGCTGGTACCACACGGTCTCGGCGGGCGTTGAGAACATGCCGCTGCCAGAGCTCGCACAGCGCGGCATCGTCCTGACCAACAACAGCGGCTCCTATGACATTCAGATCGCCGAGCATCTCTTGGCTTTCGTGTTCGCGGCCTCCCGTCAGCTTCACCGCTATCGCGACAGCCAGCGCGCGAGCGAGTGGAAGGAACAGCCGCACCAGGAGCTGCGCGACGCGACGATGGTCGTCTACGGCATGGGCAGCATCGGCGGCGAGATCGCTCGGCTCGCGACCGCGGTCGGCATGCGCGTGATCGGCGTCCGCCGAAAAGCCGGCTCGCCCGCAGCGGGCGTGGACCGCGTCGTCGCCGCCGATCAGCTGGCCGAGGTCGTCGCGGAGGCCGACTACCTCGCCATCGCGGCCCCGCTTACCGAGGCGACGCGTGGTGCGGTCTCGCGAGAGGTCATCTCCCGTATGAAGCCGACCGCCTGGATCATGAACATCGCCCGCGGCGGGATCGTGGACGAGCCGGCGATGATCGAAGCGCTGCAGGCAAAGCGAATCGGGGGCGCCGCGCTCGACGTGTTCACGACGGAGCCCTTGCCGAAGGACAGCCCGCTCTGGACGCTCGAGAACGTCATCGTGACGCCGCACCACTCCGGGTCCTCGCCGCGCGCCGGCGAACGCACCCTCGCGCTGTTCGCGGAGAACCTCCGCCGGTACAAGGCGGGCGAGCCGCTCATCAACCGCGTCGACTTCGAGGCCGGGTACTAGTGCGTCTGGCGCGGCAGCGTGTCGCTCGGAGGACGGTGGGTTTCACCGAATCGGTCATCCGCGAGATGACGCGACTCTCCGCGATGCACGGCGGGATCAACCTGGCCCAGGGCTTCCCGAACTTTCCGGCGCCGCAGCAGGTGAAGGAGGCCGCAAAACGCGCGATCGATGCCGACATCAACCAGTACGCGATCACCTGGGGCTCGAAGAGCCTTCGCGACGCGCTCGCGCGCACCTACGACGAGCTCTACGGGATGAAAGTCGATCCGGAGACGATGCTGACGGTGACCTGCGGGTCCACCGAGGCGATGATCTCCACGCTCCTCGCGCTCTGCGACCCTGGCGACGAGGTGATCGTGCTCGAGCCGTTCTATGAGAACTACGGGCCGGACGCGGCGATATCGGGCGCGACGCCGATCTTCGTGCCCCTACGCGCTCCCTCGTTCGAGTTCGACCCGGACGAGCTCGCCCGAGCGTTCGGCCCACGCACGAAGGCGATCATCGTCAACACACCGAACAACCCGACCGGCCGAGTGTTCACGCGGGCAGAGCTCGAGACGATCGCGAAGCTCTGCCGCGAGCACGACGTCGTCGCGGTCACCGACGAGATCTACGAGCACATCCGCTACGAAGCCGAGCACATCCCGATCGCGACGCTCGAGGGGATGGCCGAACGGACCGTGACGATCTCGGGAGCGAGCAAGACGTTCTCGGTCACCGGGTGGCGCGTCGGCTGGATCGTAGCCTCTCCAGAGCTCACCGCCGCAATACGGAAGGTGCATGACTTCGTGACCGTCGGCGCGCCCGCGCCGCTGCAGGAGGCGATCGCAGCCGCGCTGGGCATGGGCCAGCCGTACTACGATCGGCTCGCGATCGAATATCGCGCCCGTCGCGATCATCTCGTGCGGGTCCTCGACGATGCGGGCTTCAGCCCGACCACACCGCAGGGCGCGTACTACGTGCTCTGCGATATCCGTCCTTTTGGTTTCGACGATGACGTCGCATTCGCGCAGTGGCTGGTGCGCGACGTCGGGATCGCCGGCGTGCCCGGATCGTCCTTCTTCTCTCGTCGCGATCTCGGGCGGCACCTCATCCGCTTCACCTTCTGCAAGACCGCGGACGTGCTGGACGAGGCGGGTGCGCGCCTGCTTCATACGGGCGCAAAGGCGAGGGCGCGCGCGAATGGCTGACTTGCTGACACGCGTCGCGGCCGGCGGCTCAAAGACTGCGGGATAAGCCAAACGTACTAGCGCCTCTCGCAGGCTGCTGATACGAAGGTCCCACATCTTGCTGAGCCATCGCTCGTTAGCCTCGTCGGATGAAATTCGGCCGCTCGGAGACAGGGCAGGCCATCGTCGAATTCGCGCTCCTGATGCCCGCCCTTGTCCTTCTTCTCGTCGGACTTATTGAGTTCTCGCTCGTGTGGAACTCGCGGAACACGGTCCTGTTCGCTAGCCGCGACGGCTCGATGCTCGCGGCCGAGGGCGGGAACATCGATGGAACCGACTGCCTGGTTCTTCGGCGCATCGAAAGCGACATCGTGTCGCCGTCGACGACGCTTCGTGTCCAGCAGGTGGCCATCTACTGGTCCGATCAAAACGGTGATCAGGTCGGCTCGAATGAAAACATCTACACCCGAAGTGGATCGACATCCTGCGATTATCCGGACGGGTCCACGGTAACCGTCCCCTACACCCTCACGACGGCCGGCTATGTCGAGAGCACGCGCTGCAGCACCCTGGCGGGGTGCGGTGGAAGCCACACGACCGTCGACACGATCGGCGTGCGTGTCACCTACCAGCACTTCTGGGCGACGAGCTTCGTGCGGTTCGCCGGCAACAGCGTCACCTTCACCGAGACGACGATCCTCCGCGCGGAGCCGCAGCTGTGATCCGGTTCTTTAAAGGCGAGGACGCCCAGGGGTTGGTTGAGTTCGCCCTGGTGCTCCCGCCAGTGCTTTTGATCCTCGTCTTCGGTCTGGTGGAGCTCGGCTCGGTGCTGAGCGTCGCTATGACGATGTCCTCCGCGACGCGCGAAGGCGCGCGCGTGGCCAGCGCTATCGTGAACGGTGGCGGTGCGCTCGGCTGCAGCGCCGGACAGTCCCCCAACGCCGCAAGCGTCGATCCGAACGTGATCGCCGCCGTGGAACGCGTGCTCACCGGGACAGGTACCCGTCTCACTCTCGCGGACTTGAGTCAGATACGGATCGCCAAAGCGACGGCGAGCGGCGGTGAGACAGCCGGGCTGATCAACACCTGGAACTACCAGTTGAACGGCGGCCCTGTCGTCGATGGTCAGCAGCTGGACTTCGTCGCGGCGAGCCAACCGTGGCAGGCCTGCTCGCGCAACAACGGCTCTCCAGCCGACTCCGCCGTCATCACGATCACCTACACGTACCGCGGCCGGACCCCGCTGCGGCTCCTTGTCCCGATGTTCAACCAATTCACGATGACGGACCACACCGTCATGGCGATGAATGCGAACCGCTAAGTTCCGCCGCGAACAGCGCGGCCAGGTCCTCGTGATCGTCGCGGTCATGATCGTCGCACTGCTCGGGTTCACCGGGCTCGTGACGGACGTGGCGTGGTACGAGGTGAATCTCATGCGAATCCAGCGCGCAGCGGACGCCGCTGCGCTCGCCGGCGTGGTCTATCTGCCGGGCAACGTCGCCGGCGCGCAGAACGCGGCGCTGGCGGAGTCCTCGAAGAACGGATTCGCAAACGGACTGAACGGCGTCACCGTCACCGCCACACCCGAGGCCTTGAATAACCTGATCCTCGGTGTGACGGTCACCGCGCCGGTCCGCTCGTGGTTCGCGCGTCTGTTTGGCGTGACGCAGTTCAACGCGCGACGCAATGCCCGCGCGGAGTTCGTCTTGCCAGTGCCGATGGGGAGCCCGCAGAACTACTACGGCATCAACGTCGTTTGCCGGAACACGGACACCCCGCCCAATTGCCCGCTCATCCCGTCTGCCGACGGCAGCGGAAACCTAGCGGCGCTCGGCTTCTTCGGTGGCGTCGAAGGGCGCGGCACCGATCGCCAGAACGGCGATGCCTACTCGACGTACTACAACGGCAATCCAACCCTCAACACCGGGTTCGACCCCAACGGTTACCAGTACATCGTCGAGTTCGGTCCCGGAACGGTGAACGGCAGCGTGTGGCTGTACGACCCGATGTTCTGCGCGACCGGAGGCGGCACCTCCGGCGGACGGCGGCTCGGGGTCGGCGACCTCTGGTTCGCTAATGGCGGCACGGGGATCTCGACCGTTTACAACCTGATGGATATGAACGGCACGCCCTACACGCTTTCCGACGACACCCTCATCGCGTCGAGCGGCGGGCTCTTCATGAACTCGAACGCGGTCGACAAGGGCGGGCTCTATCGAGGCGATTCAAACTACGGGGGCGGCTCGAACGGGACAGGGTCCGCCGATTGTCAAGGGAGCGCGTACCACAACAACTGGTATCGCCTCGCGACCGGCCTCGATGAAGGGCAATACCGGCTGCAGGTCGTGACGAGCAGCGGCTCGAATCTCGAGAACGCCATCAACGGCTTCGGGATCGAGGCGACCTCGTTGGGCGGGCCGACGCCCCGCGTGTACGGCCAGAGCCGCATGGAAGCCTTCATCGTCATCAACAACACCTCGGTGTTCTACCTAGCGCAGATCGGGGCGGTGCACGCGGGCAAGACGCTCGATATCAAGCTCTTCGACCCGGGAGACATCTCGGGCACCAACTTCAAGATCCGGATCCCGACCTCCACGGGCTTCCAGTACGCGACGTTCACCTGGACGACGACGGGCATCAGCGGATGCGCCCCGGGGAGTGCCGCAAGCGGTGGGCCGACGACGACGCTCGTCACATCGACCAGCTCGTGCAACTACTACAACAACCAATGGGTCACGATCTCAGTGCCGATCCCCGCGACCTACACGGCACCGGTGTCGCCAGGTGATCCGCCCGGCGCAGGCGGCGGCTGGTGGAAGATCGAGTACGGAACGCTCGGAACGGGCCAGGACATCACGACATGGGAAGTGAACATCCGCGGCAACCCAGTCCACTTGATCACTCCCTAGCGCGAGAGGTCGCGACCGCGGGTTGAGGTCACGGGTTGCGGGTGGCACGGGGGAGCGGGTTGCGCGCGAGCCGCTGACCGGCCGCGCCATTCAGTGATCGGTCCCAAGTGGTGGGGAGCGGACCGGTAGGCGAGCGCGCGGCCCCGACCCCGGGACAGGACCCGCAACCCCGGTCAGCCCGCGGCGAGACCTCTAGAAAGCGCGACTATCCGCGATTTGGGAGTGAGTCGAACCAGGCAGGCCACGCTGATCTCGTGTCGCAGCCGCCCGCAGCGGTCATTGCGGGCTGGTCGTCCGCGGGGTAGATGTCGTAGGTCGAAAGGCACACCTCCGGCTTTCGAGGAGCCGCGGATCCGCCGACGATGAACGGACCGCCGAAGTTCATGCCATGGATCCCCGCCCCGGCGTACGCGACGACCCAGGCAAGGGCGTCGGGGTCGCTGTAGAAGTCACGTCCGAGCTTGCCTGTCGCATCCAAGTCCTTCCGAAACACGAGCTTCGCCTCGATCCGGGTCAACGTGAGTCCCGGACGCGAGGAGATGCGCGCGAGGATCTGGGGTCGGCTGACCGTCGGAACGAGATTCACCGCGGTCGGCTGGAAGAAGCGCAGGCTCGCAACGAGCTGCTCCGCCAGGGCGTGGAGCGGAGAGTCCGCCGGCGTCGCCGTGATCACGACCATCCGGTCGTCGAAGAAGGGCGACCTCACGTACCAATAACGCTTCGTCTCCAGATACGTGAACGGAGGGATCTGGCTCTCCCAGATCGTGTAGGACTCCGCGGGCTGTCCGGCGATTGTCGCTTCATGCTGCTCGCGGATGAGCCGGCCGGCCCCACGGTCCATGAAGGCCTGAAAATCCCCCGGCGCGAACCGCTCGGGGTTCTGCATCATTTGCAGCCGCATGAAGACCTGACCGGGGTCGGGATAGCTGCCCCCGCCGAAGTACATCCCTGCGGGGTCGTAGCTCATGATCTCGCGGCCGTGCTGCGCTGATGAGCGTTCGAACCAGCCCGTAGGTAACTCAACACTCCAGCCGCCCGCCCGATCGCACGTCGTGCGGTAGGCCGCGGTCGTGTTCGCGATGGCCGGCGGCGGAAAGGCGTTGCTCACCGGCGGTCCCGCGGCCGGACAATTCACCGCACCTGCTGGTGTTGCGTTCGGTCCTGCGAGCACGCCGCTTTGCGTGTCGCCGCTCAGCGATCCGCAGGAGATCGTCAGCATGATTCCGATCAAGAAGAGATGGGCCGCCCGAGGCACGAGGATCACGGGACGAAATGGGTGGTGGACCGCTTCGCCGGAGCCTTGGGCTATTCCGTGAGTCTCGCGGAGTCGCTGTCGTGTTCGCGCATGAACGCGAGATAGAGCGCGAAGGGATCAGGTGGAGACGAGACGGTCGGTGAGCTCGCCGAAGTCGAAAGACGCTTTTGCATCGCATCGGCATCCGTCTGGCGGCCGAGGGCGCGAAGAGCCTGCGGATAGCTCGAGCGAAGCGTGAAGACCCCCTGCACCGATCCGAGCGCCATGCCGCGCTCGAACGCGCCGACGGCTTCGCCGAAGAGTCCGTAACCGTACGCGGCCTCGCCGTACGCCAGCCACGCCGCGGAGGTGTCCTGCATATAGGCGTCGGCCTTCGTTCGCTCGTAGAAGTTCTTTCGCATGTGGGTATCGTTCCAGTCATCCCCGATGATCGCCTTGAGAAGCGCCTCGTCCTTCGGGTCGTAGATGACCATGTAGCGGTAGCTGAAGGACTGCCAGTTGTCCTGGAACCACTGGTATGAGAGCGCGACCATGTTCCCCAGCATCGGGTCGTTGACATAGAAAGTGGCCGCGGCGTCGTCGTACCCGCGCACGACCCGCCAGTGCGCGATTCGCGAGATCGACGGATCCTGCATCCACTGGGTCACCATCGGTGCGAATCCGTTCGCGACAAGGCGCCGAAGGAGATCGTTGGTCCCGTTGTTGCGCCACACGGACCGCAGCCCGAAGTTCGCGTTGACCCAGCCATCGACTTTCTGCGGACCCATCCCCGAAAGGATGTTGGTTCCGCGAAGCGGTACCCGCGCGAACTCCTGGGAGACGTCGATCCCGAAGGTCGACAGCGCCATGACGACGGATGCCGGCCCGCAGTTGTTCAGGGATTGCCAGACATGTTTCATCTCGCTGAACGCAGCCGTCGCGGGAGCGGCCTTCGGCTCGGGCGCGGGGGCCGCGAGGGCGACGACCTCGGCCGCAGGCGCCGTCACTGCGATCGGAGCAGCTAGTGACGCCCCGTCATCTACGGCTGGTACGCCAACGGCCTCGGTGGGACTCGAAAAAGATGGAGCGGCCGCGAACGCGGCGCCGCTCAGGCCGAGCACAAGCCCTGCGCCGAGTGTGAGAAGGGCCGCTGGGCGTCTGCTCATCGGACGAAATGGTAGCCCTTGGTCACCGCTTGCTCGGCGCGGGTGCGTAACATCGCGGTCATGCGACAAGCGACGCTCGCGCGAGGAAGGTTCGCAGAGCATCCGGTCTGGTCGCGGGCGCTTGCGAATCCGGACCTGGCCGGGCGCCTCATCCTCCCGGTCATCGTGGGTAGCGCGATCGAGGACCGCGAGAAGGTCGAGGGCGCGCCCTGGCTCGAGCGTCTCTCGGTCACCGAAGTCGTGCGCGAAGCGCGGTCGGCGGCGTCGGCGGGTCTCGCCGGTCTCCTGCTTTTCGGCATCAGCGACCGCAAGGACGAGCACGCGATGCTCGCCAGCGAGCCCGACCACGTCGTGCCTCGCGCGATCCGCGCCGTGAAGGAAGCCGTGCCCGAGCTCGGCGTCGCCACCGATGTTTGCGTTTGCGCGTATACCGCGCACGGCCAGTGCGTGCTCTTCGGCGAGCATGGCGCCGACGTAGCGGCGACGCTCGAACGCCTTGCGGCGATCGCGGAGGTGCACGCCGATGCCGGCGCCGACCTGCTCATCCCATCCGGCATGCTCGAAGGCGCGGTGCACTCGCTGCGTGAGGCGCTCGGCCAGCGCCGTTCCGAGACACCGATCGCCGCGATGCTCAAGCTCGAAAGCTCGCTCTACGTGACACACCGGTCCGCGGTGAACGCGATCCCGACCACGGAGCGCGCGGTGCCCCTCATCCCCGCCGACGATGCCGCGGCAGCGGTCGCGCGCGCGCGCCGCGACATGGCCGATGGAGCAGACGCGATCATCGTGAAGCCGGGCGCGCCCGGCCTCGACATCGTTGCCCGACTCGCGGCCTTCTCCGATCGCCCGCTCGTTTCGTATTTCACCGCCGACGAGCACGCTCCGTTCGTGACAACGACGGAGGGGCCCCTGGATCCGGCCGCCGCAGAGCGCGAACATCTGGCCGCCGCGCGACGCGCGGGCGCGAGCCTCGTTATCTCGTCAGGTGCCTGGAGCGTCACGGAATCGTGAACAGGACGCGCCGCTGAGCCTCGCCGCGCGCCTGGGCCTCTATGCGATGCTCGCCGGCCTCGTTCTGGCGAGCTTCACCGTCAGTCCCGAACGGCGCGCAACCGTCTCTGCGGCGCCGGCAAGCGACGACGCGCACGAGGCGCGCATCGTGCCTGTGTCGCGCGGCGTCATCCGTGGACTCCGCGAGTACGACGACCCCGAGGCGGCGCCTTCGGCGTCACCGACGCCCGAGATCACCCCGGCCGCGGCCGTCGAAGCCGCGCCGGACGGGCAACCCGCCGAGGCGGCCGATCCCGGACCGGAGGCGCCTTCTGATCCCGTATCCGATTCGACGCCGGCACGGACGCCCGAGCCCACGCGGCGTCCGGTCGCGGGGGCAATCGCGGGGGTGACGAATCCGACGACAGCGTGGGCCGAGATTCACATGCTCGAGCTGATGAACGCGTCGCGAGCGCTCGGCGGACTGGCGCCCCTCTCCGTGGACATCGCAGTGGCGGACACCGCGCGAGCCCACAGCGCTGCCGAAGCGCAGGTCCGATACGTCTATCACGACGGCCCCGATGGGACCGCGCACTCGCGCGATGTGCCGGCCTGCGCCACGGGTTGGTACGGCGAGAACACCGGGAAGATCTGGAACGACAACGTGGACGCGCTGCACCGCGAGTTCATGGCGGAGCCGTGGGACCCGATCAACCACCGCACGAACATCATGGATCCGGCATTCCGGCGTGTCGGCGTGGGCGCGGTGATCGGTGCCGACGCGATGTACATGACGATGGTGTTCTGCCGCTAGCCGATCGCGCGGCTCTGATAGCGTTCGCTGTCGATGGAATACCGCAAGGTCACACTGCCGAACGGACTGCGGATCCTCGTGAGCGAGATGCCGGAGACGCGTTCGGTGTCGCTCGCCGTGTACGTCGGGGTCGGTTCGCGCATCGAGACGAAGGATGATGCCGGCACGAGCCACTTCCTCGAGCACATGGTCTTCAAGGGGAGCGCCAAGCGACCGACCGCGGCCGACATCAGCCAGGTGATCGAGAGCAAGGGCGGTGTGGTGAACGCGTCGACCGACAAAGAGGTCACCGTGTTCTGGTCACGAGTCCCGGCGCGGCACTATCTCGTCGCGCTGGACGTGATCGCCGACCTGATCCGCGCACCGATGCTGCGATCGACCGACGTGGAATCGGAACGCAACGTCATCGTCGAAGAGCTGCGCATGTACCGCGATCAGCCCCAGGATCGCGTTCACACGCTCGTCGACGAGCTCCTGTACCCGCGGCACCCGCTCGGCTGGGAGGTGGCAGGCCGCGAGGAGGTCGTGCTCGGCATGACGGCCGACCGCCTGCGCGAATTCATGCAGCGCGGCTACGCGCCTTCACGTACGGTGGTCGCGCTCGCGGGTCCGCTGAGCGCCGACGAGGCCGTCGCCGCCGTCGACGAGGCGCTCGGCGGGCTCGCGCCGCGCGATGTCGTTCAGTCGAAGGCGGCGCCGCGAGCGGGGAAGGCCCACGCCAAGCTTCTCGGCAAGCGCGCCGAACAAACGAATCTCTGCGTCGGCTGGCGGTCAGTGCACACGACCCACGCCGACAAGTTCAGCATCGACATGATGAACGCCGTCCTTGGTGAGGGAATGTCGAGCCGGCTGTTCCTCGAGCTCCGCGAGAAGCGCGGCCTCGCGTACGACGTTCACAGCTACGACGCGAACTACGCCGACGCAGGTCACCTCGTCATCTACGCGGGCTTCGCGCCGCAGAACGGCGCCGAGGTGCTCAAGGCGATCATGCGGGAGGTGGCCCGACTCCGCGACGAGATCGTGCCCGACGTGGAGATCGAGCGCGTACGCGATTTCGCGAAGGGCCGTCTCGAGCTGCGCCTCGAGGACACGCGCGGCGTATCCGGCTGGCTCGCCGGACAGGAGCTCTTCCTCGGACGCGTCCGCTCGGTCGAAGAGGTCTCGGCGATCATCGATGGCGTCACTCCTGCCGACATCCAGCGCGTCGCGCGCGAGTATCTCCGCCCGGAGCTCGCGTACCTCGCTGCGATCGGACCGCGTGCGTCGCTCGCCGCGATCACGCCCGCGATAGCCGACGAGGCCTCGGTGGTGATGGCGTCATGAGCGCCGAGCGCACGCTCGTCGTTCTGAAACCCGATGCGCTTCAGCGCGGCATCGCCTTCGAGATCCTGTCGCGTTTCGAGAAGCGCGGCCTCCGCTTCGCCGCGTTGCGTCTTCTCAAGGTGGACCGCGCCATGGCGGAGAGGCACTACGCCGTGCACAAGGGAAAGTTCTTCTACAACGACCTCGTCGGCGTGATCACCGCGTCGCCCGTGGTGGCCGCGGTGCTCGAGGGCCCGAACGCGATCGCGGTCGTCCGCGCGATGGTCGGCTCGACTCGCCCGCACGAGGCCACCGAGGGCTCGATCCGCGGCGACTACGCGCTCGTCGGACTCAGAAACTTGGTCCATGCGAGCGACGCTCCCGACACCGCCGCCACCGAGATCAAGCTCTGGTTTCCCGACGGCATCGTCGAATACACCCGCGACATCGATCGCTGGATGTCGGAAGACAAAGCTCCGAGCTAGCAACCTCTCACGCGCGGTGGCGTGCGGGTGGCACGGGGGAGCGGGTTGCGCGCGAGCCGTTGACCGGCCGCGTCA
>DASPWX010000188.1:0-19004 GCA_035637615.1 Bathyarchaeia archaeon | reverse complement strand
CACGAGGACCGCAATGACGCGGCCGGCACGGGACTGGGTCTCGCCTTGACGAAGCGGCTCGTCGAGCAGATGAATGGCACGATCAGCTTCGAGAGCGAAGAGGGCACGGGCACGACCTTCCGTGTGCAGCTCCACGATGTCGTCACCGAGCAGATCCATGGCGAGCGCATTCTCATCGTCGAGGATGAGCGCCACGACGCGGATCTGATCGTCGCAGTCGCGGCGTCGATGGACCTTCGCGCCGAGGTTGTGCGCGGCCTCGCCGGTGCCGAGGACGCGCTCGCACGTGGACGTCCGCTCGGGGTCGTCCTCGACCTTCGCCTTCCCGATGGTCGGGGAGAGCAATTCCTCGGACGCCTTCGGACCGATGCCGAGTTCGCCGATGTCCCGGTCATCGTCGTGACGGTCGAGGCGGATCCGGCGACAGCACTCGCGCTCGGCGCCGACGACTACCTCACGAAACCGATCGAGCGGAATCGCCTTGAGAACTGGCTTCGACGGCTCGCGCAGCGAAGGGCGGAGGCGCGAGCGACAGCGAGGAGAGAGCTTGCGCATTCTCCTCGTTGAGGACGATCAGATGAACGTCGAGCTTTTCGAGTCGGCCCTCGAGACCGACGGCCACGAGATCGTGACCGAGCGCGACGGCGCGGCCGGCGAAGCGCGCGCCTCCGACCGGTTCGATCTGGTCCTCCTCGACATCCAGCTGCCGAAGAAGGATGGCCTTGCGGTCTGTCGAAGCCTCCGCGCGCGCGGGCTGCGCATGCCGATCGTCGCGCTCAGCGCATCCGTCCTGCCCGAGGAGATCGCGCGCACGAAGGCCGCCGGCTTCGACCTGTTTCTCCCGAAGCCTATTTCGCCGCGCGACCTGCGCGACGCCGTGCGACGCCTCGGCTCCGGATCGCGCCCGGCGAACGGCCGCTGAGCGCCTCCGCACGCGCCCGGGCCCGCGTGAATTCCGTCGCGCTGTCGCTCTTCCTCCGCCCGCGGCTCGCCTCCGGACTCGTCGCCGTAGTGATCAGCAGGCGGTGGCCGCCGCCGTATGACTGAAACCCTCATCGCTCCGCGCCGCCCGAACGTCCTTGTCGTCGATGACCTGCGGTCGAACCGCGAGCTCCTCGAGGGGCGCCTCTCCGACCTCGGCTACGACGTTCGCGAGGCGAAAGATGGCATCGAGGCGCTCGATGCGGTCGCGGCGGAGGAACCGGACCTCATCCTGCTCGACATCGACATGCCGCGGCTCGACGGCATCGCCGTGTGCGAGCGGCTCAAGGCTCATCCCGTCCATCGCCTCATCCCGATCGTGATCCTCACGGCGTCGAGCGATCGCGACACGAAGCTGCGCGGTATTGCCGCGGGCGCCGACGATTACCTGAGCAAGCCCTTCGACTCAAAGGAGCTGCTCATCCGCACGAAGGTGCTGCTCCGCCAGCGTGCGCTGAATCAGCGGCTCGACGCGACGGAAGGGGTGCTCTTCGCTCTTGCCCGCGCGGTCGAGGCCCGCGACCGCCACACGATCCATCACGCCGAGCGCGTCGGCCGCTACGCCGAGGCGATCGGCGGCGCGCACGGCCTCGGACCCGAGGACTGCGAGCTCCTGTACCAGGGCGGAGTCCTGCACGACCTCGGGAAGATCGCCATCCCCGACGCCATCCTGCTGAAGCCAGGCCCGCTCAGCGCCGAGGAATTCTCCGTGATGCGATCGCATTCGGTCGAGGGCGAGCGGATCTGCCTATCGCTCCGCAGCATCGCCCACTACCTTCCGATCATCCGGCACCACCACGAGCGGATCGATGGAGCGGGCTACCCGGATCACCTCGTCGGACGAGACATCCCCCTCGGCGCCCGCATCGCGGCGATCTCCGACGCTTGGGACGCCATGGTGAGCGACCGGCCGTACCGCGCCGGCCTCGGCGAGGACGAGGCCGTTAGGAGACTGCGTCAGGGTGCCGGCACGCAGTGGGACGCGGGTCTCGTGCACATGTTCCTCGACCTGCTGGACGGCGGCCTGACCGAGCGGGTGACGCGCTCGCAGCTCGCGGCAATCGCGTGAAGCGATCGGCCTCGCGCGGCGTGGTCGGCCAGCTCGCGCGATCCGACCTCAAGGGTCCCCAGCGATCGCGCAAGCCCGGGGTCATTTCGATCCGCGACGGCGAGCTCGCGGTCGCACTCGTGCGCGGTGAGCTCGCCCTGAGGTACCAGCCGATCGTCGACCTGCGCAGTGGCGAGTGCAAGCGGGTCGAAGCGCTCCTGCGGTGGCGGCACCCGCGCCTCGGGTTGCTTGAACCGGGCGATTTCCTGCCGTTCGCCTCGAAGCTCATCGAGCAGATCGGCGTGTGGGTGGTCCGCGCCGCCGCCGCTCAGTGGACCGAGTGGCGTGGGCTCGGGTCCGGTCTCGGCATCGGCATCAACGTCTCCGCGCCCGAGCTCGCGAGCGTCGACGCACTGCTGGAGGCGCTCGCGCCGTTCGGCTTTGGCGCCGTCACCTTCGAGCTCAGCCCGCAGACGTTTGCGACCGACATGGCGCGGCCGGCAGCTGTGCGTCTGGCCGCAGCGGGCGCGCGCATCTCCCTCGACGGGGCCGGCCTCGCCGACGCGCCCGGACGCACGTTGGCCGCATCTCTGGACGAGCTGAAGATCTCGCGGGCACTCGTGGGCCGTGCCACGCAGGACCCGCGGGCTCTGGCCGATATGCGGTCGCTCGTCGAGCTCGCTCGCGACTACCGCCTGTCGTCTGTCGCGGTCGGCATCGAGGATCGCGCCGCGCGTGACCTCGCGCTCTCGCTCGGATGCGAGCTCGGGCAGGGCTATTTCGTCAGCCGTCCGCTCGTGCCTGATCGGCTCGGGCCGTGGCGCCAGTGGGCGGCAGGGGTCGCCCTCACCGGCTCGCTCACCCTGACGACGTTCGCGGGGCTCGGAAAGGCCGCGGCGAGCGGCGGCGGCCAGCAGACGCCGACGCTCGTCAAGGGCGCGCTTCAGACCGCCTGCTCCGTCGATCTTCCGAGCGTGCGGAGCCGATCGGGCATTGACCTTGAGTGTCAGCGAGGCGATCGCGCCGACCTCTATGTCGACGACGCGGTCGCTCCCGCCGTGCGCGACGCGCTCAGTGCCGCGATCGAGCGCGACATGGCGACGGTCGAAAAAGAGCTCGGTCATTCCTTCGCGAGCCGGCCCGCGGTCTACGCGTTCGCGAGCCGCACGAGCTTTGCGTTCGGGCTGCAGTCGGTTTTCGGCGTCCGGGCCGCGGATGCCGGGATCCTCGCGGTGGCGAATGGCGGGATCACGCTGCCGCGTCAGGGTGCGATCGTCATCAATCTGCAGAACGTGCCGAACGACAAGGACTTCGGAATCGTGCGCCACGAGCTGACCCACGCCCTGGTCCACGAGATCGTCGGAGCGAACGCATCGCTTCCGGCGTGGTTCGACGAGGGCCTCGCCACGCAGATCGAGCGCGACGACGGAGCGACGGTCGCGGCACGCGGGTCCGCGGTCGCGCTCGGCATCCTGACCGAGGGAAAGACGACGCTCGCCGATCTCGATCAGCAAACGGACTGGGCGCAGCGCAACGCTGCGCTCGACGGCCAGGCGTACTCCGTGGCCTCCGAGGCCGTGCGTCTTCTCGAGCAGCGCGTGACGCACGACGGGCTGATCCGCATGTTGGATGCGATCGGTGGCGGGTCCACATTCGGGGCCGCGTATCTTGCCGAGGCCGGCGAGAGCGTCGCCGACTTCACGCGCGCGTTTCCGTCACGCCTCGCGGCCGAGTCGGAAGCCCGGATCGTGCAGACGGCGCGACCCGATGGAGTGCTCTGGACGCTTGCGGGTTTCACGCCGGAGAGCATCGTGACCGTCGTGATCGACGGCACCGGTTATCACCTCGAGTACGAGGTCCGCACGGATAAGTACGGAATGCATCAGGGAAGCTTCGGCGGCACCGCGCCGAAGGGTGAGTACACGATCCGCGCGAGCAGGTCGGGGACGAGCGCGACGACGACGATCCGCACCTAGGCCCCGCGCAGGGGGCGCTCCATCGTTACTCTTCGGCGACATGGGGGAGCAAACGCCCGTAGATCTCGATGCGCTCATGGCCGAGGTGCGGGAGCGCATCCGGACGAAGCGCGAAAAGGGCATTTACGGGCCCGACGTCGACGCGCTGATGCGCGTTCCGCTGCCCGGCGGGCGCCGAATCTTCTCCGACGACCTCCAGGACCCACTCGCGTCCCTCGCCGAGGCGCTCGACGAGGAGGTCGAGTACGACCCGCGCAGCCGCAAACCGCTCGTCGGCCCGGTCATCACCTACGCGCGAAAGGTGGTCATCTCGCTCGTGCGCTGGTGGATGGGGGCGATCCTCGAGCGACAGGAGCGCATCAACCGCCTGCTCGCGGCCGCCTACGACTACGAGGGCCAGATGGCGCCGCGTTTCGGCTTGCGCCTCGAGCGGCTCGAGCGCGAGTGGAAGGAGTGGCGCGAGCACGAGGTCGCCGCGAACCTGCATTCGGTGTACTTCCAGGCACGCTTCGGCGGCGACGAGCCGGTCATCCGCAAGCAGTCGGAGGCGTTCGTCGACCTATACAAGGGACGCAAGCGCGTGCTGGACCTGGGATCGGGTCGCGGGATCTTTCTGCAGCTTCTGAAGGACAAGGGCATCGGCGGCTATGGAGTGGACCTCGATCCCCGCATGGTCGCGCAGAGTCGCGAGAAAGGGCTCGAGGCGCACGAGGTCGACGCGCTCACGCACCTGCGGCAGGTCGAGGCCGGGACCGTCGACGGTCTGTACGCGCGTCATCTCGCCGAGCACATCCTTCCGGGCGAGCTCGTCGAGATACTTCGCGCATGCCGCCGCGCACTCGCGCCGGGCGCGCCCATCGTCTTCGTCACACCGAATCCGAAGACGCTCACCGTCGGCGCGCACACGTTCTGGAACGACCCGCAACACCTGCGGCCGATCCCGCCGGATCTCTTCAAGTTTTACCTGGAGGTCGAGGGCTTCACCGACGTCGAGCTGCGCACATTCGAGCCGACGGCAAAGCGGCTGAACGAGGACGTGCCGGCGGGCGCGATCCGCGAGAACGTGAAGCTCCTCAACGAGACGCTCTTCGGCGACCGTGATTACGCGGTGATCGGATACGCGCCGAGGTGAGGGTCCACCAGTTCCATCCGACGCTCGCTCCCGGCGATGCCATGAGCAACCACGTCTTCGCTCTGCGCAAGAAGATTCGGCACTGGGGCTACGACTCTTACGCGTATGCCGTCGAGGCCAAGCCCGGTGTCGCCGACGTGCGTTCGTACCGCCGGCTCTTCCGTGAGGTGAAGCCGGAGGACCTCCTCATCGTTCACTTCTCGATGGGCAGCGAGGTCGTGGACCAGCTCATCAAGATCCCAGCGCGTCGCGTGCTCGTCTATCACAACATCACCCCACCGGAGTTCTTCAGCGGCATCAACCCACACGCGGCGGCCTTCGCCCGTCTCGGGCTGCGCCAGCTCTCGCGCATCGCACCGGCGTTCGAGCTCGGGATCGGCGTCTCCGAATTCAATCGCCGCGCGCTCGCCGAGGCGGGGTACGAGGAGACCACGCGCGTGCCGATCCTCCTCGACTGGGAGCATTTCGCGGTGCCGCCGAACGACGCGGTGCTCGCGCGCTGGAAGGGTCTGCGCAGCGTGCTCCTCTTCGTGGGCCGCATCTCGCCCAACAAACGGCAGGACGATCTCGTCCGCATGCTGGCGTATTACCGCCGCTGCATCGATCCGGAAGCGCAGCTCGTCCTCGTGGGAGCGTTCCGCGACCAGCCGCAGTTCCATGCGCGGGTCGTCGCGCTGATCGAGCGCCTGGGGCTCGGCGGGGCGGTGCACTTCGCTGGGAGCGTCGACGATGCGTCGCTGCTCGCGTACTACCGCGCCGCGACATCGTTCGTGTCGCTCTCGGAGCACGAGGGCTTCGGGGTCCCGCTCCTTGAGGCGATGCGTTTCCGTCTGCCGGTCGTCGCGTACTCTGCCGCGGCGATCGGGGAGACCGTCGGGGCCGCGGGGATCCTGCTGCAGGAACGCGATCTCGCCGAGACCGCGGAGGCCGCGGCGATGGTCGGCGAGCGCACCGAGCTCCGCGAGGCGCTCGTCGCCGCCGGCGAGAAGCGCGTTCAGGACTTCGACCCGGAGAAAGTGGCAGAGCGGACTCGGCAGGTGCTCGGCATTTGACGGCTATTTCCCGTGATGCCATCATGATGGCATGGAACGTAAGCAGGTTCAGCTGACAGCGCGACAGGCGAGCGCCGTGCGCAAAGAGGCGGCGCGGCGCAAGACATCGGATGCCGCGATCGTGCGCGAGGCCGTCGACCTGTGGCTTCGCTCACGCGGGCATCCCGCCGACATGAACGAGCGTTGGCAGCGCGCCTTGCGCGTTGTCGGGGCTTTCCGTTCCGGACGCAAGGACATCAGCCAGAAACACGACCGCGAATTCGCCGAGGCTTCTCGCTCCTGATCTTCGTCGACACATCTGCCTTGTACGCGCTGTTGGACCAAGACGATGAGTTCCACCACGAGGCGAAACGCGTTTTTACGACACTCGCCCGGGATGAGCCGGTGACACACAACTACGTGCTCGTCGAAACGATTGCGATCGCGCAGCGGAGACTCGGCGAGATCGCCGCTCGCCGCCTGATACAAGAGCTCGCACCCGTACTCACCACGGTGTGGATCGACGAGGCAACACACGCCGCCGGGCTCGCGGCGCTTCTCGCGGCGCTTCCGACCAATGTTTCGCTGATCGACTTCGTGAGCTTCGAGGTCATGCGCGAGCACCGAATCCCCCGCGCGTTCACCTTCGACGACGACTTCAAAAAGGCTGGCTTCGAGGCGATGCCGTGACCGAGCGACTCCGCTTCGCGCATCAGTTCAACCCGGTGATCGCGTACGGCGACGCCGTCGGCAACGACTGCCTTGAGCTCCAGCGGATCTTCTGGTCATCCGGCGTACGCAGCGATCTGTTCGCGGCCGAGGCGAAGCCGGAGATGCGCGCGCTCACGCGATCGTGGGACGACCTCGACCTCATCAAGCGCCGCGACGGACTCCTCCTCGTCCATCACTCGATCGGCACGGATACCGTGCCGAAGGTCCTCGCATCTCCGGCCCGGAAGGCGATCGTCTACCACAACATCACGCCCGGTCGCTACTTCGCCGGGCTCAACGATTACCTGAAGACCTTCGCGGAGCTCGGCCGCGAGCAGCTGAAGGAGCTGGCGAAGGCCGCGGAATTCGGCATCGCCGACAGCGAGTACAACCGCAAGGAGCTCGAAGCCGCCGGGCTCGCGAACACCGCGGTCGTACCCGCGCTCGTGGACTGGGAAGACTTCGATCGGCCGCCGGACCCGGAGGTCGCACGCGAGCTAGCGGACGAGCGGACCGCGATCCTCACCGTGGGCCAGATCCTTCCCCACAAGGCGGTCCACGATGTCGTGGCAGCGTTCGCGAAATATCGCGAGACCGATCGGACCGCCCATCTCTACCTGGTCGGTCCGACGGCGATGTCGGGCGGCTACCTCGACCGCGTCCGCGGTGACATCCGCAGGCTCGGGCTCGAGGATGCCGTCACGCTCACGGGCAGCGTGACGATCGAGCAGCTCGTCGCCTACTACCGGGGCGCGACGGCGTTCCTGACCCTCTCGGAGCACGAAGGCTTCTGCGTACCACTCCTCGAGGCGATGCGGAGCGATCTGCCGGTCGTCGCCAACGCGGCGGCAGCCATACCCGAGACGCTCGGTGACGGCGGGATCCTCCTCGAAACGAAAACGCCGGATGCCGTCGCGGCGCAACTCGACCGGGTCGTACACGATCAGGCGCTCCGGAAGGACCTCGTCGAGAAGGGCCGTCGCCGCGTCGAGGCGTTCTCGCGGCCGCATGTCGCCGACAGGCTGAAGCTCGCGCTCGCCCAGGGCGGGTGGGAGCTGCCGAATGCGAAGTCGAAGAAGATCGTCGTCATGTCGAGCGACCAGCGCTGCGGCATCCACCACTACTCGCTCGCCGTGACCGATGGTCTTCGCGACCGCGGACACCAGGTCACCTTCGTCGGGGTCAAGCACCTCGACACGGCCGATCTCTACCGCAAGCTCAAATTCATCTCGTCGCAGAGCGACGCCGTGCTTATCGAGCACGAGGCGGGCATCTTCCGCGATGTGCCTTTCGTGCGGGCGCTCATCTCGCTCTGGCGCAAGCGACTTCCGGTCATTCTCTCGCTGCACGAGCTCGAGCCCGAGAAGTTCCATCACTACCGTCGCTTGTCGGCCGCGCTGCATTACAACCCGCGCTACCGCCTGCCGCTCGAGATCCTGCGGATGCCGTGGGTCGCGCTGCGGATGGCCAACTGGTTCCTGCGATATCGGCTCGTTCTGATGTTCATGGGCGCGATCCCGCGCAAGCTCGTCGTCCACTCGACGCGGAGCGAGCGCTGGCTCCAGCTCCTCACACCCGATCAGGACAAGCGCGAGCGCTTCCCACTCCTCGTTATGCCGCTCGAGAACACGGTCCTGCCGCGAAGCGCCGAGGAAAAACGCAAGCTCCGCGCGAGGTTCGGCCTGCCGACGGACAAGTTCATCTTCGTGTCGCCCGGATTCTTCTTCGCGCGCAAGCGCTACAAGGAAGTCATCGAGGCGCTGCCAGACGACGCCGTGCTGGTGCTGTCGGGCACGAAATCGAGCTGGGAGCCCGAGTACTTCGATGAGATCATCGCCCTCGCGAAGACAAAGCCGAACGTGGTGATCAACACCGAATACGAGACGATGGGCGAGTACGTCGCCGCGTCCGACGCGGTCGTCCTCTTCTACGAGGACGTATTCCAGAGCGCCGTGGTCACGCAGGCGGTGTGGGCTGGCCTGCCGTGCATCTTCTCCGAGGCCGAGGGCTTCGCGCCGTATCACGCGGCCGGGCCGGTGGTCCGGAGCGCCGACGAGCTCGCGAAAGCGATGCGCGAGATCCAGAAGCCGGAGGCCTACGCGAGGTACTCCCGTGGCGTGCGCATCCTGCGCCGCCTGCTTTCGCCGGAGCGGAACGCGGAACGCTATCTCGCCGGCATCGAGTGAAGATCCTCGTCGTCGTCCAGCGCTACGGCGCCGAGGTCGTGGGCGGGTCCGAGTCTCACGCGCGGGTTGTGGCCCACCGTCTTGCGATGGTCAACCAGGTCGAGGTCGCGACGACGAATGCGCTCGACTACTGGAGCTGGGCCCCGCATTTCGCGGTCGGCGAGTCGATGGACGGCCCGGTCCGCGTGCGACGCTTCGCGGTGACCGGCCCGCGGAGCACGACGTTCAAGGAGAGCGAGCGCCACATCCTCTTCGAGCCACACACCCTCGCCGACGAGCAGGGTTGGCTCGCCATGCAGGGACCGCACACGCCGGGTCTGCTCGAATTCCTGCGCCGCGACGGCAAGGGCTACGACGCGATCCTCTTTTACACCTACATCTACGAGCCGACGGCCGCGGGCCTGCCGCTCGTCCCCGAGCGCGCCGGACTCATCTCGACCGCGCACGACGAGGAGCCGCTCCGCCTCGTCCCGTACCGCGCGCTGTTCCAGCTGCCGCGCGCGTTCGGTTTCCTCACACCCGAGGAGCGCGATCTCGTCCACGCGCGTTTCCGCAACGAGCACATCCCGAGCGAGGTGCTGGGCATCGGTCTCGACGCGCCGCCCTGGCACGACCCCGAGCCGTTCCGCGAGCACTACGCGCCGCGCGGGCCGCTCGTCCTCTATCTCGGCCAGGTGAGCGAGGGCAAGGCCGTCGATGAGCTCCTTGCCGACTGGATCGCCTACCGCGAGAGCGGCGGCGCGGGCTCGCTCGTGCTGGCCGGCACCGCGCGCATGCCCATACCCGTGCGCGATGACATCGTCGCGCTCGGCCGCGTGAGCGACGAGGACAAATACGCGCTCCTCGAAGCGGCGGACGCGCTCGTCCTCCCGTCCCATCTCGAAAGCCTCGGGATCGTGCTCCTCGAGGCATGGCAGGTCGGAACGCCGTGTCTCGTCTCGGCGAAGAACAAAGTCACGAGCGGTCAGGTCGCGCGCGCGAGCGGCGGCGCCGCATACGATCGCGGGGGCTTCGCGACGGCTCTCGCCGCGGTCCTCAAAAAGCGAGACGAGCTCGGTGTGTCGGGCCGTGCGTACGTCGAGCGCGAGTGCACCTGGCCGGCGTTCGATGGGCGCCTCGAACAGCTCGTCGATCTGGTCGCGGATTGAACGAACCGAGCCTTCTCGTCGTCGTGCAGCGTTACGGCGACGTGCCAGGAGGCGCGGAGGCCCACGCGCGCTCCGTCGTGCAGCGTCTCGCGCCGCAGTTCGCGATCGAAGTCGCGACGACGAACTCGACCAACTACCTCACCTGGAAGGGCGACCTCACCGCGGGCCTCGATCGGGTGGACGGCGTCACCGTGCGGCGCTTTCCCGTCGAGCGCCCGCGCGCATGGAACTTCAAGCTCTACGAGCGCCGCGCCTTTCGGTCGGGCCACACGCTGGACGACGAACGCGCATTCATCGACGCGCAGGGGCCGTACGCGCCCGAGCTCATCGACTTCCTCTTCAAACGCGGCCGCGACTACGACCACGTGCTGTTCTTCACCTATATCTATTACCCAACGGTCCTCGGTCTGCCGCTCGTACCGGAGCGTGCGGTCCTGGTGCCGACGGCGCACGAGGAGTCGGCGATCGGTCTCGCCGCGTACAAACCGGTGTTCCACGGTCCGCGCGCGATCGCCTACAACACCGACGAGGAGCGGCGCATGGTCTGGCGCCGCTTCCGGAATGAGCGAGTGTCGAACGAGATCGTCGGAGTCGGGATCGACGTGCCGGCCGAGCGGAACGCGACGCGGTTCCGCGAAAAACATGGCATCACCGGTCCGTACCTGCTCTACGTCGGGCGCATCGGTGTGAGCAAGGGCTCGCGCGAGCTCTTCGCGAACTACGAGCGCTGGCGCGCGAGCGATCCCGCGCACGATGTTTCGCTCGTGCTCGTCGGGGATGCCGAGATCGGGGTCCCGAAAACGAGCGGCATCGTGCACCTCGGGCGCCTCTCCGAACAGGACAAATGGGACGGGCTCGCGGGCTGCGCGGCCTTTGTGATGCCGAGCCTGCTCGAGTCGCT
Source organism: Bathyarchaeia archaeon (assembly GCA_035637615.1). Lineage (GTDB taxonomy): Bacteria > Chloroflexota > Limnocylindria > P2-11E > P2-11E > 3-1-20CM-2-70-9. Next base: position 7,890 of record DASPWX010000188.1, on the reverse strand, counting down.
TTCGCTCGTGACGCTCGAGGCGTGGGCCGCCGGACGTCCGGTGATCGTCGACGCGCGTTCGCCCGTCCTCGCCGGTATGGCGCGCCGCGCCGGCGGGGGCCTCGCGTACCGGGGTGCGGCTGAGTTCGCGGAGATCTGCGAGCTCTTGATTGACGATGCGGCACTCGGTGACCGCCTCGGCCGATCGGGTGCGGGATTCGTCGCCCACACGTACACCTGGCCGCGCGTCGTCGAGACCTACGTTGATCTCTTCGCGGAGGTCCGCACGCGTCTCGCCGCCTGATATGCTTTTCCATATATGGAGGCCAGTCGGCTCGTGCGAGCTGCGCGAAAGCGAAAGGGGCTCACTCAGGCCGAGCTCGCAGCGAAAACGCAGATACCCCAGCCGATGATTTCTTCCATCGAGCGCGGTCTTCAGGACCCGCGTTACAGCACTTTGCAGCGGATCTTTCGCGCCTGCGATCTCGACGTCGACGTAGTCAACGTCGCCGGTGGCGGGGTCGATCGCACGCAATTCATGTCGACGCTGCCGCTGACTCCCGAAGAACGTTTGCGGCGGTCCGTCGTCGCAACACGCGCGATCAACGCGCTCGTAAGGAATGCAAGGCGCGTCCGCTAGAAAATGTCGTGTTCGACCCGCGGCCGATCCTCGGCGTCCTGGCCCGCCACGAGGTGCGGTTCGTCGTTATCGGTGGTATCGCGGCGTCGTTACAAGGGTCCACGACGATCACGAATGACTTCGACATCTGCTATGCCCGCGACCAAGAGAATCTCGAGCGACTCACCGCGGCGCTCAAGGAGCTACGGGCGACCCTTCGCGGCGTGCGGGAGCCTGTCGCGTTCCGTCTGGACGCCCGGACCCTGAAGGCCGGGCTGAATTTCACCTTCGATACGAGCTACGGACCGTTCAACTGCCTCGGGGCCGCAAGCGGGAGCTTCGACTACGAACAGCTAATGCGGAATGCCGACGCGATGAGCCTCGTGGGCACGAATGTGTCCGTCGCTTCTCTCGACGACCTGATCCGGATGAAACGCGCTGCGGGTCGGAACAAGGACCTCATAGAGATTGAGAATCTGTCCGCGTTGCGAGAAGTTCGTGACTCCCGGCGGAGCTCATAACCGCCCAACGACCAGACGAACGAAACCACGCCTATCCTGAGGACGAATGCGCGAGCGCGGGCGCGGCGGCGACGGGGGCAGGGACTGGGGAAGCATCGACTGGTCGAATATCGACCTCTCGGGTTTCGGCAGGGGCGGCGACCGCATAACAGGTCCGTCGCGCCGCTTCGTCGTAATCGCCATCATCATCTTTCTCCTCCTTCTGATCCCGCTCTTCATCAGCCCACTCGTCGGTTTCCTCACCGATCTCCTCTGGTTCCGTAGCCTCGGCCTCGAGTCCGTCTACCTGCGGCGTTACACCGCCGCGTTCTATGCGTTCGCGGTGTTCGGCGCGGCCTTCTTCGTCCTCGCCCTGCCGAACGTCTACTTCGCCCTCCGGCCGCAGGTGCCTCGGGTCGTGGTCGACGCCGAACGCCGACGGCGCGGCGCGCTGCCGACAACCCTCCGGTTCATGTGGCTCCTGCTCATTCCCGCGTTCTTCTTCGGTATCGCGGGTGGCGACGAGTGGGACATGCTGCTGCGCTGGGTCAATCAGGTCCCGTTCGGCACGACGGATCCGGTCTTCGGGCGCGACATCGGCTTCTATTTCTTCACGCTGCCCGTGCTCGAGTTCGTGCGGGGCTGGCTTTTGGTCGCGCTCATCGTCATCGCGATCGGGGTGATCACCCTGTACTTCGTGCGAGGCGTGATCGGAGTCGCGACCGGCTCGCTTGCGAGCGCCGACATCCGCGTCGCCGGCCGCACCGCGCTCGCGCTCGCGCGACCGGCGCGCGCGCATCTCTCCATCCTGGGCGGCCTCTTTCTCGCAATCATCGCGAGCGGCTACCTTCTCGACCAATTCGAGCTGCTGTTCCGGCCGGAAAGCGTGCTCGTCGGCGCGGGGTACACGAGCATCAACGCGCGCCTTCCCGCGCTGACCATCCTCACGGTCATCGTCGGAGTCGCGGCGCTCGCCTGCTTCGCAAACGCGTTTCGCGGGACGCTTTGGATCCTCGGCGGCGCGATCGTCCTCTGGTTCGCAGCCAGCCTTGTCGTCGGCGGGATCTACCCCGCGCTGATCCAGAACTTCATCGTCTCGCCGGATCCCTTGAACAAGGAACGGCCTTACATCACGCGAAACATCCAGGCGACCCGCGCCGCGTACTCACTCGACACCATCGACGAATCGGCGTTCGACGTTGGCGCTGCGCCGACCGCGGCCGACGTACGGACCGATCTGTCCGACATCACGGCCGTCCGCCTCTGGGACTACCGTCCGCTCCTTTCGGCATTCACACAGCTTCAGGGGTTGCGGCAGTACTACACGTTCAACGACGTCGATATCGACCGCTACCAGATCGGCGGCAACGAAACGCCGGTCTTTCTGTCGGCGCGCGAGCTCTCGTCCAACAGCCTTCCGGCACAGGGTTGGCTCAACCGCCACCTCATCTTCACGCACGGCCTCGGAGCGGTCGCGACGGCGGTCGGCGGCGTGGACAGCGCGGGAAAGCCGCTCTTCCTGGTCAGCGACATCCCGCCGGTCGGCGAACCGAAGATCGACCAGCCGCGCATCTACTTCGGCGAGCTCGGAGGCGACTACGTCATCGTGGATACGAACCAGCCCGAGTTCGACTACACGACCGCCCAGGGCAATGTCACGACGCAGTTCAGCGGCACGGGCGGCATCGGAATCGGTGGCCTCTGGGATCGCCTCCTGTTCACGCTGCGGCTCGGTGATTTCCCGAACCTCCTCGTGTCCAACCAAATCACCTCGGACAGCCGGCTCCTCTTCCATCGGCAGATCGTCCCGCGCGAGCGTTTGATCGCGCCGTTCCTCGAATACGACCCCGATCCGTATCTCGTGATCGCCAGCGGCAAGCTCTACTGGATAAACGACGCGTTCACGACCGGCGACCGCTATCCCTACAGCGAGAACTTCTCAGCGCTCGGCCTTGGATCGACCTCGATCGCGGGCGGCCATCTCAACTACGTCCGGAATAGCGTCAAGGTCGTCACGGACGCGTACGACGGATCGATCACCTACTACGTCGTCGACGACAAGGATCCCGTCATCCAGAACCTGCGGAAGATCTACCCCGCTCTCTTCAAGTCCATCGCCGACATGCCGGAAGCCCTACGGGTCCACATCCGTTATCCCGAGTCTCTCTTCAGCATCCAGACGCAGGTCTTCGCGCTCTACCACATGACGAATCCCGACGATTACTTCAACCGCAGCGACGCGTGGAAGATCGCAAACGAAATACTGGTTCAGGGCGGACCGAAGCAGCCGATCGAGCCGTACTACGTCACGACGCGCCTCCCGGGATCCGATCGGCCGGAGTTCGTGCTCTTCGTGCCGATGACGCCGGCCGGAGGCGCGCGCGACAACATGGTCGCCTGGATCGCTGGCCGTGCGGACGCGCCCGACTACGGCAAGCTGCGTGTGCTCACGTTCCCGCGCGACCGGACGATCCTGGGTCCGGCGCAGGTCGAGGCTCTCGTCGATGCCGACTCGTCGATTCGCCAGCAGTTCACGCTGCTCTGCGGCGGTGGGGGCGCGACCTGCATCCGCGGAAATCTGCTCGTGCTGCCGACGGGCAAGAGCTTCGTGTACCTCGAGCCCGTCTACGTGCAGTCGACGCAGAGCAGCATTCCCGAGCTCCAGCGCGTCATCCTCGCGACGCAGGACAAGGTCGTGATGACCGAATCGTTCACGAAGTCCATCGAGGCGCTCTTCGGAGCGGGCACGATCGCCACACCGCCGCCGGGTACGACCCCGCCACCGACGACCACGCCTCCGCCCACGACCACCCCGCCACCCGCAGCGACACCGTCGCCCGAGATCGGGGCGCTCGTGAAGTCGGCGACCGACCACTACAACGCGGCGCAGGCCGCCCTCAGAGCGGGCGACTTCGCCGAATATGGCCGCCAGATACAGCTTCTCCAGGACGATCTCACGAAGCTTCGTACCGCCACAGGTCAGTAACGCTTTCTCAAGCCCCCGAACCCTAGAATTCGGTCTTCTTGAGCAATCCCGTGCGTGTGGGTGTGATCGGGGCGGGCTACTGGGGGCCGAACATCGTGCGAAACCTGCACGAAGCGCCTGGGGCAGAGGCCGTCGCCGTCGCGGACCTGTCGAAGGAGCGGCTCGACGTGATCAGCAAGCGCTTCCCGGCCGTGCGCGTGACGACCAACTACCGCGAGCTCCTTGAGGACCCTTCGATCGACGCTATCTGCATCGTCACGCCGGTCGGCACCCACCGGAAGCTCGCCGAGGAGGCGTTCGCCGCGGGAAAGCACGTGTTCGTCGAGAAGCCGCTCGCCCAAACGGTGAGCGATGCGGAGGCGATCGTCCGCGCCGGCGACCGCGCCGGAAAGACCCTCATGGTCGGGCACACCTTCGTCTACAACCCGGCCGTCGTCGCCGTGAAGAACATCCTCGACTCCGACGGGATCGGCCGCGTGCACTACATCGACAGCCAGCGCGTGAATCTCGGCTTGCACCAGTTCGACATCAACGTGCTGTGGGACCTCGGTCCGCACGACGTATCGATCATGCTCTACTGGCTCGACGAGGAGCCACTGTGGGTCCAGTGCACGGGCGCGTGCTACGTGCAGCCCACGATCGAAGACGTCGTCTTCCTCCAGATCGGGTTTCCGTCGGGTGCGATCGCGCACGCGCACCTCTCGTGGCTCGCGCCGAGCAAGCTGCGGACGATGATCGTGATCGGCTCGCAGAAGATGGTGGTCTACGACGATGTGCAGGGCGTCGAGAAGGTGAAGATCTACGACCAGGGCGTTGACAAGCTCGAGAGCGATGAGCTCCGGCGCAGCTACCGCGCCGGCGACATCCATAGCCCGCGTGTGCCGATGACCGAAGCGCTGCAGGTGGAGATGCGTCACTTCATCGAGTGCGTCCGCGAGGGAACGAAGCCGCGAAGCGACGGCGAGGCCGGCCTCACGGTCGTCCGCGTTCTCGAGCTCGCGATGCGGTCGCTCCGGTCGGGCGGCGCGCGCGTCGCCTATCGCCTGGACCCGGTGCGCGCATGAAGACGACCGTGCACCCCACGGCCGTCGTCGCGCCGAATGTCCGGCTCGGTGAGGGAAGCACCGTCGGCGAGTACGCCATCCTTGGGCGCGCACCCCGTGGCAAGAAGGAGGGCGAGCTCGAGCTCGTGATCGGCCCCGGCGCGGTCATCCGTCCATTCACGACGATCTATGCCGGAACGAGCATCGGGGCGCGCCTCCAGACCGGACAAGGTGCATCGATCCGCGAGGACAACGTCATCGGCGACGACGTCTCGGTCGGCACCCACGCATCGCTCGAATTCGGCAATCGGATCGGCTCGCGGGTGCGCGTCCACACGGGGTGCTTCCTCGAGCTCACCCAGATCGACGACGACGTGTTCCTGGGGCCGCACGTGGTCTTCACCGACGATCCGCATCCCCAGTGCCCCGCGTACCTCGATTGCGTGAGGGGCGGCGTGGTCCGCCGCCGTGCACGCATCGGCGGGAACAGCACCATCCTGCCGGGCGTCGAGATCGGTGAGGACGCGCTCGTCGGCGCCGGAAGCGTCGTGCGCCACGCGGTGCCCGCGCGGACGGTGTGGGCCGGGAATCCGGCGGTGCAGCTCAAAGAAGACATCCGCGATCTCGCGTGCTTCGTCGGCATCTACCCGCATGCCTACGCGTGGCTCAAGGACCTCCCGGAGCGGGTGAAGGTATGAAGGAGACCAAAACGTCATGACCGCAGTCGCCACACAGGAAATCCCTCTCGTCGACCTGAAAGCGCAGTACGCGACGATCCGCGACGAAGTCCGCGCCGCGATCGACGAAGTCCTCGAGAGCATGCAGCTCACCATTGGGCCGAACGTCAAGGCGTTCGACGAGGAGTTCGCGTCGTACATCGGCACCAAGCACTCGATCGGCGTCGGCAGCGGCACCGACGCGCTGCAGCTCGCGATCCGGGCCTGCGGCGTGTCGAGCGGCGACGAGGTCATCACCGTATCCCACACGTTCTTCGCGACCGTCGAGGCGATCCTCTATGCGAACGCGCGGCCGATCCTCGTCGAGGTGGACGAGCGAACGATGAACATGGACCCTGCCGCCGTCGCCGCGGCGATAACTCCTCGCACCAAGGCGATCATCCCGGTCCACCTGTACGGCCGGACCGTTGATCTCAAGCCTCTCCGACAGATCGCGCAGGACCGGAACATCATGATCATCGAAGACGCCGCTCAAGCGCACGGTGCGCTTCTCGACGACGGCAAGAAGGCGGGCTCCGGCGGCCGCGTGAACTGCTTCTCGTTCTATTGCTCGAAGAACCTCGGCGCATACGGCGAAGCCGGAAGCATCACGACGAACGACGACCGTCTGGCGGAGGAGCTCCGTGCGCTCCGCGAGCATGGACAGTCGACCCGCTACTACCACCCGGTCGTCGGCTACAACGCTCGCCTCGACGAGATCCAGGCGGCGATCCTGCGGATAAAGCTCCGACGCCTGCCGGAGTGGAACAAGCGCCGGCGCGAGGTCGCCCGCGCCTACGACAAGCTCCTCGACGGCTCCGGCGTGATCCGGCCGGAGATCCCGAGCGGCGAGCGCCACGTGTTCTACGTCTACTGCATCAGGGTGCCTGGTGGCCGGCGGGACGATCTCCGAAAATACCTCGGCGAGCGGGGCATCGGTACGCAGATCCACTACCCCGTGCCGATCCACCTGCAGCAGTCGGCGGAGTTCCTCGGCTATCGCAAGGGCGATCTGCCCGTGACCGAACGGCTCGCATCGGAGGTTCTGTCGCTCCCGATGTACCCGGAGTTGACGGACGAGCAGATCGACCGGGTCACCACCTCGATCCGGGAGTTCATGAAGGGCAATTGATCGGCCCGAGGAAATACCGCCTGGTTCCGCGAGCGCCCGGCGACACCTCGCCGGTCGATCCGAAGATCGCAGACGCTATGCGCAAGGCCGGGATGGATCCGGCCAAGTTCGCGGTGGCGCCCTTCGAAGCCGGCGAGGCCGAACCTTCGATCGCGGCGATGTTTCCGTCCGGCACCAGGCTGGAGCACACGTTCGCGTTCGAGACTTTGAACGGCGCGCTCAGCGCGATCGAACGCATCGTCGACGAAGACGTCGCGGCGCGGATCAGCAGGCAGGGCGCGAAGTGGGTCGTGGTCTTCGACGGAGCCGCGGATCCCGCCGTGCCTGGGAAGACGGAGCACGAGAAGGTCGCGAGTCGTGTGGCGGATCTGGGCGGCGAGGATCGCGGATTCAGTCATCTGACGATGAATGTGACGAAAAAGGGGTCCTGAGCAGAGGGCCGGTCAGCTTTGCTTACGCCCCTTGTCCGCCGCGCCGACCGATGACGAGCAACGTGACGCCGTAGACGCAGTCGGCGACGTGCCCCGCGCGATGTGGCCAGACCAACGCACGGCGGGATCCCATCGTGACGCTGGCCACGAAGTACTGCGCGCCGCTGGGACTATCGCGCTCTACCACGCGGCGCCGAGGCACCTAGATTCGCAGCAGTGGAATTCCTTCTCGTCCTTCCGGTCCCCCGCTCGTCCTACCGCGATCTCGACGAGTTCAGGCACCTCGAGGAGCGCGTCTCGGCCGCGATCGGCGAGACCGGTAGTGTGGACCGCCACGACGCCGGCGCGGGCGAGACCGATTTCCTGATCCTGACAAAGAAACCGCTCGAGGCCTACGACGCGCTCCGAGGTTTCGGCGACTTCGACGCCCGACCCGAGCTGCGCGCCGCATATGTCCGGAACGACAACGACGACTATGAGGTCT